>CAZFAT010000222.1:0-6191 GCA_964517075.1 uncultured Solibacteraceae bacterium
CGGTGTGCACGCTCACGATTCCGGCGGCGGTCGATCGCAGCGAGGTGGCCGACGCCGAGGCCGGCGCGATTGCGCGCTACATCCGCGACGAGGTCGATCGCGGGCGCCGGGGATATCAGGACTTCATGATCCTGACGCGCAAGAAGAAGTGCCTGCAGGTCTACGCGCGGGCGCTCGAGCATCTGCAGGTGCCCGTCGAGGTCAGCGGCGGCGGGGGCTTCGGCGACTCGCCCGAGGTGGTGGCCCTCTCCGAGCTGCTCATCGCACTCGCGGATCCGCAGGACGGCGTCGCGCTCGTCGGCGTGCTGCGCGGCCGTCTCTTCGGTCTCTCCGATCGTCAACTGTTCGACTACCGGCAGGCGGGCGGGTACTTCGGTCTGTTCGACGAGCTGGCCGATCCGGCCGATGCCGCACGGCCGGTGGCCGACGCGCTCGCGACGCTCCGCCGCTGGTACAAGTGGACGCGCATGCTGCCGGCGGGCGCCGCCCTCGACCGGGTGCTCGAGGACTCGGGCTTCCTGGCGCTCGCGGCGGCGTCAACCGGCGGCGTCGAGGCTGGCGACCTCCTGCATGCGATCGACCGCGTGCGCGCGGCCGTCGAGGTCGGGTTCACGCTGGCCGAGGCGGCCGACGCACTGACCGACCTCGACCAGGAGTCTTCCGAGGTCGAGTCGCTTCCGCTCGAGCCCGGCCGTCAGGACGTCGTCCGTCTCATGAACCTGCACAAGGCCAAGGGCCTCGAGGCGGCAGTGGTCTTTCTCGCGGATCCTAACGGCGGCTTCGATCCGGTGGTGGACGTGCGCGTCGTGCGCGACGGTCCGGCGGCGCACGGGTACTTCCCGATCGTTCGCAAGTTCGAGTCGCGGGGCAGTACGATGCTCGCCGAGCCACCGGACTGGGCGCGGCACAAGGCGGACGAGGAATCGTTCCTCGACGCCGAGGTGAGCCGGCTGCTGTATGTGGCGGCTACCCGGGCCAAGGACCTGGTGATCGTCGGCCGCTGGGCAAGATCCGGCGGCGCGTCGTCCCGGCGCGCGTGGGCGGGACTGGATGCGTTTCTCTCCGGCGTGCCCGAGCTTGTCGTGCCGGAAAGCGTGAAGTTGCCGCCGGCGGCGACGGTCGATCTGTCGGCGGCGGCGGTGCAGCGTGCGGGGGAGGCCGCCGAGGCCAGACACCAGCGCGCGCGGCCAGCGTCCTGGGATACGACGTCGGTTACTGCCGAGATCAAGCGCTTCCCACGCCTGGCGCCGGATGCCGACCCGGAGGAAGCCGACGATGTCGCGCGCCGACGCGGCGAGCCCGTCGACCTCGCGGAGTCGGATCCCACGCGGGCGATCACAGTTGAGACGCCCAGCCGGCGTGCGGACGCGGGCCTGGCCTGGGGCACGCTGGTGCACGGCCTCCTGGAGCACGCGATGCGCCACAAGGGCGCAACGCACGACGACCTGCGCCGCCTCGCGCTCTGGCTGACCATGGACGAGCCCGACCTGCGCGCGGTGCTCGACCTCGCGCTCGACACGGTGGAGGCCGTGGCGCATGCGGACTTCTGGCAGACGGCGCGCGCGTCGGCCGAGTGTCACGAGGAAGTGCCGTTCGCCGTGCGCGAGGCCGGCGGCGACGTGCCGACCGTGGTCAACGGCACCATCGACCTGATCTACAAAGCGGCCGGCGAGTGGCGACTGGTGGACTACAAGACCGATCGCCCGGGCGGCGAAGACCACGGGACGCTCGAAGCCTGGTACGCGAGCCAGTTGCGGGCCTACGAAATCGCGTGGCGCCAGGTGACCGGGGGACGCGTCCAGTCGGAGATCGTGCCGGCAAGGAAGGTGTAGACAATGGAGGAGGCAGCGGCGACGGAGATCATGCCTGACACATCCAGCACCCGACAGTCCGATGCGCGCGCCGCGAACCGGCCGGCGCTGCTCATTCTCGTCCGGCACGGCGAGTCCGCTCGGAACGTCGCCAAGAAGGACAACGTGTACTTCGTGGACGACGAGTCCCGAAAGTCGGTGCAAGGGGTGCCCGACTGGCAGGTGCCGCTGACCGACCTCGGCTGGCGCCAGGCGCGGCAGACGGGCGAGGCGCTCTGCGCGCGCTTCGGGCAGTTCGACTATGTCTACCACTCGGGCTATCGCCGCGCAGAGGACACGGCGACCGGGATTCTCGAGGCCTGGCCCGACGCCGAGCGCCAGCGGATGTGCTTCCGCATGAACTCGTTCATCCGCGAACGCGACAGCGGCTACACCTACGACATGACCACGGCGGAAGCCGAGGACGCATTCCCGTGGCTCCAGCCCTACTGGGATACTGTCGGCCCCTGGTTCGGGCGCCCGCCCGGCGGCGAGAGTCTGTCGGAGGTCACGAGCCGCGTGGACATGTTCCTCAACCAGCTCTACCGCGATCGCGCCGGTCAGCGCGTCCTCGTGGTCACGCACGGCGGCACGCTGCGGGCGTTCCGCTTCCTGCTCGAGCACTGGAGCTACGAGGACGTCCGGCGCGAGCTGCCGCGCTACCGGACGCCGAACTGCTGCGTGAACGTGTACTCCTTCGACGCCGCGACGGGCCGCCTTCGCCTCGACGATCTCAACGTCCTCATCGACGACGCGACGCCCGAAGGCTAGGGAAACGTCTACAGACGTCAAGCGCCTTGACCAGCTCTGCCGACGATGGCATCGTCGTCGAAAGGCTGGCAGCAATCGACACGTCCGGCAGGGCTGGGCTGGCGGATTCTGCGTACCCGCGACGTCCCAGTCACCATGTCGTCGAAATTGCGGCTGGTACGACGCGTGCTCTTGAATGCCCACGTTCGTGTCCCGGGAAGGTTGCCGGGCGGCGGCGTGAAGGGGGCAGCGTGATTAACGTCGAAGAGAGAGTCGCCTTTCTCGAAGGACGGGTTGTGGAGCAGTCCAATACGCTCGGCGGTATCAGGGAGACCATGGCGAGCCTCGAAAATCGCCTGGAGCGGAGGCTGGAGAGCCTTGAGCAGTCTCTCAGTCAGCGGCTTCAGGCGCTCGAAGCATCCGTGAGCCAGCGCTTCGAGCGTGTCGACCAGCGCTTCGACGCGCTCGACACGAAGATGTCCCGGCAGTTCATGTGGCTCGCCGGGATGCTGCTGACGACGCTCGTCGCCGTCGTGGCCGCGCTGGTCACGCGCTGAGCCGCGCCCGCGGGCTCTGCCGGGCCGGGGATGGAGAGGGCGCCGTGGCGCGGGTTACCGCGACGCCCGCTCGTCCGCGCGGACGTCTTTCGGCTTCTCGTCCGTGTCCATCTTCCGCATTTCTTCCTTGAACCCGCGGATGGACTGACCGAGACCCTTTCCCAGGCCGGACAGCCGGCTGGCGCCAAAGATCAGGATCAGCACGGCCAGGATGATCAGCAGTTCGGGCAAGCCGAGGGGGCCGATCAACGCAATCAACATAGGGCACCTTTCATGGAACGGAGGGTGAGCCGGGGACGGTCGTTAAACCAGCGGCCGTGCCGCCGCCTCTTCTGTAATGCTACTGCAAAACCCCTGGCGCCCGCGAAACTCTGGAACCCTCGACCCTGCTAAGGCCTGCCCATCTCCAAAGCCACCACCTTCTCCCGGTCCCGCGCATACAGCGTGGTGCCGACCAGCGTGGGCGCGGTCCAGGAGGTGGTGTTGAAGACCCGGGCCTGGGCCAGCACGGTCGCCCCCTGGGGCGTCAGGCGGAGGAGGGCGAGATCGCCATCCTCGTCCATCAGGAGGGCCTTGCCATCGGCCACGACCAGGCTGGACCGGCCGAAGCCGCGCTCCTGCCAGGCAATGGCGCCCGTGCGCACATCCAGGGCCGTGAGGAACGCCGGCCCGAAGTCGCCATGACTGCCATAGATGTGATCGCCGATGCGGACGGCGCTGGCAAACATCACCTTGAGCCGGTTCGTGAACCAGAGCTCCTCGACGCGTGTCGCGGCGGCCTGCCTCGTGAGCCGGAGCGCCCGCGTTCCTTGATCGTAGCCGGACGAGACGACGAGGACGCCGTCGCGGCCCCAGATCGGCGTGCTGTTGTTCATGTCGCCGTTCGTGTCGTGTGGATGCGACCAGAGCACCTGCCCATTGGCGGGATCCAGGCCGTGGACGGCCTGCCCGGCAAAGACCACGACCTGGGGCTGGCCCGCGACATCAATGAGGATGGGTGCGGACTCGGACACGAGGAAGTCGCCGCTTTTCCAGACGAGCGCCCCGTCGGCCTGGCGGAACGCCATCACCGCCTGCCCGGGACCGCCGGCCTGGACGATGATCGTGTCGCGCCACGCGAGCGGGCTGACCGCGTAGCCGGCCTTCACGGCCGGGCGCGCCAGCGTCGCCGGCGCGCCGTACTCCTTCACCAGGTCGTGCGACCAGATGACGCGTCCCGTCGTCGCCTCGAGCGCGAAGAGTTGCTTATTGGTGCCGGCGGTGAAGATGCGGTCGCCGGCGACGAGCGGTGTGGCATGCGGGCCGGCGCCGTAGCTGAAGTTCAGCGGCTCTGACGCGTAGCGGTGTTCCCAGAGCGTCTTGCCCGTGGCCGCGTCGAGGGCGATGACCACTTCCTCGCGTTCCCACGGGCCCTTGCGGGACACTTCACGGCCGGGCCGGTAGAGCGTAAACAGGCGGCCGGCGCCCGACACGATCGCGGAGTGCCCGATGCCGAGCGGGCGCGTCCAGCGCACGGGCGGGCCCGACGCGGGCCACGCGTCGGCGAGCCCTGTCGCGTCGGAGGTGAAGTTGCGGTACGGGCCGCCCCACTGCGGCCAGTCGGTGCCGGGCGATGTCTGGGCAGAGCCTGTGAGCGCCGATGCGGTGGCGATGAGGACCGCCGCGACGGTGCGTCCCACGCGAATACGAGTCAGTCCGGCATGCGGTGTCACGGCTCCATTTGACCACGAGGTGGTCATGGCCGCGATACAGTCGATCTGATGCACCTGACGGGCGTGCGCGTGGCGGTGGCGGGGGCCGGGCTGGCGGGACTGGCCGCGGCCCGGGCGCTGGAGCAGCGGGGCGCGGACGTGCGCGTGTTCGAGGCGCGCGACCGCGTCGGCGGTCGCGTGTGGACGCTGCGCGAGGGGCTCGGCGGGCAGCATGCCGAGGCTGGCGCGGACCTCATCGAGTCGGAGCACGCCACGCTCCTCGACCTGGCGCGCGACCTGCGGCTGCCCCTCACGCGCATCCTCCGCGGCGGCTTCAGCCACTACGGCGCGACGCGATCGGGACGCGTCGCGGTTCAGCCGCTCACGACCGTCGGGCGGACGCTCGAGTCGGAGATCGGCACGCTGGTGCGTGAGTATCGACTCGGCGATCAGCGGTGGGATGGCGCGATTGGCGCCCGGCTCGCCCGGAGCTCGGTGGCGGCCTGGCTCGATCGCTGCCGGGTCGAACCCTGGATCGCCGAGCGGTTCCGCGGCATGCGCAACCTGTTTCTCGCCGACCCCGAGGATTTGTCCATGCTCGCCCTCGTGGACTTTCTGGCCGACGATCCGTTCGAGGCCGCCGGCCAGCTGTTCCGCGTCCGCGGCGGCAACGATCGCCTGGCGACGCGCCTCGCCGAGGGATTACGCTCCATGCCCGACCTGCACACGGTGGTGCGTCGGGTGCGGCAGGACCGGCGAGGCGTGAAGGTCACGGTCGAATCGCGGGGCCGTCGGACCGAGCTGGCCGTGGACTATTTCGTGTGCGCGCTGCCGGCCTCGACGGCGCGCGACGTGGTGTTCGAACCGCCTCTGCCCGGGCCGCAACAGGATGCGATCGCGGGCCTCTCGTACGGCCGCGCGACGCGGCTGCTGTTGCAGTTCGGCCGGCGCTTCTGGCGCCGCGCCGGGCGGCCGCGCGCGTTCGGCACCGCGCTGCCGATTGGGGCCGTCTGGGACGGCAGCGAGGACCAGCGCGGTCCGGCTGCCATCCTCACATTGCTCGCGGGCGGGCGCGCGTCGGCGTCCCTGCAGCAGATCCTGCGCCGCGAGGGGCCGACGGGCGTCGTCGAGCGGCTCGGCTGGCTCGGCCGTCCGTCTGCGTTCCGGGCGAGCGCGGTCGTGACCTGGGAGCGCGATCCGTGGGCGCGCGGCGGCTATGCCGTCGTCGGCCCCGGCTTCAACCCGCAGTGGCGCGACTGGCTGGCTCGTCCGGCGGGCCGGCTCGTCTTCGCGGGCGAACACACGAGCGTGCGGTGGCAGGGCTACATGAACGGCGCCGTCGA
>CAZFAT010000223.1:0-3003 GCA_964517075.1 uncultured Solibacteraceae bacterium
GCCCGGATTGGCCGCCGTCTTCAGCATCAGCGGCGGAACGGCGGCGATCAGCGCGACCTTGGCCAACCGTTTCGTGCCGTAGCGGCCGACATAGCGCGCCACTTCGCCGCCCCCCATCGAGAAACCGATCAGCGCGGCGCCCTTCAGGTCGAGCGTTTCGATGAGCTGCGAGAGGTCGTCGGCAAACGTGTCCATGTCGTTGCCGTTCCAGGGCTGGCCCGACCGCCCGTGGCCGCGACGGTCGTGGGCAATGCAGCGATAGCCCTTGGAGGCCAGGAACATCATCTGAGCCTCCCAGCTGTCCGCACTGAGGGGCCAGCCGTGACTGAACACGACGGGCTGTCCTGTACCCCAGTCCTTGTAATAGATCTGCGTACCGTCTTTCGTCGTGATCGTGCTCATCGCTTGCCCTCTCTGATCGGCGCCGGTTGTAGACCTCTCCTGTCCGTCCAACTAGGAGTCAGCCACAAGAACGAGGCGTCACAACGTACCACCGGGGCTGGCATATTCCGCGCCGCTACCCAGAAGCCAGTGGTCGCCACGGCTCTAGTCTAGTCGCTGATTCCGCGCATGGAGGAGAGCAAAATGGCGGCAACCGTCGCCGATGAACGCCTGTGTGCTCCACGCGATCTAGTCGGGCGTGGTGGAGATCCGTCGCTGATTCGTATGAAGGACTGTGAACCCTCAGTCGTCCAGTTCGACCGCGACCGCATCCAGCAGCGTCTGGACGGCCTGCGCCGTGTTCTGCGACCGGTCGTCCGCGAACTCGAACCCCGTTACGAAGACCCGCCGGCCCATCGCCGACACTGACAGGCGTTGGTGCATGACGGTTCCCGCGATCATGACTTCCACGCCGGCCGGCGTGGTCAGCCTCAAGAGATGCTTGCTGCGGATCGGCAGCGCAATGGCGCTCTCGGTCGCGACGCCCCCCTCGCTGATATCGCGGAGGCGGACTGGGATGTTGTACATAACGAGCTGTCCGTCGAGCTGGTCAAGCACGTCGAGGCGAGCGGACCGGCGACGGTCGATCGGGACGGTGGTTGAGGCGGACAGTTCGGCAGTCGTGATCATTGTGGCTCCGCGGTCGATAGGGGCAAGGCCGGTGCCATGTCCGTCGAGCGGGAACCGCCGAGAAAATGGGCGCCTCCGGCAGGCTTACACGTCTGGTTGGTGAAGATTCCCCATGATGTGGGGGTTTGTCCCCGGCCGAACGGGCGTGTTCCGGTCGTCTGCCGTCCTGCGCTCCGACTGCCCGCTGTCCAAAGAGTCAGGCCGCTCGTCTTGCTCCCACGGAATCGAGACCGCCCGTACCGTTCGGCTGGACCACGACGCGAGAGGGTCGAGAAAAGGCCGCCAAATCCGTCGGCTGCCCGGGCCAAGTATGCGCGCGATCGCCCTGGCACAGTCGTTGCCTCTGCAGACCCACGAAGAGGACCTGCACAATGGCAAGATCAGAGCGCCGCTCCGCACCTCGGCTCGAAGTCGTTGACGAGCTATTCGGCCAGATCGTCGCGTTTGCCGTCCGCCTCACAATTCGAGAGCTCGGCCCCGGTGGATTCTCCATTGAGGGACCGCTGCCGTTCCCCAGGGGCGCCAAGCACTTGTTCAGGTTCACCTCAGCCGCCGGCGTACAGGTGCTGATCAACGCCACGGTGACGCACTCACGATCGACCGGCGATTTTATGGTGCCGCGCTATGTCACCGGCTTTTCGTTCGTGCAGGACGGCTCGGCGGAGACAGAGGCCAAGATCGAAATTCTGCTGGATGCGCTATTGGCGGGACTGGAATTCGACGACGACGCACCGTCATCAGCCGTTGAGCCTGCACATCACGTCTGGTAAGCCAACAAGGAAAGAGAAAAGCCCCGCGAATGCGAGCCTTCGACACTCCAGGCTGCCAGCACGGCCCCGCCTGTGAAGACACGGCCTCAGGAGCGACCGGAGCGGACTCTAGGGAAGGATGGGCCCCATTCAGAAACGATCGCGCACGATTGTGGACCGAATGTAGCGATGAGGCTTCGCCGTAGACGGTTGGACAGCGCATGGCATTCATGAGGTCACCGGTTCGATCCCGGTCTGGGCCACCAACTCCTCATTCGCAGCCGCGATGAGCCGCACATAGCTGAACGCGGGTCCGGGGACCGCGGTCGGACGCCTCGATGTCGAATCGCGCCGGCTGGCCGCTCCGGCCGGCCCGGCGTTTCGGCATACACTGCGCCTCCATGCACCCGATCGACTGGGCGATCGTCGCCGGCTACATCGGCTGGCTGGTCTGGGATGGCGTCAAGCGCACCCGGCTCGAGCGCACGACCGCGTCCTACTTCCTCGCCAATCGCAGCCTGCCGTGGTGGGCCGTCGGCCTCTCCGTCATGGCCACGCAGCTGAGCGCCATCACGCTCGTGGGGACGACGGGGCAGGGCTACAACGACGGCTTGCGGTTCGTGCAGTTCTATTACGGGTTGCCAATCGCGATGGTCCTCGTGGGCGCGTTCGCTGTGCCGCTCCTGCGCCGCGCCAACGTGTTCACCGCGTACGAGTATCTGGAACGCCGTTTCGACCCCAAAACGCGCGCGCTCACCAGCCTGCTCTTCCTGTTGTCCCGCGCGATGGCCTGCGGCGCCATCGTCGCGGCGCCCGCCGTCGTCCTCTCCGTCATCCTCGGCTGGGACGTCACGACGACCGTCGGGATCATCCTGGTGCCGGCCGTGATTTACACGATCCTCGGCGGGGTGCAGGCCATTACCTGGACGGACGTGAAGGTCATGGGCCTGACCATCTTCGTCCTCCTCGCGGCTGTCGTGTTCCTCGTCTGGCGCCTGCCCGCCGACGTGAGCCTCGGCGACGCCTTCCGGATCGCCGGCGTCACCGGCCGGCTGCGATCCACCGACTTCCAGTTCTCGCTGACCGAGACCTACACGGTGTGGTCGGGTCTCATCGGCGGTCTCTTCCTGATGCTGTCGTACTTCGGCTGCGACCAGAGCCAGGTCCAGCGCTATCTGACGGC
>CAZFAT010000224.1:0-5403 GCA_964517075.1 uncultured Solibacteraceae bacterium
CGCGAATGACGCATACTGGGCAACCATCGTCGAGTCCCAGCGCCTGGCCGCTGCCGCATGGGTGGCGCACGCACGCGGCGATGATGTCGCCGCGGTGCGACTCGCACACGAAGCCGCCGAACTCGAGGAAACCGTCGAGAAACACCCCGTCACGCCCGGTCCGCTCATTCCCGCGCGCGAGCTACTCGGCGACCTTCTGCTCGCGCAGAAACGGCCAGCCGACGCGCTGGCGGCCTACGAGAAGACACTCGAGCGCGAGCCCAATCGCGCGCGGACGCTGGCCGGCGCGATGCGGGCCGCCGAGACAAGTGGACAACGGGCGGTTTCCGTGAAGTACGCGCAGGCGCTCGTCGCGCTCATGGACCCGGCCTCGCCCCGCGCGGAGCTCGGCGCCGCGCGGGCGCTGATCGCGCGGTAGACGCCGCGTGGCGCGCCTTGGCGCGATTCGGTCGACCGTCGCTGCCTGATTGCGCGACGTGCGCCTGGCCCGTGCCGAGGGCGTAACATGACGCCGATGAGCCTCCGTTTCGCCCTCGTGGTCGCATGCGCCGTGCTGGCCCGGCCAGCCGCGGCTCCCAGGTTCGACAGGGTCCTCGAGCTGAAACCTGCCGAAGGCGTGTTCGCCTACGCGCGTATTTCGCCCAACGGCCGGTTCCTTGCCTATGCCTCCGAGATGCCGGGCCCGAACGGTCGCGGCATCACCCAGACGGTGACCGTCGTCGATCTCGACACGAAGCGGGTGGTGTTCACCGAGCCGGGCATTGACGCCTACTGGTCGAACGACGGCACGCGCATCATCTACCTCAGTCGCGGCGGCGGGCGCCGATCGTCGGTCGCGATTCGTCATCACGACACCGGCGCCATCGCGCGCGACGTGGCGCCGGTCGGCCTCGGGGACTATTTCAGCTGGTCGGTGGACCGTGGCCGCGACCTGATCATGACGATCCAGAGCAACTTCTACTACCTCGATGGCGACGCCGCGGTCATGCCCTACGGCCGGGTGTCGAGCTGTCCCGGCATGGGCGTGGGCGAGCGGCCCCTCGTTTCGAAGGACGGCCGCCGCCTCACGACGTTCGTGCGGGGCTCGGTCGTGGTACGTGGCCGCACTGACTGCGCCAACGTCTTCGACACCGGTCTGCAGGGCGGGAAGGCCGACTTCTCGTTCGACGGCCGCTACATCGCATTCCACGTGCCGAGGGCGGGCATGAACGCCTACGACGTTGTCGTGGTCGATACGGTGAAACGGACGGTCCGGAATCTGACGAGCCGCCTGGCCGGATCGAGCCTGTTTCCAAGCTGGACGGAGGATGGCCGGATCAACTTCCGCTACGACGGGGCCGACTACCGTGGCTTCATCACGGTCACCGAGGTGCTCTCGACGCCCGAGCAGCCGCTGCCAGCGGCCGCCGCCAGGACCGCCGCGCCGGTCACCTGGGCGTCCCTCTTCCCGTCTGCGCCTGCGCCGTCGCATCACACCAGTCTCGTGCTGGTCTGGTCCAGTTGGAGCGCACACACGCCCGAGGCTCTCACGGCGCTTCAGCGGGCGCGCGACGAGTGGGCGGCCGCCGGCCTCGACGTGGAGGTGGTGACGACGCCGGAGATCAGCAGCCGGCGCGCGGATCTCGACCGGCTGCGCCGGCAGCACGCGATCACGCTGCCGGAGCTGGTCGCCACCCCCGCGGGCCTGGCGTCCGCCGAAGCGCTCAACCAGAGCCCGACGTCGCTGCTGTTCAGGGACGGGCGGTTGGTGGACCGCAAGCTCGGCGCGCAGACGGCCGAGGCGCTTCGCGAATGGGTGGGGCGGCCTGCCGATCACCGCTGGTGATATCGCGCGTTGGGCCATCGCCCCGAGCCGGTCCGCCTCGTCGAAGGACAGTCCGCCGAACGCCACCACGCCACGCCCCGCGCCTTAGGGCACACCAACGCCGCACGCCCGGTGTCTAAACACGTTAGGTGAAGGCGCTCTCGCATTCCTCGAGTCGTTGAGCAGGACCGTCACCGGGTAGTGAGGCCGATCCCATGCGCCGATCGTCCATACTCACCGCGGCTGTCCCCGCCCTCCGGGAGGTCCCGCGGCCCGTTGGGTGGGATGGTCTTGTGGCATCCAGGCCACGCGCCCCGGGTCGTCGTCGCGCGCTCAGCGGAACGCTGACAATTGCCGCGCTCGTCGCCTTCGCCACACCTGTCGGCGTGGAAGGCGTCAGTCGGTGGGTTCACAGCGTCCACCGCACGATGCCGGTTCCCGCGCACGTGCGGCTCGATGCGCGGCTTTGGGACCAGACGCCGGTCGTGGTGACGACGACGGCGGCGTGGCAGAAGATTCCGGTGAAGGCGACGGTAGATGGCGTGCGGAGCGATCCGGCGCTGTGGCGGCGGATGTTCTTCGACGACGTCGATCGCCTGCCCGCGCCGCTCCGCACCGAGGCGCTGGACGCGATGTGGCGCCGTTATGGCCACCTGGTGCGCGCGCCTGCGCGCTGGGACCACATGACGCCGCGCGACTGGGATCTGGTGCCGCAGCCCGTGCGCGCGATGGCCTTCATCGAAATGGTGCGCTACTGGAGCGGCCACTACCAGACGGGCGTGGCGTACGACCTGCCGCGCGGGACCGTCACCAACACGATGGCGGCGATTCTGATGACGGAGTCCGGCTTCGTGCATCGCGCGAGCTACGTCAACGGCGCGGGCAACCGTGACATCGGCCTCGCGCAGGCGAGCGACTGGACGCGCGCCGCCCTGACGCGCCTGCACCTGGCCGGGATGATCGACTTCGCACCGACGGGCGAGGCCGACTACTACGATCCCTGGCAGGCCACGCGCGTGCTCGTGCTGTGGTTCGGCGTCATGCTCGACGAGACGCGCGGCGATCTCGACGCCGCGATTCGCGCCTACAACCGCGGCGCGCCCCTGGCCCGCGCCGGCGCCGGCGAGGCGTATCTGACCGCTGTCGTCGATCGGCGCCGTCGGTATCTGCGGGACGAGACCGGGTCGGCGACGTGGGCGTTTCTGAGGGAGAAGGTGAGGGACCTGGACGGAGGGGCCACGTCGCACTAAGGGCGGCGGCGCCGAGCTCCTCTGGCTCGCGCGCCGCCGTGGCCGGCCGCCCGTGCCGGTCGGCCGGACCTCACGCCTGCTTCTTCTTCCGCTCCATCTCCTCGCGCAGGCGCTCCTCGCGCGCGCGCAATTCGGGCGTGAACGCCTTGCCGAAGTCCTCGGCTTCGAAGAAGGGGCGAATCTCGAGTTCGGCCTCCTCGCCCGGCATCGGGTCGGGGCAGCGGCGCGCCCACTCGAGCGCCTCCTCCAACGACCGGACCTGCCACACCCAGTAGCCGGCGATCAGCTCCTTGGTCTCGGCGAACGGGCCGTCGACCACCGTCCGCTTGCCGCCGGAGAACTTGAGGCGCTTGCCCTTCGAGCTGGGGTGCAGGCCGTCACCGTCCAGCATGATGCCGGCCTTGACGAGCTCTTCGTTGTACTTGCCCATCGCGGCGAGCAGCGCCTCGCTCGGCATGACCCCCGCCTCGCTGTTCCTCGTCGCCTTCACGATCACCATGACTCTCATTGTTTCCGTCCTTTCCTTGCGGCTCCGATACCGCCCTCATTGATACGTCGAATGAGAGTGGGCGAAATCGACACGGTCCCGGTAAGCTCGCCACATGCGCATGCGCTGGCCCCTGGGCGGGCTGCTGGCGTTCGGGGCCCTGAACGCCTTCGCGGGCGGCTACTACGGCCTGTCGGGAGCGCCAGGGGTGCCTCGCGAGTGGCTGGCCGGCAGCCCGTTCGTCGACTACGTCATCCCCAGCCTCATCCTCATGCTCGTTGTCGGCGGCTCGCTCCTGGTCGCCGCCGTGGCCGTACTGGCGAGGCTCGGAACCGCGCGATTCGCGGCGCACGCGGCCGCCGCAATCCTCCTGATCTGGATTGTCGTCCAGGTCGCTCTCATCGGCTACGTGTCCTGGATGCAGCCGGCGACGTTCGCGGCTGCCGTGCTCATCCTCGTGTTGGCGCGCCACCTGTCGCCGGCGGCGTCGTCGCCGCGCTGACAAGCGCCCGTGCCGGCCCGGAGCCGTCGCGCCGGTGTCTAACAATCTGGAGGCCGACATGACGCTCAACGGGTCGCGACGGCCAATAGCCCAATCAATAACCCAATAACCCAATCGCGATAGCCGATAACCAATAGCCGATAGCCAGATGCACTTGCCGTATCATCTTCCCCCATGTCCTGGATTGTCTTTGCATTGGGCGCGGCGCTGGCGTGGGGGATGTACGGGCCGGCACTCCATCAGGGGCAGGTCGCGCTCGGCAGCCCGTTCCGCGCGCTGCTCTGCGTCGGCATCGCCTACCTGCTGATCGGCGTGCTCGTGCCCGTCGTCGCGCTGGCCTCGCAGGGCCAGCTCGGTCAAGGATGGACGACCGCCGGCACCGTTGGCGCGACGGCCGCCGGCACCCTCGGCGCGCTCGGCGCCGTGTTCATCATCTACGCCTTCCGCGCCGGTGGCTTGCCCACCTACGTCATGCCGCTCGTCTTCGGTGGCGCGCCTCTCGTGAACGTGGCGGTGACGATGTCCCTGCACCCGCCAAAGGAGACGCCGAACCCGCTCCTGTGGGTCGGATTTGCGATGGCGATTGCGGGAGCCTCACTGGTGCTGTACTACAAGCCGCAAGGGTAGCGGCCTCCCTGTATTGATGATTCGCCGATCGCACCAATGACGATTGATTGGCGATTGATGATTGGGCCACCACCTCACCTTCGAGGGATTGGGGACATGGTCCGCGACGCGTCGCGCGTCGATCGACCAGTCGTCAATCTCCAGATCGCCAATCGTCAATCAATCGTCATTGATGCGATCGAAGATCATCAATTCCGCGTCCCCCTACCACCCATACCTCAGCCCGAGCTGCAGCCGGCGCGGTTGACCGGCTGACAGGATCTGCCCGAACGTCGGCAGGCCGAGGAAGTTGCCGGGCTGGCCGAAGTTCGTCCAGTTGAACGCGTTGAAGATCTCGAGCCGCAACTGGAACGTGCCGCGGCTGAGCGGGACGCGGCGGGTGAGGGCGAGGTTGACGTTCTTGAAGCCGGGGCCCTCGAGCGAGTTGCGGCCGGCGTCGCCGAAGGTGCCGAAGCCCGGGAGCGCGAAGGCGGCCGGGTTGAACCACTGGTCGGGACCCGGCGAGGCCACGTCGGGATCGCCCACCAGGTTCGGCCGATCGTTCGCGCCAAAGCCCAGGTTCGCGCGACCCGTGTTGCTGATGTCCAGGTCGGGATGGACGGACACGGTGAACGGGCGGCCGCTGTTCAGCGAGAGGACGCCGTAGAGATCCCAGTTGCCGAGGCACAGCGCGCCCACGCCGCTGTTGAACCACTTGCGGCCGGGCCCGAACGGCAGCTCCCACGACCCGTGC
>CAZFAT010000225.1:0-9508 GCA_964517075.1 uncultured Solibacteraceae bacterium
GGATCTGTGCCGCCCGGTCGCGATCGAACGCTCCGGTCAGCACGCGCAGGCCGGAGGCGCGGGCGATCGCGCCGATGTTGGCCGAGAGATCGACGCCAATCGCCCGGACGCCTCGCGCCTCGAGCGGCCGCAGCAGGACGCCGTCATTGCAGCCGAACTCGACGACGACCTGCGGATGCAACCGGGCCACCAGCCACTCGGCGTAGGCGTCGAAGTGCCGGACGAGCGGTTCGATGGTGCTCGAGGCGAATGAGTAGTCCTGAAACAGGAGGTCGGGATCGATCGCGTTGAGGATCTGCACGAGCCGGCAGTCGGGGCAGATGTGCACCTGGAGCGGAAAGCGGCGCTCGCCGGCGCGGTCGTCCGCGGATCGGAGGAACCCGCCGGCCAGGGCCATCTCCCCCAGGTCGAGGATCTCCAGGAGATGGCCGGCGCCGCAGCCGCGGCAGTCACTGCGCACGCGCCGCTCCCGGCCGTGGCTCATCGCGAACCCGGCTGCCCGGGGGGATGCGCAAACCTGCGAGGAGGGCGTACTTGAGGTAGCGCCACACCACGGAGGGACGATACGCGAAGGTCGTGGGCCGCAGCCCGGCCGTACGGCTCGTGAGGATCACCGGGACCTCCGCGAATCCCCGCGCCGCGAACACACAGCAATACAGCTCCTCGAGGATGACCGGAAAGCGCGTTTCCCGCAGGCGGAAGCGGAGGGCCAGCGACGTCCTGATCGCCCGAAACCCGTTCGTGCAGTCGGTGACGCCGATGCGGAAGAGCGCCCGCGCGAGGCCGTTGCCGATCCGCGACACCGTCCGCCGAAAGAACGGGACGTTCCGCATCCCGCCACCACGGCGGTACCGCGTGGCCTTGATCACTTCGATGCCCGGTGCCATCGCGTCGACGAATCGCGGAATGTCGCCGGGGGCATTGGTCAGGTCGCTGTCCATGAACAACACGTAGTCGAACCCCCCACGCGCGGCCGCTTCCACGCCCGACCGCAGCGCGGCGCCGTACCCACGATTGATGGGGTGGCTCACCACCTCGAGGCGTGGTTGATCCTGCGCCTGCCGCGCCAGGGCGGCCCCCGTGCCGTCGCGGCTGCCGTCGTTGACGGCGATCAGGCACGTGCGGGCCGGCACCTGATCCAGTATCCGGCAAATCGCCGTCACGCAGTCGGCGACGCCCGCCTCCTCGTTGTACATCGGAACCACCACGGCCAGACTCGGACGTGGCTCGACGGCACCGCTCACTAGCGCTCGTCCACCGTCCAGATATCCCAGTAGTGGGCGTCGTAGCGGGTGTCGTCGTGCAGGCTCTCCTGCAGCGGCGAGGTCGAAAAGAACAGGAGGTGGGCGTCGGGCGACAGAGACATGAACCCGTTGGCATAGCCGGCGGGAATATACAGGACGCGGGGTTTGGCGGCGCTCAAGACGTACCGGCTGACGGACAGATCCCGCGACGGCGCATCCCAATTGTCGATCGCGACCGCGCCCACGAGCGCTGCGCCCGCGACCACGGTCACGTACTTCGCCTCGTCGCGGTGCGCGTGCCACGCGCGGACGAACCCCGCCCGATGATTCCGGACGGAGTAGAAGCGTTTGACGCCCTCGAAGTCGAAATCGTTGACGAAGCTCACCTGGCCTCGGTCATCGACCGCGACGTCGCCGGTGAACAGCGTGGGAATCGCGCGCACCTGAATCGCCGGCGCGATGTTAACTGACCTGCCCCTGACGCGCAAAGCGGCAGAGGCCCGCACCGGTCGTGTCGGACAAGGCGGGCCTGGACGAAGGGCACCTCACGGGGCCGAGCGAGGCACGCGCTCGAGGGGGCCGTACAGGCGCGCCTGCTCCGCTGGATCGTGGAACTCTTCGACCGCGCGCCGCGTCGTGGCCACGTTGCTGTAGAGCTCGGTTCGGTAGTCCGCGTACCGGCCCGCGGCGAAGTGATCGGCCATCTCCTGAATGCCCTCTTCGATGGTGACCGTGGCCTCGAAGCCGATCAGTCGCCGAATCTTTTCAAACGAGACGCGATAGTTCCGGCGATCGCTGTCCGCCTGGTCCTCCACGAGCAGGGTCACCTCCCGGCGAGTCGACACGACGCCCCGAACCGCCTCGGCCAGCGCTCGAATCGTCCGGTTCAGCCGGGCGTCGCCGACATTGAAGATCTGGCTCTGCACAATCGCTTCCGGCGCTTCGAGGCACAGGACGACGGATCGCGCCAGGTCGCGCACGTGGATGAACGGCCGCCACTGCTCCGGACCGATCACGCGAATGCGCCCGTCCAGCATGGCCTGCGCCGTGAAGAGGTTGCCGACCAGATCGAACCGAGGCCGTCGCGAGTGACCGAAGACCGTCGCGAAGCGAAGGACCGTGACGAAGAAATTGTCCGGCGTCGCCCGCAGCAGCTCTCGCTCGCTGTCGATCTTGGTGCGGGCGTACAACGAGACCGGATTCAGCGCGCTGAGCTCGTCGACCTCCTCCTCCGCCATGCCGTAGACCGAGCAGGACGACGCGAAGATGAAGCGAGAGACGCCCAGCGAGTGCGCCACCTCGTGCGCCATCCGGCTCGCCACGATGTTGGTGTGCGCCGTGTAATCGGGGTCGACGGCGCAAGCGGGGTCTCCGACGAGGCCCGCCAGGTGGACGACCGCCCGGCAGCCAGAGACCGCCTCGGTCAGTCGTGCGATGTCCGTGACGTCGCCATCAATCAAGCGGAACCGTGAATGGCTGAGGAACTCCTGAAGGGGCTCCGTGCCGTACATCAGGCGGTCGAGCACCCGGACCGGATAGCCCCGCGACAACAGCTCGGCGACCACATGGGTCCCGATGTACCCGCCGCCGCCGAGCACCGCGATTGGCGCGTGCGGATCCGTCACGAGACGCCGCATCGGCAACGTGCTCGAGCGGGCGACGCTCGCGATCCATCGCGTGAGCATCACCGGAGGCAGCAGCAGAGCACCCCAGGCCGCCGGGACGAAGGGCTCGCGCCCCGCCAGCAGCCCCGCCCCGCAGGCGCCGGCGACGGCGACACCCAGGAGCCGCAACCGGACGCCGACGGGGCGGGTGCGATGGCGCGAATACATGCCCAGCGCCGCGTTGCCCGCGAGGAACACGGCGATCTGCAGCAGGACGGCGCCCCACGGCGGCAGGCCGGATCCGCGCACAGCCGCCAACGCGGACAGCAGCAGCGTCACCAACCCGGCTCCGGTCGCCGCGGCCACATCGAACAGGATCCGCGCCTCGTTCGGGCCGAGCGTCGCCAGGGCCAGGCCGCGGGCCCGGCGCGCGGTCGCGATTTGCCGCCAGCGGGGGCCGGTCTCACCCTTCATGGCAGGCTCGCCCGGCGACGCGGTTCGCTACGGACACAATAGATGCCGTTGACCATCAGCCCGAGGTGGATCCAGAACAACGCCAGCCACGTGCCATCGGTCACCTGGTACGCGATCACCATGAGGAGCAAGCCCAGGGTCAGGGCCTTGAGACCGACCGCCAGCGCGGGGTCGCGGGTGACGCCGGCTGCGCGCCAGGCGCGACCCGCGACCAGCCCGAACAGGGACAGCTGAATGACCAATCCCACGACCCCGGTATCGATCATCGTGTGAAGGAACAGGCTGCTGATCCACGCCTCGGTCCCCACGCGAATGCCGTGGAGTTGCCCGAAGCTTCCGGTCCCGTGGCCCAGCAGGGGACTGGCCAGCCAGTCATTCAGTGCCCACCGGGCATCCTGAAGACGCGTGTTCGTCGTGAAGTCGGACTCGAGACGGCCCAGGGTCGACAGGCGCCCCGCGACGACGCGCCCAGGCGCATTCGCAGGTCCGTGCTCCGACGTCCCAGCGCTCGCCGGAGCGGACAACACGTCTGGCGCGGGCAGAATCCGGAGCATCGCGATCAACACGCCCAGCAGGACCGGCAGCGCGACCGTCGTGTGCACGAGCGCCCGGTCCGCCTCGATCGGCCTGCGCCGGTCGAACAGCAGGTAGGCCAGCGGCCCGACGGCCACCGCGGCAATCCACGCTGACCGCGTCAGCGCCAGGACGAGGGCGCATCCGGCCAGCGCGCACGCGACCATGAGAAGCCAGGTCGCCGTCACCTCCGGACGATGTCGCAGACGCTGCGCGAGCAGGGTGTACGCGGCCACCGCCAGGAGCGTTCCAGCCAGGATGCCAAAGAGATTCCGCTCGAGCTGCGTCCCTTGGATGCTGATGCCGGCAATGATCGTGTCCTGAAGCGCGCCTGGCAGCCAGAGGTTCCCGTACTGCGCGCCAAGCCACGTGAGCAGGCCGTACGCGAGTTCGAGCAGTCCCAGCCCGAGCCAGAGCCTGAAGCCGATGATCCACCGCGCGCCATCTCGGAACGGCAGATTCGCGACTGTCAGAAAGGTCGCGGCCAGGAAGCCCATGCGGACGACGTGCACGAAGCTTTCAGCCGGCTCCGGGGCGTAGAGCCATGACGAGACGCCGTTGACGATGACCCACGCGACCGCGAGCGCAGAGAAGGCATCGAGGCGGGCGACGGGCTCGCGGCGCAGGAGCCGCCAGCAGACGAACGCCCCGAACACGATGGGAGCGGCGAGGTGTTCTGGCCTGGCGTTACGGCCAGCGAGGGGCAGGAAGTAGGTATTCAACAGTGCCGCGACGACGAGGATGGCCAGCAGCGCAAGACTGGTTCGAACCTCGGACTTCATTGAGCCCCGGGCAGCGCCCATCCTTCCAGGCGACCACGGAGACGGGTCATGACCGGCTGATTGTTCCCGAACTCCAGAGGCGAGTCCAGCGGATTTCATCGTCCTCGGCCATGTCTGAGCACCCGCTTGCTCCCGGCCCGGACCCGGTTGACCCCATTCCTGGCCGAGGCTATGCTTGCCCCTCTGCCGCGCTTTCTGAGTCGTTCGTCGGACCTACGTGCTTGCCTGCCCGGCGCTTCTCCTCATCAAAGCTGGTGACCTCGCGGCGACGTTCCGGCGGCCCCGTGTGGGCCGGCGGAGTCGCACACGGACCAGTCGTCCGCGCGGGTCGAGCAGTAGCGTGAGCATGAGGGTGCGTCGACGGGCTCCATAAGGCTGACCGTGCAGACGCACTCGCTGAGCGGCTGAGCGAACGAGCGGCAGCGAGTGAGCCGCGCGAACGGCGCGGGGGTCGAGGGGCCCCGCGAGTGCGCGCGCAGGGGGTTCGCGGGGCAACGCCCCCGAACGGAGTCGACCGGGAGGTCACATGGCGTCGATGAGCGGTAAGGTCAAGCGGTTGGTCAGCGACAAGGGCTTCGGGTTCGTCCTCGCGCAGGACGGCCAGGAGTACTTCTTCCATCAGTCCGCCTGCGGCGGGCAGTTCGACAACCTGCGCGAGGGCCAGGCGGTGACGTTCGAAACCGGCCAGGGCCCGAAGGGACCGCGCGCCGAGAACGTCCGGCTCGCCTGACGTCCCGCCGCTCGAGCGGCCACCCCGCCGCCCGTTTCCCCGCCCCGCCCGGGCGGGCCGGGCGGCAGTCCACCGAAGTCCCAAAACCGCGTTCTTGGCGGTCGAGGACACCCTGCGGCAGCGACCGGCCGGGGGCGGCGGGCCGATTCCCGGCCAAACCGCTCCCGGATTCCGGCACGTCCTTTGCTGATTGGGGGGCATGGACACGCGGGAATGGCTCGGTGTCACCAACCAGCAGGCGCTGCGCTTCTTCTTCGAGCACCTGCGTGACGTCGCGTCGTCCGAGCCGCCGGAAGGCGAGTTGCTCTACAACGCGAGCATCCTCGCGCACTTCGCCACGACGTCGACAGCGTCCACCGACACGTTTCCACCGTCACCCACGAACCTGACGTTCGTCTTCGACGTGTTCGTGATGGATCGCAGCCAGCACACCGACCCCGACATCATGGAGGCGGCCGGATCGCAGTGCCTCGTCCTCACCGGGTTCTTCCACGATCAACAGGAGCGGCGACACAACGTCGAGTGGTATGCGGCGCTTGGCGCCTCGTTCTACGATCGCGCCGCCCAGTACGGCCGCGACCAGTCCCGCACGCGGATGATGATTGCGATGTCGCGCCGCTTCGACTTCTGGCGCCGCCAGCACTACCGCCTCGCGCACGAACTGCGGGAGGTGGCGCTTCTCGTCAGCCGACAAGGACCCGACGGGCAAGAACTGGATGGTCATCGGTTTTGAGTTGCCGGTTATCGGTGCCTGCCTCCGCACCGAGCACCGAGAACTAATCTTAGAGCAGCACTTCCTCCGCCCCGCGCCCCGCGTCAATCACCCCGTTCGTCAGCGCCAGGTCCACGAACCGTCCGCCCGTCCATCGGCTGACGCGGTACAGGGTGCCGTACAGGAACTCCGGCGCGGCCTGGCCCTGGCCGCCCACCCACTCGCCGCCGCGGCGGACGTTGTCCATCATCCAGGCCGGCAGCGTCAGGTGGTAGGGATTGCGTTGCACCTCGCCCACGTGATGCGTCAGCGCGGAGACGAGCGCGCCGACCTCGTCGGGCGAGGACTCGACGAGGACGTTGGGCGTTGGCATCTGCGCCCAGAACTCGGTCTGGACCGCCGCGCACTGGAAGGACGCCGGCGTGGCTGCCAGCGCGTCCGTGACGAGCTGGTGCGTGCCAATGTGCGTCGAGTTCCAGTCGCCTTCGTGCGGGTAGAAGATCGCGCGGGGCCGGTGCGCCGCCAGCATCTCGCCCACCCTCGTCACCATCTGCCGCCACCGATCGGGCTCGCCCGCGCGGACGCGCGGGTTGACGCCCTCGAGACCACCCGGCGCGGTCGTCTCCAGATCGAAGCCAATCGATCGGCAGCACGCCGTGAGCTCGGCCCACCGCGCCGCCTGCCGGGCCTTGTTGCTGCCGTGGGTCACGGCGATGTTGATCACACGCCAGCGGCTCTGCCGAAGCAGCCGCAGCGCCCATCCGCCGATGATCACTTCGTCGTCTGGATGCGGCGAGAAGATGAGGGCGACCGGCGCATCGGGCGCGGCTGTCGGGCGTGGATACTCGCCAGCCGCCCCGAGCGGCAGGCGCCGCGCGTCGATGACGAGCCGGGACAACTGCCGCACGTAATCGTCGAAAGAACGCATCCGTCACTCCCTGGGCGCCGGGGCGGGCAGGCTGGCCGCGGCGATTGCCTGGCCGTGTCGCTTGGTCTGTTCATCCGGCACGTGAAAGGTCAGCCGCGCGGCAAGGCCCGGGAACTCGGTGGCCAGCACGCGGCGCGCCTCCTCGAGCATCAGGTCGCAACCGGACCCGGTCGTGACGCGGCCGAGCACGAGGATGTGGCGCACGGAGTAGAAGCTCGCGTAGTGCGCCGCGCCATAGCCCAGGTACACGCCAATCGTCCGGTAGATGGCCGCGGCGCCCGGGTCGGACTGCTGCATGAGCTCCTGCACGCGCTTGAGCTGTTCGGGCAGCGGCAGATCGGCGGGCACGTCGAGCCCGGCGGCGCGCACGAGGCGGCCGACTGCCTGCTGGGAAAAGTACTGCACGCCGCAGCCGGCGTCGCCGGACCACTCGTCCACCGGCCCGTCGGGCTGATAGTCAATCGGCGCGAACGCCAGCTCGTTGAGCCATGAGGTGATCGTGCCGTCTGGCGTCACGTAGCCGGCCGCCTCGCTCGATCCCATGGCGATCCCCAGCACGGCGTTGTCCTTCAGCGCCATCGACCCGGCCAGCGCCGTGACCTCGCCGTCGTTCACGATCTCGAAGGGAATGCCACCCCACGCGCGCTTCAGTTCGAGGAACAAGCCCTTGGCGCGGCTCCGGAACAGGTCCGGCGGCACGCCGCGGAAGAGCGACGCGACCTTGACTTCGTTCGCCACGTACACGCCCGCCGCGCTGCCGCCGATGGCGTCCACGCGCGGCAAATGGGCGGCCGCCCGCGTCAGCGAGTCCATGATCTGGTCGAAGTGCCATTGCGGGTCGGTCTCGACCACAGGATGCCACTCAATCTCCTCGCTGAACACCACCCGGCCATCGACGAGGGCGGCGGCCTTGCGATCGCTGGCGCCGAGATCGAACCCGATGCGGCACCCCTCGAGGTGGCGGCCGAGCGGCATGGCGTTGTGCCGTTCCGGCGGCAGCTCCCCGGCGCCGCCCACCTCGATGATCTCGAACGGGCGTTCGTAGATGCGCGCGCCCATGATGTCGGCGTCGAAGCGCCCGGTCGCGGTCTTCGCATAGTGATCGCGCAGGCGACGAGCCAGGTCATCCGGCGCGTGGACGTGCACCCGGTGGCCCCCTCGCGACCAGAGCAGGAACTTCACCTGCCGCTCGAGGTTGACGAAGTTCAGATCGGCGTCGGGATGCTGGAAGGGCAGCGCCATCGTCCGCCAGTGGAACGTCGATCCGTCGGCCTGCTCGATGGCAATGTCCACGGGGCGGGCGCCCGACTCAGCCGCGGCCGCATCGAACGCGCGGTGGAACAGCGCGGCCGGACGGAAGCCCGGATCCAGTCCCGGCACCATCTTCGGCGTGGCGTGCTGGTGAATGCGTCGTGCGGACACGCGTCAGGCTCCGTGAACGTCAGGCGAGCGTGGACCGTGTGGCCCGGGTGCTGTCGGCAGGGATCGCCGGGTCCTGACTCGCCAAGTTGCCAACTGGCGCGGCCACGGGGTACAACGTGGCCGCCCGGCGGCGCCAGGGCGCGCCGTGCACGCGGCGCGTGCCCGAACAGGATGCCGCGAGCGGCGCCGAAAGGCAAACGTGGCTGAACCCCGTCGCGCGGCCATCGCCATCGCCGCGCATCCCGACGACATCGAGTTCGCGATGGCCGGCACCCTCGTCCTGCTGCGGCAGGCCGGCTACCGGACGCACTATTTCAATCTGCTGACGGGCCACTGCGGCAGTGTCACCGAGTCGGCCGCGCGCACGCGCACGCGCCGCCGGCGGGAGGCCCGCCGCGCGGCGGCCATCCTCGGCGCGATCTGGCACCCGCCCATCGCGGAGGACCTGGAAATCGTCTATTCGGCGCCGAACCTGCGGCGCGTCGCCGCGGTCATCCGCGAGGTGCGGGCGTCGATCGTCCTGACGCACGCCGTGCAGGACTACATGGAAGACCACATGATCGCCGGCCGGCTGGCCGTGACCGCCGCGTTCGCCCACGGCATGCGCAACTTCCGCACGACGCCGGCCCGGCGGCCGTATGGTGACGACGTGACGGTGTATCACGCGATGCCGCACGGCCTGCAGGACGGGCTGCGGCGACGCGTGACGGCCGGCGCCTTCGTCAACACGGCCGGCGTGCAGAGCCTCAAGCACGCCGCGCTCGCCGCGCACGAGAGCCAGCAGGAGTGGCTGCACGCGAGCCAGGGCATGAACTCGTACCTCCAGGCGATGACCGACATGAGTGCCGCCGTGGGCCGCCTCAGCGGGCGTTTCACGCACGCCGAGGGATGGCGCCGGCACCTGCACCTCGGATTCAGCGCGTCAGAGATTGACCCGCTGAAGCATGCGCTCGGCGAGGACTATCTGGTGAACGGAGAGTACGAGCGCTCGCTCCTGGAACCGTGAAGAAATGAAGCCATGTTCAAGCTCTTGATCCAG
>CAZFAT010000226.1:0-8383 GCA_964517075.1 uncultured Solibacteraceae bacterium
GGATTACGCGAAGGTCAGCCAGGCGGCGACGGCGGACCGGGACGGGTTCTCGACGGCCGAGCGGCAGTGGTCGTGGGAGGCGGCGCCGCTCGTGCTGAATGCGAAGGCGGTGGCCGAGGCCGTGCCCGCGAACATCAACTACCTGCTCGGCAGGGCGCCGATCCCGCCAATCGGCGCGCCGGCAGGCGCGGAGGACCGCGGCTTCTCGCAGCAGTTCGCCTTCAGCCTTGATTTCTGGTGGCTGTATCTCTTCTATATGGGCGTGTTACCGCGATTCGGCGTCGTGGCCGTGCTAGCCACCGGGCTGGCCTGGACGCTGCTCTGCCTTGCGAAATTGCGTCGGGTGTAGTGTCGTTTTTCAGGCCGATGCCTTCTGCCCTTCAGATCTATGACCCGCGGGAGCGGCGGCTCGTGGCCCTCGCCGACGTGGCGCTCGCCCCGTTCGGGTGGTTCGCCGGACGCGCCACCGCGCGACCCGTCCGACGCATCCTGCTGCTGCGTCTGGAGCGAATCGGCGACCTGCTGATGGCACTCGACGCCGTCTTCGATGCGCGCGAGGCCTGGCCGGACGCGGAGATCGATCTGGCCGTCGGCCACTGGAACCAGTCACTCGCCGCGCTGATCCCTGGCGTGTCCCGCGTGGACGTCGCCGATGCGCCGTGGCTGGTCAGGGCCGGCGAGTCCCGACAGGGCTGGTCCGCCCTGCTCGCGCAGGCCCGCCGCTGGCGGCGACGCCGATACGATCTCGTGATCAACTTCGAGCCCGACATCCGGAGCAACCTGATCGCGTGGCTGACCGGCGCGCCCCGGCGGGTGGGATATTCGAGCGGTGGGGGCGGCGCCCTCCTCACCGACGCGCGGCCCTTTGTTCCAGACGCACACATCTCAGCGAACGCCCGCGCCGTCGTCAGTCGCGCGGCCGGCCGTCCCACGACTGTCGGCCATCCACGCACGGGATTGAAACTCGTTCCCCCGGCCGCCGACGTTGCGCGCGCGCGCGCGCGCCTCGGCACGTTCCCGCGACCCTGGATCGGCATTCACGCGAGCGGCGGCCGCGAGTCGAAGCAGTGGCACCTCGATCGCTTCGCCGCCGTCGGATCGGCGTTGGCCCGCGACCGCGGCGCGACCATCGTCCTGACGGGCTCGACGACGGATCGGCCGATGATCGACCGCGTGCGGACGGCGCTGGCGAACGTCCCCGTGATCGACGCCGGCGGCGCCATGGAACTCCCCACGCTGGCGGCCCTGCTCGGCGAACTCGACCTGCTGATTACGGGCGACACGGGTCCGATGCACCTCGCCGCGGCGATGGGCACGCCCATCGTCGCGCTCTTCGGGCCCTCCCACCCGGCGCGCTACGGCCCGAGAGCCCTCGTCGAACGGATCGTGCGGATCGACCTGCCCTGCAGCCCGTGCGGGCAGGTCCGCCTGCCGCCCGAACGCTGCCGAGGGCACGTGCCGGACTGCCTCGACGGCATCCGCGTCGAAACCGTCGTGGCGGCAGCGCTCGACATCCTGGATCGACCCGCCGACCAGCGCCTCTGATGCCCACCACCATTCGCAGCGTCGCGGCGCAGGGGGCGCACGTCAGCGAATCGCTCCAGTCGCTCCTCACCGCCGCACGGCGGGACCTTGCACGAGCCGAGACGAACGCCTGGATCAAGCAGCTGCGGCTGGTCCGGTTTGGCGATCAGACGTTCCGTCAGCGCTTCACGTATCGCGGCGATTCGCTCTGGTGGTTCACCGAGCTGTACCTGCAGAAGAAGCGCCGCCTGGACACCGCCGTGGCGACGGTGCTCGCGCTCGATGCCGCCCGCGACACGCACGATCCGGCGCGGCTCGCGATCGAGACCGACGACGCGGTGGTCAGGGACGCGGCGGCCGCGTTTGGCGCCGCGCGCGGCCTGCCCGTGGATGTGACCGGACCGGTGACGCACCGCGCCGGACTGGCATGGCCGAGCTACCTGGTGGGACTGACGGCGACGCTCTCGAGGCTTCGTCCGGATCCAGCCGACGAGCGGCGGGCGGCCACGACCGTGGCGGCCTTTATCCACACCGCGTTCTGGCGTCAGGCCGGGCATGATGAATCCGTGCGCCAGGAGAGCTACATCGGGCCGGTGCTCGATGCCGTCGCCGAGCGGGTGGAGCCCTCCGCACTCGCGTGCGTCGGCCTCGGGCCGCGACGCAACTTCCGCGCGCGGCGCTGGTGGGATCCTGTCACCCGTCAACGTCCGGGCCCGCTCGTGACGCCCATCGAACGGCTGGCACCGCGCCGCGCCCTCGAGGCGTCGCGCGCGCTATGGTGCCGGCGACAGGCGCTCGCCACGGAGGTGACATCGGGCGACGGCATTCGCGCGGCCGCGTCCTACCGTGGCTGCGATCTGTGGCCCGTGCTGCGCGCCGAGCTCGAAGGCGTGGCGCTCGTCCAATGGCCGTGGTCGGCACGCGCGATGGATGAAGCCGGCGCGGCGCTCGACGCGCTTCGCCCGCAGGTCATCATGACCTACGCCGAGGCCGGGGGCTGGGGCCGGGCGCTCGTGCTGGAGTCACGCCGGCGCCGCGTCCCGTCGGCCGGCCTTCAGCACGGGTTCATCTACCGGCACTGGCTGAACTACCTGCACGAACCGGACGAGCTGCAGGCTGACGGCGAGGACGAGGGCTACCCCGCGCCCGACCGGACTCTCGTCTTCGATCAGTACGCGGCCGAGCACCTGGAACGCGCGGGGCGGCTGCCCCACGACGCCCTGCGTGTCACCGGCAGCGCAGGACTCGATGAACTCTCGGCACGTGTGACCCGTTTGCGGTTGGAGGGCCGCGAGGCCATTCGCCGCCGCGCCGGTGTGTCCCCCGGCGTGAAGGTCGCGGTGCTGGCCGCCAAGTTCAGTGAGGTGCATGCCGAGCTGCCGGCGCTGTTCGCCGCGGTGTCCACCGGCGGCGAGCGTCTCATCGTGAAGACCCACCCGGCAGAGACGGCCGCCGCGTACGAACGGCTCGCCGCCGGCCATCCGGGCGTGACCGTCGCGCCGCAGGGGGCGGACCTGGCCGAGTTGTTGGCGATCGCCGATGGCATCGTGACCATGAACTCGACGGTGGCCATTGACGGCGTCATCCTGGGGGTCCCGGCCCTCGTGATCGGCCTGCCGAACAATCTCAGCCCCTTCGTGGACGCCGGGGTCATGCTGGGCGCGGCCTCCCCGGGAGACATTGGAACGGCCCTGGGACGGCTCCTGTATGATGAAGGCACCCGTGACGGCCTCCTCCAGCGGGCCGCGGCCTTTGCCCGAACCTACGGGATGTGCGCGGACGGGCGGGCCGCCGAGCGAGCGGCCACCGAAATTCTCGCGCTCACGCGGCGGGCGCGGCCCTGACCTATTCGACGATTCCCCAGGATTCCCATGAAAGCTCTCCTCACTGGCGGCGCAGGTTTTGTCGGTTCGCATCTGGCGGAGGCGTTGCTCGATCGCGGCCACGAGGTCCTCGTCATCGACGACCTGTCGACGGGCGCGATGGAGAACATCACTCGCCTCAAGTCGCGTCCCGGGTTCGAGTACGTCATCGACACGGTGATGAACGACCGGCTCATGGCCGAACTGGTCGACCGGTCCGACATGGTCTTTCACCTCGCCGCCGCGGTCGGGGTGAAGCTCATCGTCGAAGCGCCCGTACGCACGATTGAGACGAACGTGCATGGCACGGAGGTCGTGCTCACGCACGCGAACAAGAAAGGCAAGCTGGTCGTCATCTTCTCGACCTCGGAGGTATACGGCAAGAGCCTCGCCGTGCCCTTCCGCGAGGACGCCGATCTCGTGATGGGTCCCACGCCCAAGCATCGCTGGGCGTACGCATGCAGCAAGGCCATTGACGAGTTCCTCGCGCTGGCCTACCACCGTGAGCGGAAGCTGCCGGTGATCGTCGTGCGGCTGTTCAACACCGTCGGGCCGCGGCAGACGGGCCGGTACGGGATGGTCATTCCCAACTTCGTGCAGCAGGGGCTGGCGGGCCAGCCCATCACCGTGTTCGGCGACGGCACCCAGACGCGATCGTTCACCTACGTCGGCGACGTGGTCGACGGCCTGATCCGACTGGCCGGTGAACCGCGGGCGGTCGGTCAGGTCTTCAACATCGGCAACACGGAGGAAGTCTCCATTCTCGAGCTCGCGCGTCGTGTGCGAGCGATGACGGAGAGCACGTCGGAGATTGTCCTCGTGCCGTACGACCAGGCGTACGAGGAAGGCTTCGAAGACATGCCTCGCCGGGTGCCCGACCTCACCAAGATTCAGACCCTGGTCGGCTACCGGCCCACGCTGACCCTCGACGACATCCTGCGCCGGGTCGTGGAGCACACGCGCGCGTCGATGCCGGCCGTGGCCCGACGGTAAGGGTCGCCGTGGGAGTTCTGACGAGGCGGGCGCGCCGCGGGGTCGAGCGGCTGCTGACGGCCAACGCACGGCCCGTGCGCCGGCTGCTGGCCGCCACCGGTCGCGACCGCGCCCCCCGCCTGCCCGACATCGTCCAGATCGAGAGCACGAACCTGTGCAACGCCAAGTGCGTGTTCTGTCCCCGCGACGAGATGCACCGGCAGCAGGGCATCATGGACATGGACCTGTTCCGGAAGGTGGTGGACGAATGCGCGGCGCTCGGGATTACCCACGTGCGCCTGCACAACTACGGTGAGCCGTTCCTGGACCGGCGCCTGGTGGAGAAGGTCCGCTACGCGAAGACCCGCGGCATCGCCGAAGTCGGCATGATCAGCAACGGGTCGCTCATCACGCCCGACATCGCGCAGGGGCTGATTGACGCGGGACTCGATGCGATCAACATCAGCGTGGACGCCTCGGGCAAGGAGACGTTCGAGCGGACGCGCGTCAACCTCGACTACGACGTCGTGATCGACAACATCCGGACGCTCGACCGGCTCCGGCGCGGCGCCGGCCGCGCGCGTCCGAAGCTGATCCTGTCGTTCGTGCGGCAGCAGGATGCTCCCGAGGAGCAGGCCTTCATCGACACCTGGCGGACGATCGCCGACAAGATCCACATCACCGACCTGCACAATTGGGCCGGCACGCTGCACGCCCACTCGGACGTGGCCTACCCGTGCTACCGCCTGTGGCTGACCTTCACCGTGCTCTGGGATGGCCGGGTCTCGCTCTGCTGCGCCGATTTCGACGGCCGCCACGTGCTCGGCGATCTCCGGACGTCGACCATCCGCGACGTGTGGAACTCACCGGCATACCGCGCCGTTCGACGCCAGCACCTGGAGTCGGGCGGTCCCGAGATCTGCCGGTCCTGCGATCTCCCGAAGAAGGACTCGCCGTTGTGGGTGGCGAAGCTGGTGTAGGGACGTCGAGGGGAGCCGTCAGGTCCGCGGACGGCCGTCGCTCAGAGCTGGCCCCACGTCACATACACCACGAGCCACGGGCCGATCGCGGCCAGGGCGTAGAACGCCGTGACGCCGGCGAGGGTGGCGTGCCAGCCACGTGCGTAGAGCAGGAGCCCGGCCGCCGCCGCCACCGACTTGGCGACGACCAGCGCCGGGAGCGGACCGAGGCTGGCCATCACGGCGGCGAGCAGGCGGTTGCCCTCGACACCGATGCCGAGCGCGTTGACGGCAAAGTAGGTAAAGAGGCCGTCGAACCCCTGCAGCACCACGAACAGCAGCAGAACGAGCCGGGTGCCGGCGACGACGCCGGCCCGGCGCACGCCCGCGAACGCAAGCGGGCGGCTGAGCGCAGGTCGCTCGTCGGCGAGGAGCGCGTTATCCAGATGAGGCACGGCGCCAGGCGTCCCGTGGCCGACCACGTCGGCGCGTGTTGAAGCCTACGACTTCGGCGACGTCCGCGGCGAGCCGCTGGACGCGGGCCGGCTTGATGGCGCCCTGTTGGACCGCGAGCTGGTGCTCGCTGGGCGAGCGGCGGATGGCGGGCACGGCGTACCCGCAGTCCTCGCAGACCCAGTGCAGGACGAGCGTGCCGTACAACTCGCGACGCTCCCGATAGAGATGGGGGTGGCGGCACCCGCCGATACAGAGACGCAGCAGACGAAGGATTACGTTCATGCGATCATTCCGGCACCGGCGGCAATGGGGCCCGGCCGGGCTGCCCCATCAGTGCGCAACTCTCTTGCCCGACTGAATTCGGCCCATTTCCGCCGAATCGGCCCACGAGGCGCGAACAAAGTCACGGCCGGGGGCGCCTAAGGTCAGCGAGGCCGCGCGCCGGCAGCGTCAGCCCGCGACCCGACAGTTCTGCACGCGCCGCCAGCGGACACCCGGTGAAACGACGGAGAATGCCACGTCCGGCCGACCGCCGGTCAGCGCGTACACATGGCCCTCACGCGAGAACGTCGCACCCAACTCACCTTTCGCTATGAAGCGCTGCGCGCCGGCGCTGCCGGTGTGCTGGAAACGGCCAGCGGCACGTTCCTCCTCCTCATCGCCGTCCGCTGGTTCGAGGCCGGCGCCTTCGCGAAGGGCTGCGTGGCTGCCGGGTCCGGCCTGGGCTACGTCCTCGCGCCTGTGCTCGTCACCGCCGTGGAGGCCGCGCGGACGCCGGTCTCGCGCGCGGCCGCGCACCTGGCCCTCGTCGGCGCGGCTGCTCTCGCGCTGGCCGCGCTCGTCCCCCATCTGGCGGTGTTTGTCGCCGGCAGCATGATTGGCATTGCCGCCGCTGGCGCGATGCATCCGTTGCTGACGCAAATCTATCAAGACAACTACCCGGCCCGCTCGCGCGGCCGTTTCTTCTCGCGGACCATGGTGATTCGCATCGCGAGCGCGGCGGGGTTCAGCGCCGTCGCCGGATCGCTCCTCGCCTCGGACCTCGGCGACTTTCGCGCCGTGCTCGTGGTGTTCGCCGCGGCGCTCGCCTTCTCGAGCTGGTGCCTGCGGCGCATTCCGTCGACCGGGCTCCACGTCTCGGGCGGCCGCCATCCGTTCCGGGCGCTCCGCCACGTACGCGACGACCCGGTGTTCCGCACCACGCTCATCGCGTGGATGCTCATGGGGTTTGCCAATCTCATGATGCTGCCCCTCCGCGTCGAGTACCTCGCGAACCCAGCCTACGCGCTGACGTTGCCCGCCGACACCATCGCGCTGCTCACCGGCGTCGTGCCCAACCTCGCGCGGCTGATCATGAGCCCGATCTGGGGCTGGTTCTTCGACCGCGCCAACTTCTTCGTCCTGCGGATTGTGTTGAACATCGGGTTCGCCATTGGCGTCGCGTCGTTCTTCACGAGCGACACGATGGGCGGCTTCCTCTTTGCCGCCGTCGTGCACGGCGTGTCGTCGGCGGGCGGCGATCTGGCGTGGAGCCTGTGGGTCACCAAGCTCGCCCCGGCCGAACGAGTGGCTGAGTACATGAGCGTGCACACGTTCTTTACGGGCGTCCGCGGCCTGCTCGCGCCTATGCTCGGGTTCTATCTCGTCGCTCACTGGTCGATCACCGCCATGGGATTCCTCGCCGCTGGTCTGATCCTGACCGCCTCGGCACTCCTCGTCCCCGAGGCCAGGCGCCATCGGCTCGGGCTCCGCACGGCGCCGCCCGACACGCCACCGGCACCGGCGGACCAGGGGCAGACGTAAAGAGGGGGCGAGGGCGAGGGCTTGCCCGCCGTAGCGCCGAAGGTGCGAAGGCGGGCGTATACTCGAAAAAGCCGAGTCCGGGCCGTCCGGTCGCAGGCCGGATTGAGGGTTCGAGGGTCAGAACCACCATGCGCACTACCACCTGCCTCGCCGTCGCGATCGCTGGCGTCCTGGGATGGGGGACGCCCTCCACCGCCCAGACGCCAGATCGCGTGCTGGCGCTGTCGTTTGACGCGGATGGACGCGTCAACCTCCGGGCGCAGAACGTCACGCCCCGCGAGATCCTGGCGGAGTGGGGCCGGCTCTGTCAGTGCCATCTCGTGAACGCCGAGGGACTGCGAGGCGAGGCGGTGACGGTCCCGCTGCTGTTCGAGCACCAGCCACAGTCGGTCGTACTCGGGTCGCTGTTGCGGCAGGCCGCGGGCTACGTGCTGACCCCGCGTCGGGCAGACGCCACCGGGCCGTCCGCCTACGAAACCATCTACATCGTCGCGACGAGTAACCCGAGCTCCACCGGGTACTCGGCGGTCTCGGCGCCCATGCCGTCGGCGTCCATGCCGACGCGTGGTTCACCACAGAACGAGATTCCACCTGTCCAGGAGATCACGGGCCAGCCGGCCGCGGCCACGCCGCCACCGGGCCAACAGCCGGCCACGTACAAGCCCGCGGCACCTGGCACGGGCCTGCCAACCTCCAGCGTGTTCGTGCCGATTGTCGCGGTGCCCAGCAGTCCGTTCGCGACGACTCCCAATCGCGGCGGCGGTCCCGGCACCCCCACACCGGCGGCCGGCACCCCCGGTCAGGCCC
>CAZFAT010000227.1:0-8735 GCA_964517075.1 uncultured Solibacteraceae bacterium
CGGCGCCGACGACTCGAGCGCCAGCACCGCGTCCGCCCGCGCGGCCAGGTGCAGCGCGAAGACCCCCTGGTAGGTTAACGCATCGAGCGCGCGCCCGCGCGCATAGCGGACCGAGGCCGCGTGATTCTCACGCTGATCGAGAAACAACCCGGTCTTCTGACCGTGGCGCAGATCCACCCCCAGACGCACCGCGCCTTCGCGGACGGTCAGGCGTTCGGGCACCGCGCCGTGGACCACGTCCACCCGATCGTCGAGCCCCTCGAGCCGGCGGACCTTCGCGTCATTGCGAACGAGGATGCCGGCCGGACGAACGCGCTCGATCAGCAACTCGGTCACGAGCGCCAGCCGTCGATCGGCCCCCTGCGAGAGCGTCTGCACCACGAGGTAGACGCGCTCGTCGTCGCCGTACCGATCGACCACGAGGCCGGGCAGCCGATCCCCCTCCGCGTGCACGAGCCGGAACGCCGTTGCGTCGGGGCCCAGCGCGTCCCGGTACCGCACCGCGGCGTCGATTCGGCCGGCGAGCCACGCGCGTTCGTCGAAGGCGGCGCCCGTGTCGGTGGCGATCATCCGCAGGGCAATCTGCGACGTGCTGCTCCAGAACGCCCAGCCCAGTCGCCGCCCGCGCTCGGCCGTAACGGCGACGATGTCGCCCGGCTCGGCGTCGGCGTCGACGACGTCCGATCGATAGATCCAGGGATGGCCGGCGCGCAGGCGATCCGCGCCGCGGCGGGCGACAACAGCAATAGGCATGCCTGTGGTGTATTGATATCATCCCCTGCATGCGCATCGCGCTCGGCGCCGATCACGCTGGCGTCGCTCTCAAGGCCGATATCAAACGCCTGCTGCTGGACCGGGGACTCGACGTGGTCGACCTCGGCACCGATTCCACGGACCCGGTGGACTACCCGGACATCGCGGTCCGCGTGGGTGAGGAGGTCGGATCGGGGCGCGCCGAGCAGGGCATCCTGCTCTGCGGGTCGGGCATCGGCATGGCCATGGCGGCCAACAAGCTGCCCGGCGTGCGGGCCGCGCCGGTCACCGACGAGGACTCCGCGCGGCTGAGCCGCGAGCACAACGACGCCAACGTCCTCGCGCTCGGCGCGCGGACGACGCCGCTGGACCTCGCGCGCCGGATCGTCGAGCTGTTCCTCGACACGCCGTTCGGCGGCGGCCGGCACCGGCGCCGGGTCGACAAGATCAACGGGCTCGACGCCCGGCCCGACTTTGCCTCACGCAAGGATTGACCGATGCCCACCACTGCCCAGACGCCTGAGTCGCTCACGCTGTCGCACCTGCAGGCGACCGATCCCGACATCGCGCGCGCCATCGCCGACGAGCGGCGGCGGCAGGACGAAGGCCTCGAGCTGATCGCCTCCGAGAACTTCGTCAGCCTGGCCGTGCTGGAAGCGGCCGGGAGCGTCCTGACGAACAAGTACGCCGAAGGTTACCCCGGCCGCCGTTACTACGGTGGCTGCGAGTTCGTGGATGTCGCCGAGTCGCTCGCCATCGCCCGCGCGCGCGAGCTGTTCGGCGCCGACCACGTCAACGTGCAGCCGCACTCCGGCGCGCAGGCCAACATGGCCGTCTACATGGCCGTGCTCAAGCCGGGCGACACCATGCTCGGCATGAACCTCGCGCAGGGGGGACACCTCACCCACGGCCATCCCCTCAACTTCTCCGGCAAGTACTTCACCGTCGTCCCCTACGGCGTCCGCAAAGACGACGAGCGGCTGGACTACGACGACCTCGACCGCCTCGCCCGCGAGCACCGGCCGAAGCTGATTGTCGTGGGGGCCAGCGCCTATCCGCGCCAGATCGACTTCGCGCGCATCCGCCGCACGGCCGACGACACCGGCGCGCTCATGATGACCGACATGGCGCACATCGCCGGGCTGGTGGCCGCGGACCTGCATCCCAATCCGGTCCCGCATTCAGACTTCGTGACGACGACCACGCACAAGACGCTGCGCGGCCCGCGGGGGGGCATGGTCCTCTGCCGTCAGGCTTTCGCGAAAGATCTCGAACGCGCGGTCTTTCCGGGCGAGCAGGGCGGCCCGCTGATGCACATCATCGCGGCGAAGGCCGTGTGCTTCAAGGAAGCACTGACGCCGGCCTTTCGCGGCTACCAACAGCAGATCGTCGCGAACGCCGCGCGCCTGGCCGCGGGACTGGAGGCCGCCGGGTTCCGCCTGGTCAGCGGCGGCACGGACAATCACCTGATGCTCGTCGACGTCTTCTCGAAGGGCCTCACGGGCAAAGTCGCCGAAGCGGCGCTCGACCGCGCCAGCATCACCGTCAACAAGAACACCATTCCGTACGATCAGCATCCGCCCATGGTGGCGAGCGGCATCCGCCTCGGCACGCCGGCCGTCACCTCGCGCGGCATGCGCGAAGCCGAGATGGACCGGGTGGCCGGGTTCATCGCGCGCGTGCTCGCGGCGCCGCAGGACGAGGCCGTGCTGCAGGCCGTCCGGGCCGACGTGAAGACGCTGTGCCGGACCTTCCCGCTGTACCCGACGCTGGCCTGAGCCCGCGCGTCGCGGCCGTGCTCGCCGCCGGCGGGCCCCTGGCCTCGGGCCTCGAGGGCTTCGAGGCGCGGCCCGGGCAGCAACGGCTGGCCGAGGCCGTCGCCGCCACCTTCGAGCGCGGCGGCGTCCTGCTCGCGGAAGCGGGCACCGGCACCGGCAAGACACTGGCCTATCTCGTGCCCGCCGTGCTCGACGGCCGGCGCGTCCTCATCTCAACCGGCACGCGGACGTTGCAGGAGCAGGTCTTCCACAAAGACCTGCCCGCCCTCGGTCGCGCCCTCGGCCGCGAGATCCGCGCGGCCTACATGAAGGGACGGACCAACTACCTCTGCCGGCACCGCCTGGGCCGGCTGCAGGAAGCCGCCGGCGGTCTCGCCGTCGAAGACCGGCAGTGGCTCGAACGCATCGCCGAGTGGGCGGCGGTCACCGCGACAGGCGACCGCGCCGAAATCGACGATCTGCCGGACGATCTCCCCTTCTGGGCGGAATTGACCGCGACGCGCGATCAATGCCTCGGTCGCGAATGCCCCGAGTTCACCGACTGCTTCGTCGCGCGCATGCGCGATCAGGCGGCCGCCTCGGACGTCGTCATCGTCAACCACCACCTGCTGTGCGCGGACGCGTCGGTGCGCCAGGGCGCGCTCGGCGAAGTCATCCCGGCGTGCGACCTCGCAGTCATTGACGAGGCGCACCAGCTCGAGGATGCCGTCACGCAGTATTTCGGCGTCTCGGTCAGTTCGTTCCGGCTGCACGATTTCGTGCGCGATCTGAAGAAAGGCCTCGGGGCCGTGCCGGCCGAGCAGGGCCGTGTGGCCACGCGCATGGCGCTCGCCATCGATGACATGGAGGCGTCGGCCTGGAAGCTGTTCGATGCCGTGCGGGCCATCATCCTGGACGAGGCCTCGAACGATCGCCTCGCGCTTTCGGCCGACCTCACCGAACGGCTGCAGCCGGCCCGGCGCGCGCTCGACGACGCGCTCGAACGGCTGACGGAGCGGTTGACCGGCTGGCCGGGCGCCTCGGAAGACCTCATGGCCCTCGCCCGCCGGGCCGCCGAACTCGGCGAGGATCTCGGCCGTGTGGCGGGCTCGGGCGATCCGGGCGAGGTGCGTTTTGTCGAGGTGCGGGGGCGCGCGGTGTTCCTGCGCGCCGCGCCCATCGATGCCTCCTCGATCATCCGGGCCGCGATCATCGGCGAGCGTCACGCCACCGTGCTGACGTCGGCCACGCTGACGGTCGAGGGGACCTTCGACTACGCCGTGAGCCGGCTGGGGGCGCCCGACGCGGTCACCCTGCGCCTGCCGTCGGAGTTCGACTTCCGCCGTCAGGCCCTGCTCTATCTCCCCCCGGATCTCCCCGATCCGCGCTCTCCTGGCTTCAACCTGGCCGCGGCCGGGGCCATCGCCCGGATCCTCGAGTGCACGGCGGGGCGAGCCTTCGTGTTGTTTACGTCGTACGCCGCGATGCGGGACGTGCACGCGCGGCTCGCGGATCGGCTGGAGTGGCCCCTATTCGTGCAGGGCACCGCGCCGCGATCGAGCCTGCTGCGCGACTTCCGCGCCACGCCCCACGCGGTGCTCCTCGCGACGTCGAGCTTCTGGCAGGGCGTGGATGTCGTCGGCGACGCCCTGAGCTGCGTCATCGTCGACCGACTTCCTTTTGCGTCGCCGGCCGATCCGCTCGTCGCCGCCCGCATTGCCGCCATCAGGGCCCGCGGGGGCGATCCCTTCGGCGACTACCAGGTGCCGCTGGCGATTGTCACCCTCCAGCAGGGACTGGGACGGCTGATCCGGAGCGCGAGCGACCGCGGCGTGCTGGCGGTCCTCGACCCCCGCCTCCGGCGGATGGGCTACGGCCGCCGGTTCCTGGCCTCGATCCCCCCGGCGCCCATCACGGACGACTTGCGGGCGGTGGGGCGGTTTCTGGGTGCGACGGTGTAAACTGGCCTTGATTGCAGGAGGCGACCATGACGCGTCAGCACAGGGTCTTGCGAGCATTGCTGGTGGGGGCGACGATGGTCGCGATGATCGCCACGGCGGTGCCCGTGGCCGGCCAAGCCGGGGCGCTGGCACGTCTGCGCGGCCGCGCCGTTGACGAGAAGAACCAGCCCGTGGCCGACGCGGAAATCACCATCGAAGCCGTCGGCGGCGATCAGGCCTACAAGTACACGCTGAAAACCGGCCGGGACGGAGTGTTCCAGCACGCGGGCATCTACGCCGGCACGGGCTACGGGTCGTACACGATCGTGGCGCGCAAGGGCGATCTCGAAGGCGAAATCCGCGGCGTGGCGGTCAAGGGCGGGATCGTCAACCCCCTCCCGGACATCATCCTGTCGGCGGCCATCGGCGGACCGACGACGGCGAGCGGCGAGCGGATGACGGCCGCTGAGATTGCGGACTTCAACCGCAAGCAAGAAGAGCTCAAGCGGTTGTACGAAGGCGTCAACGCCGACATCGACGCCAAGAATTACGACGCGGCCATTACCAAGCTCCAGGCAATTATCGAAGGCCGGAAGGACTGCGCCAACTGCTACGCCGCGCTCGGCGGCGTCTACCTGCGGAAGGGCGACCTGGCGAATGCGGAGAAGTCGCATCTCGAAGCCATCAAGCTCGACCCGAAACTGGCCAGCTCCTACGACGACCTGGGCACGATCTACAACCAGCAGCGCAAGTTCGAAGAAGCGGGCAAGATGACGACCAGGGCCATGGAGCTGAACCAGGCGGCCGCGGCGAGCGCGGGCGCGGGCGGCGGGGGCGGCGCGGCGCCGTCGGGCAACGACGCCAAGTCGCTCTACAACCAGGGCGTCATCATGTGGAACCAGAGCAAGGTGCCCGAGGCGCGGGCCTACTTCGAGCGCGCTGTGAAGCTCGATCCGAAGTACGCCAACGCGCAATACCAGCTGGGCCTCGCCCTCTACAGCGAAGGCAAGGCGGCCGAGGCCAAGGGGCCGCTCGAAACCTACCTGAAGCTGGCGCCGACCGGGGAGAACGCGGAAACCGCGAAAGCCATTCTCGCCACGATCAAGTAGCCATGCCGCCGGAGGCGGCACTGGCAGAGCGTCTCACCCGGGTGCGCCGCCGTCTCGAGGCGGCGGCGCACCGGGCCCAACGACAACCTCACGACATCCGCCTCGTCGCCGTCTCGAAAACCTTCAGTGCCGCGCTGGTGCGCGAGGCCGCGTCCGCCGGACAGCAGGCCTTCGGCGAGAATCGCGTCCAGGAGGCGCTGGACAAGATCCACGAGCTCGCCGACCTGTCGCTCGAGTGGCACTTGATCGGCCACGTCCAGAGCAACAAAGCCAGAAAGGCCGCCACGTTTGCGTGGGTGCAGTCGGTCGATCGGCTCGAGCTCGTGACCAGGCTCGACGCAGCCGCTGTCGAGCTTGGGACCCGGCCACGCGTCCTGATCCAGGTCGACCTCGCGCACGAAACGACGAAGTACGGCGTTCGACGCGAGGAGATCCGGACGCTCGTGGACGCCGCGGGTGCGGCGCGCGCGCTGGACCTTCGCGGACTCATGGTCATCCCTCCGGCGCCGGTCGACGCCGAGGACTCGCGCCGGTGGTTCCGGCAACTGCGGGAGCTGCGCGACGACCTGGTGGCCGGCGGCGCGCCGGCGGACCGGCTGGCGGAGCTCTCGATGGGCATGAGCGACGACTTCGAGGTCGCCATCGAGGAGGGCGCGACCCTCATTCGCGTCGGCTCGGCGATCTTTGGAGAGCGCGGGTGAAACTGCGCCCGACGTAGTTGACCAATTGACACCTGACGTCGATTCTTCAAACAATCCGCGGATGCTTCAACCCGTCAGCCGGATTGTGGACCTGCTCGATCCCGCCCTGAATCGCCTGGACAATATGGACGTCGCGGAGGCTCGGCGTCGGGTCCGGGCCGGGACGCCTGACGCGGTTCGCGCCATCGGCGGATCCTTCGCCCTGGTCGAATCGGAGGGCATCCAGGTGCGGATGGCCCGGTCGCTCGACCGGCCACTGCGCTATTTCCTTGCCAAACGCCACGAGGGGCCCGCGCTCTACGTCGCGGACCGCATCGACACGCTGCACCAGGCCCTTACCGCCGACGGCCTCGCCGGCCAGTTTCATCCGAGCTACACGCGGATGATCCCGGCCCACTACATCGTCGAGATCGCGCTCGTCGGCTGTCCGGATCCGGATCCCGTCTACACGCGGTTCTTCACCCCCGCGCGCGCGACGCTGCCGCCGTCGACCGCCGAGATCGGCCGGCGATACGTGCAGGCGGTGTCGGACGAGGTCATCAGGTGGCTGCGCCGGCTGGACGCGGCGCCCGCGGACTCGCCGGCCATCGGCGTGGCGTTCTCGGGGGGCATCGACAGCGGCGGCGTGTTCCTGATCGTCTATCACGCGTTCCTGTCGCTGGGACTCCCGCCCAGCGGGCTGAAGGCGTTCGTGCTCAACCTGGGCGGCGGGCCGGACGTCGAGCAGGCGCGAGCCTTTCTCGGCGCCGTCGGCCTCTCGATGTTCCTGGAGGAGATCGAGGCGTCGCCTGCGGATCTCGACCTCGACGAGACGATTCGAGTGCTCGAGGATTACAAGGCCCTCGATGTCGAGTGCGCGGCGATGGGCCTGGCGCTCTGCCGGGGGATCCGCGCCCGCTATCCGGACTGGCGGCATCTGGCGGACGGCGACGGCGGCGACGAGAACCTCAAGGATTACCCGATCGAGGCCAACGAGGAACTGACGATCCGGAGCGTCATCGACAACCCCATGCTCTATCAGGAGGGCTGGGGCGTCGGCCGCATCAAGCACTCGCTGACCTACAGTGGCGGGCTGAGCCGCAGCTACGCGCGGACGTACGCCCCCGCGCGTCAGTACGGGTTCGACGGATTCAGCCCGTACACGCGGCCGGCCGTGATCGAGATCGCCGAGGGCATTCCGTTCGCGGCGCTGACCGGGTACGACGTCTCGACGCTCTACGCTTTGAAGGGCCGCATCGTGAGCCAAGGCATCAAGGCGGTCACCGGGATCGACATGCCGGTGTTCCCCAAGCGCCGGTTCCAGCACGGCGCCGGGCCGGCCGATCTGTTGCGCACGCGGTTGCACGGCACCGAGCAGACCTATCGCCGGACATTCCAGCGCCTCTACGCCTGACGCGCGCCGATGTACCCCGCTGAAGCGGCTGCCCGCGATCGCTTCGTGCTCGACCAGCGGCCGGCCCGGCGGGAACCGGATCCCAGGCAGTACCACGACCTCGTCATCGAGGACGAGCGGACCGAGGACGGGCGCGTCGTTCCCGTCGCCGCCCTTTTCCTGACCGGCCGCGAGTGTCCGTGGCGCTGCGTCATGTGCGACCTCTGGCAACAGACGACCCGTGATGACACGCCGGCCGGCGCGATTCCGCGGCAGATCGCGGCGGCCCGGCAGGCGCTCGGGACGCGTCCGCCGGTCGTGACGACCATCAAGCTCTACAATGCCGGCAGCTTCTTCGATCCGCGTGCCGTTCCGGACGGCGACTACGACGCGATCGCCGCGGCATTGACCGGCCTGGAACGCGTCGTCGTCGAATCGCACCCGGCGCTGGTGGGGCCTCGCACGATGCGCCTGCGGGACGTCCTGGCGCACCATGCGGCCGCTGGCGCGGTTCCGTCCCGCCTCGAAGTGGCCATGGGGCTCGAGACCGTTCATCCCGACGCGCTCGAGCGCCTCAACAAGCGCATGACGGTCGAGGATTTCGCGCGCGCGGCCGATCGACTCCGTGGGATCGACGTGGCCATCCGTGTGTTCCTGCTGGTGTCGCCCCCGTTCATCCCGCCCGCCGATCAGGATGCCTGGCTCGTGCGATCCGTCGACACGGCCTTCGCACACGGCGCGTCAGCCGTGTCGCTGATTCCCGTCCGTCCGGGTAACGGCGCGATCGACGCGCTCGCCCGGGCCGGGGAATTCCGGCCACCAACCCTGATCGACATCGAGCGCAGCCTGCACCTGGCCCGCGCCCACGCGCGGGTGACGGGCCGGTTGTTCGTGGATCTCTGGGAAATCGGTCGGTTTGCGGAGTGCCCCTCATGCCTGGACGCCAGGCACGGCCGTCTGCTCCGAATGAACCTCGAACAGCGCGCGCTGCCGCCGGTGCCGTGCGGACTTTGCGGCGGGTCGGCGGCGGCATGACCACGTCCACGATCGATGTCGACGTGGCCGTCATCGGATCCGGATTCGCGGGCTCGCTGACGGCCATG
>CAZFAT010000228.1:0-5489 GCA_964517075.1 uncultured Solibacteraceae bacterium
GCCGGCGCCGAACGCGTACAGGAACACGCGGTAGTCGGGCGCGAGATCGATCGTCACCCCCAGGTTGCGCGCGAGCCGGAACGTCGGAAACGCCGCGCTGAAGGCCGACGTCGCGCCGATCGCCAGCACAAGGCCCGTCAGGGCGGCGATGAGCGCGATGATCGCCGACTCCGCCAAGAACAGCCCGAAGACATTTCGCGCGCGGGCGCCGAGCGACAGCCGGACGGCGATCTCGCCGGCGCGGTCGGCGCCGCGGGCGTACAGCATGTTGGCCAGGTTGGCGCAGGCGGCAAGGAACACGAGCCCCGAGAACACCAGGATGCCGGCAGCCAGCGCCACGAGCTGGGTGATGCGAAGTGCCTCGGCGCCGGGCTGCAGCGCAAGCGTGGCCGCCACCGGATCAGGATCGGGCTGGCCCGTCAGCACCGCGGCCACTTCACCCGTGACTTCTGCCGGCGCCGCGTCAGGCCTCGTCCGGATGAACGTGAGCTCCTGCCGTCGCTGCGCCAACAGGGTCGACGCGTCGGGCCGGTCAGCCGGCAGGATCGGCCGAACGAGTGGCCTCCAGATCTCGGTGGGCACGAGGCCGGTCTGGACGCCGCGGAATCCCGGCGGCGCGACGCCAACGACGCGATGCGGCGTCCCGATCGTCAGCGTCGCGCTGCCGACGATGTCGGGATCGGCCCTGAACCACCGGCGCCACAGCCGATCGCCGATCACCACCACGTCCTCGCCGCGACCGGCGTCGTCGTCACCCGCAATCCACCGGCCGGCCTGCGCAGACAGACCGAATACGCGCGCGTAGCCGGCGCTGACACGCTCGCCCAACACGTACTCGGCACGGCCAGCCGTTTGAATCAACGCCGCGTTGCCGCTCTGCGACACGGACGTCACGGCCGCGACCGAAGGGGGCGGCGTGCGCTCCAGGGCCTGGGCGTCTCCGAGCCGCAGCTCCAGGGTGCGAGACGACTCGGCGGGATCCCGCAACGTCAGCCTGAACACCTGGTCGAGCCGCGCGACGGCGGTCGGCCGGAACACGACGGCGTCCACCAGCCCGAAGAACGCGGTGTTCGCGCCGATGCCCAGCGCCAGCGTGACGATGGCCACGACCGTGAAGCCGGGCGTGCGCCGGAGGCCGCGCCATCCGTAGCGGAGATCCTGGACGATTCGATCGAAGACCTGTGTCACGGGTTCCCGTCTGAGAATACCTCTCGACGGTGCTCGTCACTGCCGATAGGGTAGGCTCTTCAACGTGGATTGCGAGCGCGCTGAATTGCCAGATGGAGGGGCCGACCTTCAGGTCGGCCCGCAATCGGCCGGTCATTGCGCGGAAAGGGGGGATACGCGATCATGCATGCCCCATGAAACCGGCCATTCGTTCCGCGTTCGTCCTCGCTCTCTGCCTCGCGGCGTCGGCGCCTGCCGGCGCCCAGACGACCCGACCGGCTGCGCTGCCCCGCGTGACGCCGCCTCCTGAGTCGTTCTTCCAGCTGGTGAACGAGCAGGACCGTGAGGTGGCCCGGAAGTTCTACGCGAAGTACATCGACGTCCTCGGCTTGCCCGTCGTCGCGGCCGCCGTGGTGGACGATGCGGCGCTTCAGCGGACGTACACGATCGTGACGAGCATGCTCGCCGGCCGTCCGGACATCCTCCAGGCATTGGTGAAGAACCGCATGTACCTCATCATCATCGGCAAGGATCAGGTCTACACCGACATGCCGGAGTATCGCAATTCGCCGAATCCGGCCTACCAGAACGAACGCGTTCGGGGAACCGGAGGCCGGCCGACGAGCTTCGGCGAGGAGAACCTGCTCACCCTCCCGATCGATCGCTACGACGACGAGTCCATCGGCGTCCATGAGTTCTGTCACACGGTCGACGGCGCGCTGCGCTCCATCGATGCCACGTGGACCGGTCGCCGGAACGCCGCGCATCAGAACGCGCGCGCGAAGGGGCTGTACCAGTGGGCGTACGCCCAGTCGAACCCGGGCGAGTATTGGGGCGAGATCTGCCAGACGTACTTCGACACGCAGCGCGTCAACAACTGGAACCACAACTTCGTCGGCACCCGCGAGCAGCTCAAGGAATACGACCCGATGGGGTACGAGCTCGCCAGGACCGCGTTCAATCTCACGCCGGAGAACGACTGGCGCTACACGCCCATGCGCACCCTCCCGAACATCACGCCCCCGCCGGCGAAGTTCGGAATCGACCCTTGGTACACCAAATTCACCTGGGCGCGCGAGTTCACGGTGATCGGCCGCGGGGCCACCGACGAGGCGCTGCTCCGCGCGAACGACGTGATCCGGAAGATGTTCGCGTACCGCCACGACATCCTGAAGGCGCTGATCGCCGACGGCGTGAAGCTCGTGGTGCTCGGCCGCGGTGAGCGCATCCCGGATCTCCCGGAGTACACGCGCCTCGCCGACAAGAGTCAGGTGGACGCGGTCGCCCGCGTGCTCGACTACTCATCCACCCTGAAGCTGCTCGTCGTCGGAGAGGAGAACGTGCTCGGCGACCCGGTCGATCCGCGCGTCGGTGACAACCGAGTGATCCGGCTGTTCGCCCGCGCCCTCTATGACGTCACGGGCCACCGGGCAATCGACCCGACTGCAGGCAAGGTCAGCCCACAGCAGTACGAGCTGCGGGTCCAGCGCCTTGACCTGCGCTTCGACCAGAAGATCCAGGAGCTCCACGCGGCTGCGCTCGCGGCCGGGAAGTGGCGCGGGACCTCGGCGATGAACGACCGCGTCGAATACTGGGTGCGCGGCGTCCTCGCCTATTTCGACGCCGCCGGGCAGCATCAGGCCCCGCTCGACACGTCACATCCCGTTGCGACGCGCGAAGCGCTCCAGCTCTACGATCCCGGCTTGTTCGGTTTCGTCGAGGAGACGATGGCCTACAAGGGAAAGACGGACTGGCGGCTGGGCAGTCGCCACGATGGTCCGACGGCGGCGGTGCGCCCGTAGTTTTCGGCTGGAAGATTCTTCACTTGCCGGGCGTCCCCGACGCGGCCTGGACCCATGTGGCGATGTCGTCGAGCACCTGGGGCGGAAGCCTACCGGGCTTTTCGTAGTCAGCAGGCATCGACACTCCGTCACCCTCCAGGAACAGGTGATTCAGCCGCGGATACAGCTTGAGTGTGGCGTTCGGGCTGTTGGCGAGCGCCGACGTCCATCGCGCGAGGTCCTTGCCGTTCACCTGATAGTCTCGCCCACCCTGCAGCACAAGGACCGGTCGCATCAAACCGCGGGCGGCCACGGTCGGGTCGTAGGTGGACAGCAATTCGCGGTATCGAGTGGGCGCTTGCTGCATGGCGGCCTCGAGCCCCTCGGTTCCGCCGGTGAGGTGACGCCACTGATCCGTCAGGCTCTCGCGGAGCGTCCGCGCGTTGCCGGCCATCACGACGATGCCGCGGATCTGCGGATCCTTGGTGGCGATGTGGGGCGCCATGTATCCGCCCAGGCTGTGCCCGAGGACGAAGATGCGTCGTAGGCGCCCAGCTTCGGCAGGAGCCTCGCGTGGATCTGGCGCAGCACTGGCTCCGGTGCCGCCGCCTTCATCTTCTCGTTGAAGCGGGCGATCAACTCCGGGAAGCGCGCCGCGGCGAACTCATCCGCCGCCGGGCGCCCCACCGTCGCGGGATCGACCTGCAAGATCAGAGCGAGAGCGAGGGCGATGACGGGGAAGAAAAGAGACATCAGCCATCCCATTTTATGTGCTGGAGCGACAGGTCCGCCTGAAGGTGGACACTCCGACGGGCGGATCCTGCCACTGACCGGCGCACTACAATCGCCCCGACGAATGGCCGTACACCTCCAGCCTGGCGCGACGCTGAAGCACTACCGCATCGTCAGCCTCATCGGCCGGGGCGGGATGGGCGAGGTCTACGCGGCCGAAGACACCAAGCTCGGCCGCAAGGTCGCCATCAAGAGCCTGCCCGCCGCGCTCGCGGGCGACCCCGAACGGCTCCGGCGCTTCACTCAGGAAGCGAAAGCCGCCTCGGCGCTGAACCACCCGTCGATCCTGACGATCCACGACGTCGATGACGTGGACGGGCATCCGTTCCTGGTCACGGAATTCATCGACGGACAGACGCTCCGCGAACGCCTGCGCCACGGCGGGCTGGGGCTGCGCGAGGCCATCGAGGTCGCCGGCGAGGTGGCCAGCGCGCTGGCGGCCGCGCACGCGGCGGGCATCGTGCACCGCGACGTGAAGCCCGAGAACATCATGCTCCGCGAGGACGGCCATGCGAAGCTGGTGGACTTCGGCCTCGCGAAGGTCGCGCAGGATGCCTCCGCGAGCAGCACGGACGAAACCGGGACTTCGCTGGCAAGTTAGAAGTTAGAAGTCAGAAGTGTTTCATCGCGCCTCCACTCCGTCGCCGGTGGCACAACTGTTGTGCCGACAATCTCTCGTCGGCGCCCTCGTTCACGACGATTTCTCTTGACAGGATTCGCGAGCGCGCGCGCCACGTGACTGAGGGTTGCGTCAGAGCGCCTCCACGCGAGACGACGTGACGCGTAGAGCGACGCAAGCGCGCGAAGCGACGCGTGCGAATGTCGGACCTCCGTTCGGCCGGTTGGCGAGACGACGAAGTCTCGAGAAACCCGTGATATTGACGGGGAATGACGACCATCCATCCGTCCTCACTGTCCGATGCCGCGCTCCTCGCAGAAGCCGTTCGCGCGGTCGGCGCCGAACGCCGCGCCACGGCCGACCTCGTGGCGCTGCTCGCCGAGGTCGATTCGCGCAGGCTCTACCTCGGGCAGGGCTACCCGTCGCTCTTCGCCTGGTGCACCGACGTGCTGCACCTCTCCGAGCCGGCCGCCTACAGTCGCATCACGGCCGCCCGAGCCGCACGCCGCTACCCGACGATCTTCACGCGGTTGGCCGGCGGCGACGTAACCCTCACCACCGTCACCCTGCTCGCGGCCCATCTGACGGATGAAAATCACGAGGCCCTGCTGGATGCAGCGCGGCACAAGAGCAAACGCGACGTCGAGCGGCTGGTTGCGTCGCTCGTGCCGCAGCCGGACATGGCATCGAGTCTGCGGAGGCTGCCGTCGGCGCTCTCCGTAGAGTCAGCGCGCCTCCTTGACGAGACGGCGCTGGCGCTCGCCGGCCACAAAGACGCAGCCGCGCCAGAGTTGCCTGCGCGACCGGAGTGTCAATGGACGAATGCCGCGCCGGAGGAACAGCGCCACGAGCGACGGGCCCTGCCCGCTGCGCCGCCGCGCGCCGGCGTGTTCCCGCTGGCGTCAGATCGCTACCTGCTCAAGATCACCCTGAGCGCCGAGGCGCGGGTCAGGCTCGACCGCGCCCGCGACCTGCTGCGGCACGTCGTGCCCAGCGGCGATCCGGCCCTCATCGTCGACCGCGCGTTGACGGTGCTGGTCGAGCAGCTCGAGACGTCCAGGTGCGCCGCCGCGCGTCGCCCTCAGGCCCGGCCGCGCGCGACGACGACGACGCCGCGGCATGTGCCGGCG
>CAZFAT010000229.1:0-26987 GCA_964517075.1 uncultured Solibacteraceae bacterium
CTCGGCCTCGCCGGCAGCTCGGCCGCGGAGCGCAAGCGAACGCTGGGCCGGTTTGCGGTGGTGTGCGGTCAGATTGCCGGCGCAATGGTTCTGGTTGTCGCAGGCGGCCTGCTCGTCGGCAGCCTGATGCGAGTGTGGGGCAACAACCCGGGGTTCGACATCGATGGCCTGTCGATCGTCGAGCTTGCCGTCGTTCCCGAGCGCCGTGTTATCGGCGGGCCGCAACGTGGCGTCGCACAACGGCTCGATCGGTTCCTTGATGGGGTTCGCGACCTGCCGGGCGTCGTCTCCGCCGGAGCGGCCGAAGCCAACGTGCTGGAGCGGTCTCGGACTGAGGCGATCGGGCTCTGGTCGAACAGCCCGGAGCGTGCCCATGCCGTCGGAGTCCCGGTTACCCCGGGGTTCTTTCGCGCCGCGAACATCCGGCTTGTCGAAGGACGGTTCCCCACAGATCAGGAGCTCGCGGCGGGTGCGCCTGTCGTCGCGATCAGCCGGCAGTTCGCAGCCGCCGGCTGGCCTGGCGCGTCCGCGATCGGCCATGAATTGGTGGGGTCGGCAAACCTTGGTCAGTCTCAACTGCCGCCGCACGTTGTCGTAGGTGTCGTCGAGAACGTCAGGTTTGGTGGATGGGATCTCAGGTCCGACACGGACGTCTTCGCGCCGTACGCCTCTCTGAACTTCAGTGCGACACCCGCGGTGTTCGTCCGGACAGTTGGCCGACCAGATCGTATTCTCGCCGAAGTCCTTCGCCTGGCCGACCGCGAGGGCCCAGCGCTTCGCGCCGTCCGTGCGGCGCCGGCTGCGGACATGCTGGCTGACACGATCCGCCCGCGCCGCCTGCAGTCGTGGCTGTTCGGGTCATTCGCTGTGATGAGTCTCGTGGTCGTTGGGGTCGGGCTGCTCGGCCTGGTCGCGATGACGATGGCCCGGCGGACCCACGAAGTCGGCATCCGCATGGCGCTCGGCGCGACGCGGCTGCGGCTGGTGCGCGAGCTTCTCGGCGAACAGCTCGTCCCTGTCATCGCCGGACTCGTCGGGGGCGGCCTCCTGGCCGCATGGGCCGTGCGATTCCTCGGCTCGTATCTCTACGAACTGACGGTCTACGACGTGCGCGTCTGGACGGCGGCGACGCTCGTCGTAGCGGCGACCGCGGTCGCCGGCACACTCCTCCCGTCGCTCCGGGCGAGCCGCGTCGATCCCGTTCAGGCCCTACGCGTGGACTGACCGAGGCGACCTCACGCGTCGACCCTCTGACCCACCGATCCACACTGCGTCGGACAACAATAGAGGGGACGTCTGTTGTCGTCGGAAGGGCCAAGGTGTCGATCGGAGGCGCATCAGCCAACGGCGGACCCGAACCTCGGAAAGGCCAGGGCCTGACGCGGTCCCCGCTAGAATCGCCTATCGTCCCGGAGGAGACCCCATTGAGCCTGACCGCAGCCATCCACGAACGCCGCTCGATCAAAGAGTTCACGCCGAAGCCGATCACGCGCGAGGAGATCGAGCGGTTGCTCGACGCCGCCGCCCAGGCGCCGAACCACCGCCTGACCCAGCCTTGGCGCTTCTACGTGCTGGGTCCCGAAGCGCGCCGGGCCTTCGGCGAAGTCCTCGGACGTCGCAAGGCGAAGCGCATCGAGGATCCGGAGGCGGCCGCGGCGATCGTGGCGAAGGTCGCCGAGGCGCACGCCGCCCTTCCGGCCTTCCTGGCGGTGGCCGTCTCCCTGGACGGGAATCCCGAGATTCACGAGGAGGACTACGCCGCGACGATGATGGCGGTCCAGAATCTCTGCCTCGCGGCCCACGACGCTGGATTGGGGACCCACATCAAGTCCGGCGGGGTGATGGACGATCCGAGCGCGCGGGGCGCGTTCGGGGTCAGGGAGGGAGAGCGGGTCGTCGCGATGATCGAGCTGGGCGAACCGGCCCGCGTCCCGCCCTCGAAGGGCAGGAAGTCCGCGCAGGAGCTCACGACCTGGGTCCCGTGAGTGCGGCCCCAGAGAGGCGGCTGCCCAGGATCACGGTCGACGGGCTGCCGTTTGACACCACCCATATCATAAGATATGGGTGTATGTATGAAAACAACCGTCGAGATATCCGACGCGCTCCTGGCGGAAGCGAGACAGGTGGCCGGACGCGAGCGAACGACCGTCCGGGCCCTGATTGAGGACGGACTGCGCCGGGTGCTCGGGGACCGCCGCGGCCAACGCTTCACGCTGCGCCGGGCCACCTTCAAGGGCCACGGCCTTCAGACCGGCGTCGCTGATGGGGACTGGGAACGGCTGCGTGACCTGACCTACGAAGGGCGCGGGGCGTGATTGCCGTCGACACCAACGTGCTGGTCCACGCCCATCGCGAGGACTCCCCCTGGCACGCCGCCGCCTACGCCTGCGTGAGCCGTCTGGCCGAGTCGCGCGCGCCGTGGGCCATCCCTTGGCCCTGCCTGCACGAGTTCCTGGCGGTCGTGACCCACGCTCGCATCTTCGATCCTCCGACCCCGCTGCCGACGGCCCTCGATCAGGTCGCGGCCTGGCTGGAGTCGCCGAGCGTCACGATCCTTCAGGAAGGCGCGTCCCATTGGACGACGCTCTCTGGCCTGCTGACCGCCGGGAAAGTCATCGGCGCGCAGGTGCACGACGCCCGCGTCGCGGCGCTCTGTCTCGATCATGGCGTCGCGGAACTGTGGACGGCGGATCGCGATTTCAATCGGTTCCCGGCACTGACGGTCCGGAACCCGCTCGTCGCCTGACGCGCTCAGCGGATCCGCCTCCGCCGTTCAGTAGGATGGCCAGCGGCTCGGGTGTTGGGCGGCTGCCGCGCGGTTGACATCACCGCGCGCCCTGTGGTCTTCTTTTCGCCTGATGCGACACACCTTCGTCGAATTCGCCTCGGCCCTGCCGTCGATTTGGGTCGGCATGCGAGCCGACGTACCCAGGTGATGTAGCCGTCCACGACATCAGACCGATTCGAGGGCCATCACCTGAGCCAGGTGATGGCCCTCTTGCTTTTCGGGAGGGCCTCTCCCGGCCAGGTCGATGGCAGACGCCATGACCGCTCCGACTGCCGACTCCGATTCTGCGCGCCTCAAAGCGGCGCTGCGCCAGGTGCTGCGCCGCTACTACGGACAGATCCGCGCCCGGCCCGCGCTGGCGATTCCCGCTCTCGTCCTGCCGGGCATTGGCGATGTGCTGATCTTCTACGCCCCGCCCCTCGTGGTGGCGCGTCTGCTGGGCGCCTTCGCGCGCGACGAGGCCCTGTCGGCATCGGAACTGGCGCCTTATGTGCTGACGATGGCGGGCTGCTGGCTGGCCGGCGAAGCCGTCTGGCGCGTGGCCGGGTTCCTGATTGCCCGGACCGAGATTCGCGGCATGGAGGCCCTCTACGTCGAGGCGATGCAGGAGCTGCTCGCGAAGGATCTGCAGTTCTTTCACAGCAACTATGCGGGCTCGCTGACGAAGCGCGCCCTCGGGTTCGCGCGCCGGTTCGAGGACGTCTTCGACGTGCTCTCGTTCTCGCTCGTCGCCAACACGCTGCCGCTGTGCTTCGTCATCGTCATCCTGTGGAGCTACTCGCCGCTGCTGATCGTCACGCTGATCGGCATGCTCGCGCTCACGATGGTGCTGGTCGTGCCGCGCATTCGCCGGCGGCAGATGCTGGTGGACGTCCGGGAAGCCGCGTCGAATGTCCTGGCGGGCCACGTGGCGGATTCCATCGCCAACGCGGAGGCCGTGCGCGCCTTCGCGCGCGAGCCGGACGAGGCGCGCATTCACGCCCGCAACGTGTCGGATTTCGGCGCCAAGACGCTGCGGTCCTGGGACTATCAGAACCTGCGCGTGGACACGATCACGGCGCCCATGTTCGTGCTGACCAACACGCTCGGTCTGGTGGTGGCGCTCGCCACCAGCAGTGGCACGGGCGCCAGCCTGGAGGTCGTGTTCCTGACCTTCAGCTATTACGCCGCCATCACACGGGTGATGTGGGAATTCAACCGCATCTACCGGAATCTCGAGAGCGCGCTCACGGACGCGGCGCAGTTCACCGAGCTGCTCCTGGATCCGCCCTCGATCGTTGACCAGTGCCGGCCCCAGCCGTTCGCACCGGCTGATTACGGCGTGGAGATGAGCAACATCAGCTTTCGCCACGCGCCGTCGGGGCCCTGGCTGTTCGACCGCTTTTCCCTGGCGGTGGCCGCGGGGGCGAAGGTGGGACTGGTGGGGCACTCGGGCGGCGGCAAGACCACGCTGACGAGGCTGCTGATGCGATTCGCGGACGTCGAGCGGGGGCAGATCCTGATTGGCGGCCAGCCGATCGACCGCGTGCCGCAAGCGGCGCTGCGACGGGCGATTGCCTACGTGCCGCAGGATCCCGCGATGTTTCACCGCACGATCGCGGACAACATCCGGATTGGCCGGCCCGAGGCCACGGACGCGGAGGTCTGGCGTGCGGCCGATCTCGCGCACGCGGCGGAGTTCATCGAGGCGCTCCCGGCCGGTTACGACACGCTGGTGGGTGAGCGCGGGGTGAAACTGTCAGGGGGGCAGCGGCAGCGCGTGGCCATCGCCCGCGCGATATTGAAGGATGCGCCCGTTCTGGTGCTGGATGAGGCGACCAGTTCGCTCGACTCCGAGAGCGAAGCGCTGATTCAGGAGGCGCTCTGGCGCCTGATGGCGGACCGGACCGCCATCGTCATTGCCCACCGGCTGTCCACCGTCCGGCGGATGGATCAGCTCATCGTCCTCGATCGCGGGCGCATCGCGGAGGCCGGCTCGCACGACGAGTTACTGGCTCGTGGCGGCATCTATGCGTCGCTCTGGGCGCATCAGTCAGGCGGGTTCCTGGCCTCGCCGATTGTCGGCGGCGTCAACGTCTCCTGAGACTGACCGGGGAAGGGCCGACCTGGCAGGTCGGCCCCTCCATCGAGCTGCGTCAGACCGCCGCCCAGTGTCCGGCCGCGATCTCGCGCAAGGGCTCGGGCGAGAATGCGGAGCCGTCATAGGCGGTCCGCTCCAGTCGCGCGCCCGGCGTGAGCTGCGGGATCGCGGACAACAACGCCTGCGTGTACGGATGCGCGGCCGCCGTGAACACACGTTCCGCCGGTGCCAGCTCGACAATACGGCCGCGGTACATGACGGCGACCTGATTGCAGATCTGACGCATCAGCCGCAGGTCGTGCGCGATGAGCAGGTAGGTCAGGCCCAGCCGCTGCTGCAGATCCATCAGGAGATTCACGACCTGCGCCTGCACGGAGACGTCGAGTGCCGACACCGGCTCGTCGGCCACGATGAACGATGGTTCCAGCGCGAGGGCGCGCGCCACTCCGATCCGCTGGCGCTGGCCACCGCTGAACTCGTGCGGGTACTTGCGGGCCGCGACAGGATCCAGACCGACGAGGTCCAGCAGCTCGGCCACACGCCGCGCGCGCGCCTCGTGCGTCCCGATGCGATGAATCACGAGCGGCTCGCCGATGATGTCGCCGGCGCGCATGCGCGGGTTCAGTGAGGAATAGGGATCCTGAAACACGATCTGGAAGTGACGTCGGGCGCGCTGCAGATCGCGCGCCGGCAGCGACCGAACGTCGATGCCCTTGAATCGGATCTCTCCGGACGTCGGCTCAATCAGTCGCAGCAGACAGCGGCCCGTCGTCGTCTTGCCGGAGCCGGATTCGCCCACGAGGCCGAACGTCTCGCCCGACTGAATCGTGAACGTCACATCGTCGACGGCACGGATGGGCGCCCGGCGCCGGAACCAGCCGCCTCGCGCGGGGAACTCCTTGATGAGATGACGCACCTCGACCAGGGGCGTCACCGCGCGCGCTCCAAGACGCCTGCCGGAAGGTGACAGCGCGCGTCGTGCCCGGGCCCGACGTCCACCATCGGCGGCGAGACGACGCAGGCATCGAAGCGGTGCGGGCAGCGGGGCCCGAACGCACAACCTTCGGGCATGGTGCCGATCGAGGGGACGTTACCGGGGATGGCCTGGAGGCGGGCGCCCGGCTGTGTGCCGGGAATCGAGGCGAGCAAGGCGCGGGTGTACGGGTGCGCGGGCGCCGTGAACAGCGTCGTCGCGGGGGCGTGCTCGACAATCCGGCCTCCATACATCACGGCCACGCGGTCGGCCATTTCGGCGACGACCCCGAGATCGTGAGTGATCAGCAGGAGGGCCAGGTTGAAGGTCCGGCGCATCTCACGGAGCAGATCGAGAATCTCCGCCTGAACCGTGGCGTCCAGCGCCGTGGTCGGTTCATCGGCTATGACGAGCGCGGGGTTGGCGGCAATGGCGATCGCAATCATGGCGCGCTGGCGCAGTCCGCCGCTCAGCTGATGCGGGTATTCGCCGGCCCGGCGCGACGGGTCGGGAATGCGTACCGCCTCGAGCAGTTCCAGCACTCGCCGCCGGGCGGCGCCGCCCCGCGCCAGGCCGTGCACGGCTAGCGCTTCTTCGATGTGCGCACCGATCGTGTAGACGGGATCGAGCGCGACCATCGGTTCCTGGAAGATGAATCCGATCCGCCGCCCGCGAAGCCGGCGCATGGCCTGTTCGTCGAGTGCCGTGACGTCCTGGCCTTCGAAGAGGATCCGGCCTCCCGCCACGCGTCCTGGCGGCGCGACCAGGCGCAGGATCGACAGGGCGGTCACGGACTTGCCGCTGCCCGATTCGCCGACGAGTCCCAGGGTCTCGCCCGGTGCGATCGTGAAGGACACGTCGTCGACGGCTTTGGCGTCCACGCCACTGCCGAGTCGGAACACCGTGGTCAGGTGCTCCACGGCCAGCAAGGGCGGCGGCGGGGCGTTATTGCCCACGGTATTCGCCAAACACACCGCGGAGGACGTCCGCGATTTCGCCCACCGTTGCGCGCGCCTCGACGGCGGCGATGATCGGCGGGACGAGATTGACGCCGCTTCGCGCGGCCGATTCGACGGCGGCGCAGGCCTCCTGCCAGCGGCGGCGGTCGCGAGCCTGCCGGAGACGCGCCACGGCTGCGACCTGCTGGCGTTCCGTGGCGGGATCGACCTGCAGCAGCTTCATGCTCGGCGGGGCCTCTGTGACATAGCGATTGACGCCCACGATGACCTGGTCGCCCCGTTCGACGTTCTGCTGGGTGGCGTAGGCGGCGTCGTGAATCTGCCGCTGGATGTCCCCTCGCTCGATGGCCACCAACACGCCGCCCGAGGCCTCGATCCGCTCAATCAGGGCCAGCGCCTCGCGTTCGATGTCGGCGGTGCGCGCCTCGACCTCCCAGGATCCACCCGCGGGATCCACGGTGTTGGCCACGCCGGATTCGGCGGCAATGATCTGCTGGGTCCTCAATGCGATGCGGGCCGATTCTTCAGACGGAAGCGCCAGCGCCTCGTCCCGGCCGTTGCAGTGCAGGGACTGTGCGCCGCCGAGCACGGCCGCCAACGCCTGAATGGCGACCCGCGCGATGTTGTTGTCCGGCTGCTGTGCCGTCAGCGTGCTGCCCGCGGTCTGGGCATGGAACCGCAGCTGCAACGCGCGGGCATCGGTCACTCCGAACCGATCGCGCATCAGGCGGGCCCAGAGCCGGCGGGCCGCCCGGAACTTCGCAATTTCTTCGATGAAGTCGTTGTGGGCGGCGAAGAAGAACGACAGTCGCGGCCCGAGCTGATTGGCGTCGAGTCCCGCCGCCCGAGCGGCCTCGACGTAGGCGACCGCATTGGCCAGCGTGAAGGCCACTTCCTGGACGGCCGTCGCGCCCGCCTCGCGGATATGGTACCCGCTCACCGAGATCGGGTTCCAGTGCGGAAGCTCGCCCTCACACCAGCCCAGGACGTCGGTGACGAGGCGGAGGGAAGGACGTGGCGGATAGATGTGGGTGCCGCGGGCGATGTATTCCTTCAGAATGTCGTTCTGCACCGTGCCGGAGAGCGCGGAGAGGGACACCGCCCGCTGCCGCGCGAGCGCGACGTAGAGCGCCAGCAGGATGATCGCGGTGGCGTTGATGGTCATCGACGCCGAGACACGGTCGAGCGGGATGTCCGCGAACAGAATGGCCATGTCCTCGATCGAGTCGATCGCCACTCCCACGCGCCCCACCTCGCCGGCGGCCATCGCATGGTCCGAGTCGTAGCCCATCTGGGTGGGCAGATCGAAGGCGATGCTGAGACCGGTCACGCCCTGAGCCAGGAGGTACCGATTGCGCTGGTTCGACTCGGCGGCCGTGCCGTAGCCGGCGTACTGCCGCATGGTCCACAGCCGCCCGCGGTACATCGTCGGATGGATGCCGCGGGTGTAGGGAAACAGGCCGGGGAACTCGTCACCGGGTTCCTTCCCGTGCGGCACGTCGGCCGGACGCGCGACGAGGCGAGACATCAGAGGCATTCTATCGGGCGCCGTTCCCGCCCACACGGTGCACCGGCGTGCATCGCCGGCGCGGATCACCTGAAATTGTCATGCAAATCCGTACTAGTAGCCTCTCGCGGCGACAAGTGAGCACGCGGCGGCGTCGGTGGATGCACCGGAACATCGGCGAGCGCCTCACACGACGGCCGATCGACAGGATTCGTGTTTGACACTGTGTACACCGGCCTTCTACAATTGCCGCAGCCTAGACGCGTCGTCAGGATCGCTTGTGATGCCCCGCTCGATCCCCAGCCCGCACGACTCGATGCTCCGCCCGAAGTCTCGTCGCGTGTCGCTGGACTGTGCGGCCGTTCCCCACGCGGGCGCAGCCTGGAGGTTCGAATGGATTCGCTCGTGAAGCAACTGGCGCGGGAACTGACCGATGCCATTGCTGCGGCGGTGGCCGACGACGCCCGGATCGAGGCGTGCCGGGAACGCGCCCGTGCGGCCGGACTCGACATGCAGGTCTCGCTCGAAGCCGTCGTCGGCTTCCGCAGTGCGGGGACCGCCGGCAAGGGCACGTCGCGCAAAGCCGGTCCACGCGGCGCGTTCGAAATGAGCGCCAACGATCGGCGCTTCCTCAAATCACTGCGAATCTCCGCCGACGAACCCGCCGAAAAGAAAGAAGTCGAGTAGCGCCCGCGGCGTCGGTTACCTGCGCGCCTGGTTCGCGACGGCGTCCGCCGCGCGCTTGGCCGCTTCGGGATCGCCCAGATAGTCGTGGCGAATCGGGCCCAGGCTCGCGTCCAGTTCATAGACCAGCGGAATGCCCGTCGGGATGTTCAGCCCGACGATGTCCTCGTCCGAAATGCCGTCGAGGTACTTCACGAGCGCGCGGAGGCTGTTGCCGTGCGCGGCGATGAGCACGCGCTGGCCGCTCTGAATCGCCGGTCCAATGGTGCCGGTCCAGTACGGCACGAATCGCGCGACCGTGTCCTTCAGCGACTCCGTGGCGGGCCGTTCATGCGGCGCGAGCGTCGCATAGCGCGGATCGTGGGAGGGATGCCGCGAGTCGTCCAGGGCGAGCGGCGGCGGCGGCGTGTCGTAGCTGCGGCGCCAGATCAGGGTCTGCGCCTCGCCATGCTTCGCGGCGGTTTCCGCCTTGTTCAGGCCCTGCAGGGCGCCGTAGTGCCGTTCGTTCAGCCGCCAGTGGCGGATCACGGGAATCCAGAGCAGATCGAGCTCGTCGAGGGCCATCCAGCAAGTCCGGATCGCCCGCTTCAGGACCGACGTGTAGGCGATGTCGAAGACGAAACCGGCCTCCCGCAGGAGCCGACCCGCCTCAAGGGCTTCGGCGCGCCCTTTGTCGCTCAGATCGACGTCGGTCCACCCGGTGAACCGATTCTCACTGTTCCAAGTGCTTTCGCCGTGACGAAGCAGAACGACTTTGTACATGAAGACCTTGGCTTGGGATCGGCCGGCGGGCTGAAGCCCGCCGGCTACGGACATGAGGCCCTAACTGCCGAGCTGCCTGATCGCCGCTCGCCCTCCGTAGCGGGCGGCCGCGCCCAGCGATGCTTCGATGCGCAGCAACTGATTGTACTTGGCGGTCCGATCGGACCGGCTGGCAGACCCGGTCTTGATCTGACCGGCGGACGTCGCCACGGCGAGGTCCGCAATGGTCGTGTCTTCGGTCTCGCCCGATCGGTGCGAAATGACGCTGGCGTAGCCGGCGGCTCGCGCCATCTCCACGGCCTTCAGGGTTTCGGTGACCGAGCCGATCTGGTTGAGCTTGACCAGCAGGGCATTGGCGATGCCCTGGTCGATGCCCTCACGCAGAATTGACGGGTTGGTCACGAACACGTCGTCGCCCACGAGCTGGACGCGGGCGCCCAGCGCCGCGGTCAGGCGCTTCCAGCCCGGCCAGTCCCCTTCGGCCAGGCCGTCTTCGATCGAGATGATGGGGTACTGACGCGTCCAGTCCTCGTAGAGCGCGATCATCTCGTCGCTGGTCTTGAGGCCCTCGCCGGACTTCTTGAGCGCGTACGCGCGCGCCCCTTCGTCCCAGAACTCGCTCGCGGCGACGTCGAGGGCCAGAAACACATCCTGGCCGGCGTGATAGCCGGCCGAGCGCACGGCCTCGAGCACCAGTTCCACCGCCTCGCGGTTGGACGCCAGACTCGGCGCGAAGCCTCCCTCGTCGCCGACGCCGGTCGCCAGACCTTTCTTCTTCAGCAAGGCCTGCAGCGCGTGGAAGGTTTCGGCCCCTGCGCGGAGCGCCTCGCCGAACGTCGGCAGCCCCACCGGCATGACCATGAACTCCTGGAAGTCCACGTTCGTGTCGGCATGGGCGCCGCCGTTCAGGATGTTCATCATGGGCACCGGCAGCACGGGCCCGCCGGCCCGCGCCGCGGCCGGAACCAGCGAGGCGAGATGCTCGTACAGCGGCACGCCCGCGGCGTGCGCCGCCGCCCGCGCCGTGGCGATCGAGACGCCCAGCACCGCGTTGGCGCCCAGCCGGCCGAGGTTCGGCGTCCCGTCGAGCGCGATCAGGCGTGCGTCAACCATCGCCTGGTCGGCCTCGACGCCGGTGAGCGTTGACCGGATCTCGTCGTTAACGTGGCCCACGGCCTTGAGGACGCCCTTGCCGAGATAGCGGTGCTTGTCGCCGTCGCGCAGTTCGAGGGCCTCGCGCGTGCCGGTGGAGGCGCCAGAAGGCACGGCGGCGCGCCCCTGGGCGCCCGATTCCAGCGTCACATCGACTTCCACCGTGGGATTGCCGCGCGAGTCGAGAATCTCGCGGGCTTCAATACGTCGAATTTTCACAGGATCTCCACATGCGTCCAGCTTCGTCCGCATGCCGGAGAGCCGCACGCCAACGGCCCGACGGGCCGGCCGCCATCGCGGCGCCGGCATAGTATCACGCGACGACGCACGGCCTCCGGCCGGGCCGCGGGCGGCTGACAGGGTGGAGCCAGCCTGCTAACATGACCGAACGTTCGTCTCTTCCGGGTGCCCGCACGGCGAATCACCGCCGCCGTATCGATGGTCGTCACCTCGATATCTCGAGAGGGTGTATGCCTCGCCATCTCCCTGCGCTCGTCGTTCTCCTGTCGTTGATCGATGTCGGCGCCGACGCCTTCGCTCAGACCTCGGGCGGCGCGACCGAGGCGCTCGGGCGTCCCGTCGCGTTGATCGAGGCCGGCATTCAAGGTGTCGTGCGCGACGAGGCCGGTCAGACCGTCAGCGGCGTGAGCATCTTCGCCATGGGGGCCACGCTGGCGGCGGTCCGGTCCGACGGTCGCGGGCGCTTCCTGCTGCTGCTCGCGCCCGGTGAGTACATCCTTCGCGCGGCGAGGGAGGGGTACCTGTCCACCGTCCGGGAGCCGATTCGCATTCACACGCGGGCCATCGAGCGGGACATCACGCTCACGCGCGTGCCGGCGGGCGCGGAACAGCCGGCGTCGGTGAAAGGCGATGCGCGCGAACCCGACCACGCCCACTCGGAACTGGCCTGGCGGCTGCGGCACATGACCCGCAGCGTGCTGCGCGACGGGAGGGCGCTGCCGCTGCCCGCGGACGATTCGGCCAGCGAGCGGCAGACCTTTGTCCCGCGCCCGTCCTTTGTCGACTGGGTGGTCGCGGGCTCGGCCCGCGCCGCGACCTCGTTTTTTTCCGACACCGACTTCCGGGGCCAGGTCGATTTCGTGACGCTGAGCATCGTGCCGGGAGTACCGGGGTCCGCGCCCCCGGCGTGGCCTCGGGGCGCCGCTGCCGTGCTGGTCGGCGCGCCGGTCGGATCCCATGGCGACTGGTCGGTGCGAGCCGCGCTGGCGGCTGACGACCGATCGTCCTGGACGCTGCTCGGCGACTACCAGACGCACACCGACCGCCTGCATGCCTTCCGTCTCGGGGTGTCGTACAGCAGTCAGGCGTCCGTCACGGCGAAGGCGGCGCTGCCGTCGATCGCCGCGCCTGGGTCCAGGCGGGTGGGTGGGGCCTATGTGTACGACACGTGGCGCGCGCGGCCCGATGTCACGTTCGAGTACGGCTTACGCCTCGACCGCTACGACTATCTCGCCGAAACCGGACTCGTCAGCCCCAGCGTCGGCGCCCGAATCGCCGTGCTCCCTGCGGCCAGCGTGACGGCGCGAGCGTCACGGCGCCTGATCGCTCCCGGCGCGTCCGAATTCCTGCCCCCGTCGACCGCCGGTCCCTGGCTGCCTCCCGAACGCACCTTTTCCACGCTCGTCCCCGACGAGCCGCTGCATCCCGAGGCCGTGCACCGCTATGAGCTCGGTGTCGAGTACGCGGTACGCTGGCCCACCGCGGCCGTCCTGAAGTTCGGCCGGCTCATCGAGTCGGTGGACAATCAGGTGGCCACGTTGTTCGGGTTGGACGCCGAGAGCGAGGTCGGGCATTACTACGTGGCCACGACCGGCAGCCCGCACCTCGAGGCCTGGGTGGCCGGTCTCGAAAGCGAAATCGGCCCGCACGCCCGTCTCGCAGTGACCTACACCGCCGGGCAGGCGCGCTGGCGTGACCGGCCCGCGGGCGCCGTCGACCTGCCGGCTGGCGCCGGGCCGATCGCCGGGATCGTCCAGGACGTCACCGTCTCGTTCAACGGCACGGTGCCGGAGACGGCGACCCGGATGGCGGTGGCCTATCGGTCGAACACGCACTTCCTTCGGGCGGATCGCGACGATCGGCCGGGCACCGGAGGCCGGTTCGACGTGGAGCTTCGCCAGGAACTGCCCTACCAGCCGATCAGCGGGGGCAGGCTCGATCTCGTGGTCGCGGTGCGCACGCTGTTCAATCCCCTCATCGACCACGCGTCGTTCTACGACGAGCTGCTGACGGTCGCTCCGCCAACCCGTGTCGTGTGCGGCGTACAGGTGCGGTTCTAGCCGTGACTCATCCCCGGTCCGGCTGATGTTCGCGCTCGGTCGTCTTCGCGCGCTGCTTCGCGTCGCGCTGCCCGTTGCCGCGGCCGCGGTGCTCGTGTCGCTGGCGATTGTCAACATCGCGCTGGTCAAGACCTCCGAGCCCGAGCTGGATGACGGCGTGTTGTGGCGGCTCGAAGGGTCGAACGTCGTGGCCGTCGCCATCGATCCCGGACATGCGGGCGACCGCGCCGGCGTGCAGCTGCGCGATGTGCTGCTCCTGATCGACGGCCAGGAAGTCCGCTCGCCGGCCGATGTGGTCACGGCGCTGCACGCCGCCGAGGGCCGCGGCGGCCTGGCCTACGTGGTTCAGCGGGCCTCGGCCGAACTTCCCGTCACCGTCCTGTTGACGACCACGCCGGGAGTCAGCGAGGGGTTGTATTTCTCGCTGGCCCTCGTCGGCATTCTCTCGATCGTCGTTGGCACCTCCGTCCGGCTGCGGCGTCCCAACGACCTGGCGACGCTGCATTTCTTCTGGCTGGCGGTGGCCTTCGTCGGCGCCCTGGCGTTCACGCCCAGCGGCCGCTACGACCAGCTCGACTATTTCTTCGAGTGGGCCGACCTGATTGCCCGCCTGGCGCTTCCGCCATTGTTCCTCCACTTCGCGCTGGTGTTTCCGGAGCGGCCCCACGCCTGGCTGCGAACGTCGCCCGGGCGGGCGCTCCTGCCGGCCCTGTATCTGCCGGCGATCGTCCTCGGTCTCTGGCGCGTCGCCGTGGTCACGCGCGGGCTCGGGGGTCCCGGCGTGTCCACCGATCTCGAGCGGATCGAGCTCTTCGCGTACGCCTATCTGGCCGTCTGTCTGATTGGCGGGCTGGCCCTGATGACGCGCGCGCTGACCCGGCTGCGTTCGGTGACCGCGCGCCGCCAGCTGCGCTGGATCGTGTGGGGATCCTCGGTCGGCGCCGTCCCCTTCGTCGCGCTCTACGTGGTGCCCTTCATCTTCGGGCACGTGTCGTCCTACAGCGAGTACACGGCGGTGCTGCTGGGCTGCGTCCCGCTGGCCTTCGCCTCGGCCATCGTCCGCTACCGGCTGATGGATATCGAGGTCATCATCAAGAAGGCGCTGGTGATCGCGGCGGTCGTGCTCCTGCTCGCGGCGATGTACGGCGGGACGCTGCAGCTCGTCAGCTTGATCCTCGGCGGCGACCGGGACCGCAGCAGCTTCTGGGCCCTCCTGGCGACGTTGATTGTCGCGCTGGTCGCGCCCTGGTTGTGGAACGCCATCCAGGCCGCGCTCGACCGCCTCTATTACCGGGAGCGCTACGATTACCGGCGCGCGCTCGTGAGCTTTGCCCGTGCGCTCAACAGCGATCTCGACCTCGGGCGGCTCAGCTCGCGCCTCGTCGAACGGGTCCGGGAGACCTTGGGCATCGATCGGATTGCGCTGTTTCTCATGGCCGACGCCGGGCGGCTTGCGCCGGTCGCCGCCGATGGTTTCGAGGGGGCCCTCATTCCGGCCATTGAGCCGGAGTCGGTGCTCGGCCAGCGGCTTCGGGTGGGGCAGACCGTGGCCGTGGACGATCCGCTGCCGGCCCGTCGGCTCTCAGGCGACGACGCGGCCGTGTGGCGCGACGCCGGGCTCTTCAGTTTCGTGCCGTGCACCGCGAATGACACGACCATCGCGGTGATCGCGACGGGGCGGCGGCCCGACAGCGAGCCGTTGAGCAGCGAGGACATGGCGCTGCTCGGGGCCGTCGCGGCGCAGGCGGCCACCGCGCTCGAGAACGCGCGCCTCTACGGCGAGCTCGGCCGCAAGGCACACGAAATCGAGCAGCTGCACCAGTTCAGCGACAGTGTGGTCGAGTCGCTGACCGACGGCCTGATCGTGGTCGATCTCGACGATCGCGTGCTGCGTTGGAACCGCCGCATGGAGCAGCTCGTCGGACTCGACCGGGCGGCCGTCCTGAATCGCCCGCTGACGATGTGCTTCGACCGCGCGTTCGTGGACGCGCTGCAGGCGGCGCGGCGCGAAGCTCCCGTCGGCACGTCGCTCTACCGGGCGCCCCTGGAGGTTGGATCAGGCGAGCACCGGCGGACGCTGCTCGTGAACACGGCCGTGGCGCCCTTTCACACCGATCGCGCCGTGCAGGCCGGGTGGATCATCGTGCTCGAGGACGTCACCGATCGCGCCAATCTGGAGGAGCAATTGCGGCTCTCGGAGAAGATGGCGGCGATCGGCCTGCTGGCCGCCGGCGTCGCCCACGAAGTCAACACCCCGCTGACCGGCATCTCCAGCTTCACCCAGATGCTGCTCGAGCGATCCGATCCCGGCGACCAGCGGCGGCCCCTGCTCGAGAAGATCGAACAGCAGACGTTCCGCGCCGCGAAGATCGTGAACAGCCTGCTGAATCTCGCCCGTCCCTCGGGCAAGGAAACCGGGCCGGTCGATCTGAATCTGGTCCTCACCGACGTGCTCGCCCTGCTCGAGCATCAGTTCCGGATGAGCCAGATTCAGGTCCGCCGGCAGCTGACGGGGCAGGTCGTGATTCGCGGCGTCGAGTACAAGCTGCAGCAGGTCTTCCTCAATCTGTTTCTCAACGCGCGGGATGCGATGCCGAACGGTGGGTGGCTGTCGATCACCACCGGCGTGGAGGGCGGCGACGCGATCGTCGAGGTGGCCGACAGCGGCGTCGGCATTCCCGCGGAGCACATCGGCCGCATCTATGACCCGTTCTTCACCACCAAGCCGGAAGGCCGTGGCACCGGCCTCGGCCTGTCCGTGACCTACGGCATCGTCAAGGAGCACGGCGGCACTCTGACCTGCGACAGCGATCGGCAGGGCACGCGCTTCCGCCTCGTCCTGCCCGCCCTGGATCGTTCACCCGCTGTCATGACGGCGGCCCGCTAATCGTCGGGCGGCTCACAGCCCGGACCCCTCCATGACCCAGCCGACCGCTTCTGTCCTCATCATCGACGACGAAGAAATCATTCGCGAGGCACTCGAAGCCCTGCTGACGGCCGAAGGCTACGACGTGGTGTCCGCGGCCACCGCCGGCCAGGGCATGGATCACCTGGGCGCGCGGCGTATCGACGCCGTGCTGCTCGATCTGATGCTGCCCGATCGCAACGGTCTCGACGTGCTGCAGGACATCCGCCGGATTGACGAGGATCTTCCCGTGGTGATGATCACCGCCTTCGGCACGATCGAAGGCGCGGTGGCGGCCACGAAGCAGGGCGCGTTCTATTACTTCACCAAGCCCTTCAAGAACGATGAAGTCCTCGCGGTGCTGCGAAACGCCGTCGAACGGCGGCGGCTGGTGCGCGAGAACCAGGAGCTGCGCGATCGGCTGCGATCCGACGCCTATCACTTCGACGAGATCGTCGGCGGCAGTCCCAGAATCCGCGCCGTCTACGACCTCATTGCCCGGTCGGCGCCCAGCCGCGCCACCATCCTCGTGCAGGGGGAAAGCGGCACCGGCAAGGAACTGGTGGCTCGCGCGCTCCACCGGCGGTCGGCGCGGTCCGACAAGCCGTTCATCACGGTGAACTCCGGCAACCTGCCGCCCGACCTGCTGGAGTCGAACCTGTTCGGCCACGTGAAGGGAGCGTTCACGGGCGCCGTCTACCCGAAGAAGGGCCTCTTCGAACTCGCTGACAAGGGCACGATCTTCTTCGACGAGATCGGGAACATTCCGCTCGACACCCAGGCGAAGCTGCTCCGGGTCATCCAGGAGCGCGAGTTCATGCGGCTGGGCGGCGTGGAGACGATCAAGGTGGACGTCCGGATCATCGCCGCCACGAACGTCAACCTGCGCGACCTGACCGAACAGGGCCACTTTCGCGAGGACCTGTTCTACCGGCTGAACGTGATCTTCATCCAGCTCCCGCCGCTTCGGGACCGCAAGGAGGACATCCCGCTGCTCGTGCAGCACTTCCTCGACCGGTTCACCGAAGAAAGCCGCAAGCGGCCGATGATTCTGACCCCGCCGGCCATGGACCGGCTCATGGCGTACGACTGGCCCGGCAATGTGCGCGAGCTCGAGAACGTCATCGAGCGGGCCGTCGTGCTCTGCGGCGATCGGGAGATCGGGCTGGAGCTCATCCCCGACCACGTGAGCGCGGGCGTTCGTCCTGTGGTGCCCGACGCGGTCATTCCGGCCGGAGGCATCCACTTCCGCGAGGTCATCATCGGTCACGAGCGGAGGTACATCGAGGCGGCCCTCGAAGCGGCCGGCGGCGTCCAGAAGCGCGCCGCCGAGTTGCTTCACATCAAAGCCACCACGCTCAACGAGATGATGAAGCGCTACGACATCCGTCCGCGTCGACGAAAGGGACCTGGCGATCCCCGCGACGCCGAGGACGTCGGCGGGGCGCCCGAGGCCGAGTAGCGCCCGCCGGTGGCGGCGATCTACCGGCGCTCGCGGCGCCGCTGACGCGAGCGGTCGTGACGGCTGCGATCCCGCTCACGAAAACGACCTCGTCCGCGGTCACGCCGGTCGCCGTCGGGCTCACGCGGTTTCGCGATCGTTCGCGCGCGGTCGGGCTCAGGCGGCTCCACCCGGCCGTTGCGCACGGCGCCATGGAGCTGTTCGCAGAGCCGTTCGTACTTCGACAGGACGGTCGGCCACCGGTAGTGCCGGCTGACGTACGTCCGGCCGTTGAGGCCGAGCGCCGCGCGCAGCCTGGGGTCATGGGTGAGCAGCTTCAACGCCTCCGCAAACTCCCAGCGGTCGGCATAGAACAGCCCGGCCTGGCTGCGACGGCAATGCTGCACCACGGTGGCGGCTCGCGCATTGACGAGCACCGGCGTGCCCACCGAGAGCGCCTCGAGCGCGAGCATCAGCTGCCGGTCATCGGGCGAGGGAAGCACCACGACGGTGGCCGCTTCGAGCGAGTGGGCCCGTTCTTCGTCCGGCAGGATGCCGCCGAAGTGCACGCCCGGGTCTTCGGGCAGCGGCATGAGCTTCGTGCCCATCAGCACCAGGCGCGCATCGCCTCCGTCGCGAAGGTAGTGCTGGTAGTACTCGAGAAGCTCCTCGCAGCCTTCGCCCGGCTCGATCCGGCCGGCCTGGAGTACGAAGGGGCCATACAGGCGATGGCGGCGGCGAAATGCGTTGCCCGCGCCCTCGAGGTGCGGCGGCAGCGGTTCGCGATCGGGCGGGCCGACGAGACGCCACTCGCCGCCGTCCACCTCCACTTCGCCCTCCGGCAGGTTGACGCCACACCCCACCACGTCGTCCACGAGACTGCGGAGGTGGAAGCGCGAGGACACGAGCCGGCGTTCGTCCTCGGTCTCCCAGGCGAATCCCGCCGCGCTCGAGAAGAGCTCGCGAAACACCCCAAGCTGCAGCTCAGGGCCGTCCTGGACGGCGGGGATCAGGATGCTCTTGTAGGGCGCCACCCGTGTGCCCAGCACCGCCGGTGCGTGCAGAGCCGTGAAGAAGATGAGGACGTCGTACTGCGCGTGCTGCCGCTCGAGATATTCCACGAGTCCTGGGGCCCACGGGCCCTGCTGCCGTAGGTACTCCAGCTCGTCCTGCGGCGCGTGCCGGCCGAAGAAGACGCGGTCGGCGGCTCGACGAACGGCGGACGAATCGCCGGCGCGGGCCGCCGCGAACCGCCGGACGGTCACGCCTCGAAGCCGGTCGACGCCCTCGGCATGCACGTTGGTCCACGTCCGACTGTCGGTCGCGCACGTCGTGAGGACCTCTACATGGTGAATCGCCGCCAGCCGTTCGGCGATCAGCCGGCATTGATGCTCCCGGCCGCCTGACAGATCGGCGCCATAGCGGGGCACGACAAAGGCGAGCCTCATGGCTGCTCGCTTCCCGGGGCCGCGGGTCCCGCTGGTGCCGCGGCGACGACGGCGGCAGCCGGCGGCACGGTGCGCGCCCGGCGGGCGAAGAATCCCGGGAGCGGATCGATGCCGGTCGCTGGCACGCGTGACAGACGGTCGAACATGTCCAGGTACTTGCGCTCGATCACGGGCCACGTGTAGTGGCGCCGGAAGAACTCGCGCCCGTGCCGTCCCAGCACCGCCCCTACCGGCCCCGTGCTGTCGAGCTGGTAGAGCGCTTCGGCGAACTCCTCGAAGGTGTCGTAGTACAGCCCCGCGTTCGCCCTGACAGCCTGGCCGCGCAGGACGTCGCACCGGCTGTTCACGAGCACGGGCTTGCCAAGCGCCCAGGCCTCGAGCGTGACCATCGACAGACTCTCGTAGCGCGACGGGATGACGAGCAGGTCGGCGGCGGCGAGACCGTCGAACTTGTCGGCGTCGGACAGGAAGCCGAGGTGCCGGATGCGGGGATGCGCCGGAATCGGCATGTGTGCGGACCCGATCAGCAGCAGATCGAGCCCGTCGGGATACATGAGGGCGTACCGCACGAAGTAGTCGAACAGCTCGCGGCACCCCTTGTTCTCGTCAATGCGGCCGATGCAGATGGCGAACCGGCGGTCGGCGTTGAATTTCTTGCGGAACCGCCAGGGCTGCGTGCGTTCGGGGATTTCGGACCCGACGCCGACCACGATGCCCGGCTGCTGGCGCGGCCGGTGGCTGACATGTTCGATCAGCGCCCGCTCTTCGGGCGAGTTGTACATGACCGCCCGCGCTCCGCGGAAGACGGGCTGGAAGATCGACAGACCGAGGGCGGGATCGCGTTCGGCGGTCGGTACCAGCACGGCCTTCGCCGGTACCGCACGTGCGCCATGCCAGGCATGGTAGTAGCGATAGCTGAAGAACAGGAAGTAGTCGAAGTCGGCCGCGACACGGCGGATGTGCTGGATCAGCGCCGGGCTGGTGGGTCCCTCGCTGGCGAGCCAATGAAGTTCGTCGGCGACCGAGTGGGGCTGGTTGAAGACGACGTCGGACGACCGGCCGAACTCCTCGGTCGTGCGTGGCCGCGAGACTGGGAATCGGCGCAGTCGGATGCCGTTCAGCTGATCGTCGCCGGCCGGCAGCTCGTTCTTCCAGGTGACATAGTCGCGCGCGCAGGTCGTCAAGACCTCGACCGTCGCATGTCTGGCGAGACGCTCAGCGATATAGCGGGCATGGAGTTCGGCGCCGCCGCTCGTGTCCGCACCGTAGCGCTGCACCACGACCGCCAGCTTCACGGTTCGTCAGTGTCCGCGCCGATGTCCTCGTCGGCCGCGCCTGACGGCACGACCTCATCGGCGTCGCCAGCCCCATTCCCGTCATCGAAGGGCAGCGGCGTGCCACGAGACTCGGCCGGTGGCCCGCCGTGCTGTGACGTTGCCGTCGGGGGGGTGTCCCCCGACGCACCCCCGCGACGCCGCCGGCGTCGCCGTCGGCGCCGGCGTTCGCCCGTCGGCCCCGCACTGTCGCCGGGGTGCGGGTCCAGCCGGGCGGGTACCGGCTGAGCAGGCGTTTCCGACACCGGCGGCCCGGCAACCGGCTGGCGCGAGGGGACCGGGCTGGCGGGGTTCTCTCGGGACCGGCTCCGCCGCTCGTCGAAGTCCAGGCGCGTGGCGAGCGACTCGATCCGCATCTTGAGGCTCTGCACCTCGAGACCGGCCCGGGTGACTTCGATGACGAGCCCGCGGACCACCTCGGTCAGCACGGGATCCATTTCCTCACGAAGGCGCAATCGCCGCTGGACCTCCGTGTTCAGCTTGGCCTGGACGTGCAGCGCCCGGATGAGGGGTTCGGGATTGAAAAAGAGCTTCAGGATCGGCCTGAGCAGCTTTCGCAGGGCGCCAAGCGGGCCGCGGTGCGTCGCGAACAGCGTGTGGTCCTCGAACTCGTAGCCTGGAAGGTCAGGGGCGGGAGCGGGAGGGTGGAGGAATCGGTGACCCCGGCTCGCACCCGCGCCGCGCGCGTCGAGCAGCTGCTCGAGTCTCGCGCCCGCGAGCTGCTGCAGCTCGGCATCGGTGTAGTCGGCGCCGCGGCGCTCCCGGATCCTGGTCCGGAGCTGCTGCATGATGTGTTCAACGTCGACGGTCTCGGGGCGTGCGTTCAGATCTGCCATCTGGAGACTCTGGGAAATTACTGCGGGCCGGCCTTGCCGGCCCCCTCGACGACCGCGGTCCGATGCCGTCTGCGTCGGCCGAACTCGGGCGCCTCGCGGACGCACGTGGCGAGAACGCCCATCGATCGCGCCAGGGCGCGCAGGCCCGTCCGGCGAATCGTCGCACCGGTGTCCGACACGACGGGGTAGCCCTGTGCGTCGGGTGTGACCTGTTCCCAGTGCCGGAACAGCCGCCCCCAGTCGCTCGCCAGCACGTCCCGCATCCGCGAGCGCGCCTTGACGGGATACCAGAAGCTGTCGTGGTAGGCCACACTCGCGATGTAGGCCCACGGCGCGAGCACCGTCTTCAACGACCATTCGACCGGTTTCCTCAGCGGTCCCCAGTAGATCTGATGCTGCATCCGCGCGGCGAACGTCATTTTGCGGAAGGGCCCTTCGAAGTGCCAGCGCTCCGCCGCCGCGCGCTGATCGCCGACGATCTCGATGTCGCGGGGATCGCCGCAGCCGAGTCCCAACTCGTGCGCCAGTCTGATGAACTTGATGGACATTGGATCGAAGCCCATCAGCCGGGCTGCCACCGCGTCGATGGCGACCTGGTCGTCACTGGCCAGGATGACGTTCTTGACGTGCGGCACCATGCAGCGCGGGCCCGGTCCGTCGCCGGCGAACGTGCCGTCCATGACCGCGAAGATGCCCCGATGGATCGCCTTCTGAATCATCAGGAGATCCACCAGCGTCTCGTGGATGACCGGATGCGTCCAGTGCCGTCGTTCGTTCAGCAGGCCGCCGAACGCGTTCTTCATCGCGCCGGTGGTCGTCGTGAAGACATGCGTCTTCACCGTCGGCAGGTGAATGATGTTTTCGCCGATGAACCGCCGCGGAATGAGGAACCCGTCGGGATAGACCTCGTTCAGGCAGAGGAACTTCTTCGTGAGGTCCCCGACCGCGTCCCGGATGTTGATCCACGTCTCGTCCCCCTCATAGAGGTGGACGTTCCGCAGGCCGTGGGCCTCGACCACGTTGAGCTGCTTGTTCTCGCGTTCGCCGAGGTGCGCATCGATGACCACGGTGCGGTTGTGACAGGCATGGATCAGCCGGGGATCGTAGCCATCCTGCTTCATGGCGCGAATCACGCCGTCCAGCTGCCAGGGCGTCGTGGAACTGCCGGGAAAGAAGAAGTGCCAGGAGATGTTGATCTTGAGGGCCGTGTCCGCGTCGCGGGCGATGGTCCGCTGGTAGCCGGCCAGGTTCATCAGGGCGTGGTAGTCGGCCAGGACCGTGGCGGGCTTCGTACGGAGAATGGCGACTGTGGAACGGGGCATCCCTGTACCTTAGCGGATCTCAGAGGGCCGGCGCGTACAGGATGAGCACGACCGCGACCACCCAGAGGATCACGCAGGCCATCAGGGGGCGGTCTGTCAGCAGCGTCTCGGACGGGTCGCCGCCTTCACCCCGCTGGTGCACCAGGTACAGATAGCGGAACAGGCCGTACAGCGGAAACGGTACCGTCCACAGCAGCCGGTCCGTCCCGAATCTCGCCACGGTCTCGTCGTCGGTCGTGTAAAACGCGTAGCCGAGCAGGACCGAGGCGGCGACAATGCCGATCATCTGGTCCAGGAGATATGGGCTGTACTTCGTCAGAATCGGGCGATGATGGCCCGCATCTCCGGCGAGGCTGACCAGTTCCGCCCGCCGCTTGCTCAGGCCCAGGAAGAGGGCGCCGAGCAGCGTCAGGAGTAGCAGCCAGTGGCTGAACACCACCTCCACGGCCACGGCACCCGCCCACGCGCGCAGGACGAATCCGATGGCGATCGTGAGCACGTCGAGAATCACGACATGCTTCAGCGAAACCGAATAGAGGCTCAACAGGACCAGGTAGGTCAGCGCGATCACGCCAAACGGCGGGGGCAGCACCAGGAACGCCGCAGTCAGCGCGCCGGTCCCGATGACGACGGCGCTGCCCATCGCCGTTCCCGGCGAGAGCCGCCCGGCCGCGACGGGTCGCCGTGACTTGAGCGGGTGCAGGCGGTCGGACTCACGGTCGCGGACGTCGTTGACCAGATACACGACACCGGACACCGCACAGAACACCGCGAAGGCCACGCAAGCCGCGAGGAGGGCGTCAGTGTCTCTGAGCCGGTACCCGAAAATCAGCCCGGCGAAGACGACGAGATTCTTCGTCCACTGGCGTGGGCGAAGGGAGCGCAGGACCTCGGCCACCGCCAGCCCTCCGCGCGGGGACTGGTCGGGGACCGGGTGCGTCGTGGGCACGGGTCGTCGAGCCATGGGCGGGGCGCTGCCGCCCCGTGATGCCTAATAGCTCTGCAGCGCGTCGGATTCCGAGTCGAACGTCTCGAAGACGGTCAGCAGCTTGGTAATCGACAGCAGGTCCGTGATGCGCTTGGTCAGGTTGACGAGCTTGAGCTGTCCGCCCTGCCGGCTGACGGTCGTGTAGGTGCGCACGATTTCGCCGAGGCCGGCGCTGTCGATGTAGGGGACCTCCGCGAGATTGAGCAGAATGCGCCGCCGATCCTGGAGGACGAGAGAATTGATCTTGTCCTTCAGGGCTTCATCGCCTTCGCCCAACGTAATCTTGCCTTTCAGGTCGAGAATCGTCACGTCGCCGACGACTCGTTCCTCGATCTGCATGCCCGACTCCTTGCCGGCGCCTGAGCGGCGCGGAACTGCAAACAGGGTGGACGCGGGCGGCCCGGGCCTCCCGCGGTCGCAAAGCGTGACAAGTCTACGGGGCGCGAGGCCATTCGACAAGGCCTCCGTGCCCTCAATCAGTCGGCCTCTCGGCGCTGCTTCTTGCGGGAGCGCTTGCGCGCGAGGGCTTGCTTCGCACGCCGCTTGTCGCCGGGCTTGAGATAAAACGAATGCTTCTTGATGTCCTTGATGATGTCCTCTTGCTGGACCTTGCGCTTGAAGCGCCGGAGGGCACTTTCAATGGACTCGCCTTCCTGAATCTTGACGTCCGCCACGGTTCGACACCCCCTTTCCCGCGGTTTTGCGGCCCGGTCGGGCCTTGACCCGCCCGGGCAACACAGTAGCCTAGCATGGCCGGGCGCAAACGCCGCGGCCGCCAAGTCGCTACAATCCCCGCGTGAAAGTGCTCGTCCTCGGAGGCGGGGCCCGGGAGCACGCCCTGGCCTGGCGGCTCAGTCGCGATCCCGACGTGGCCGCGGTGGTGGTCGCCCCGGGCAATGCGGGAATCGCCGCCGATTTCCCGTGCATTTCCGTCGATCCGCTCGACCCGGCCGAGGTCCACGCGCTCGCCGTCCACCAGGGGGTCGATCTCACCGTCGTTGGCCCCGAGGCGCCCCTCGAGCGGGGCCTCGCGGACCACTTCCGCCGGGCCGGCCGCCCGATCCTCGGGCCGTCACGACAGGGCGCCGCCCTCGAGTGCTCCAAGATCGAGTCCAAGCGCTTCATGGATCGCCACGGCGTTCCGACGGCGCCGTTCGTCGTCTGCGACACCCTTGAGGGGGCGCTCGGGGCCGTTGCCGGAGAAGACTTCGGGTTTCCCGTCGTCATCAAGGCCGACGGCCTGGCCGCGGGGAAGGGCGTCGTGATCGCCGACGACCGGTCTCAGGCCGAAACCGCGGTCCGAGCCGCGATGGTCGATCGGGAGTTCGGCGACGCCGGCACCCGGCTGGTCATCGAACAGTGCCTCTCCGGACCCGAGGTGTCGTTTTTCGTGCTGTCGGACGGCGAGCGCGCGGTGCCGTTGGCGAGTGCGCAGGATCACAAGCGGATCTGGGACGACGACCGCGGACCGAACACGGGCGGGATGGGCGCCTGTGCACCGAGCCCGCTCATGACCCCTGAGTTGGAGGAGTTCACGATGCGGCGCGTCGTGGCGCCGGTCGTCGAGGGCATGCGCGCGCAGGGCGATCCGTACGTCGGGTTTCTCTACGTCAGCTTGATGCTCACACCGGATGGGCCGAAGGTGATTGAGTTCAACGTGCGGTTCGGTGACCCGGAGGCTCAGGTCGTGTTGCCGCATCTCACGGGCCCGTTTGGGTCCACTCTTTACGCGGCGGCGTCAGGCCGTCTTGACACGACCACTCTGAAGACCGGTCGCGATCGTTTCGTCGGCGTCGTGCTGGCGTCCAGAGGCTATCCGGCCAGGCCTGAGGTGGGTCAGGTGATTCGCGGGCTGGAGGAGGCGAGGGCGCTGCCGAACGTTCTGGTGTTTCATTCGGCCACCCGCCGCGACGGCGACGAACTGGTCACCGCCGGAGGCCGCGTGCTCACGGTCGTCGGTCAGGGCCCCACCTTCGAGAACGCCATGGCGACGGCGTACGCGGCGGCCGGGCGCATTGCCTTCGACGGCGTGCAGTACCGGCGGGACATCGGGCGGAAGGCGATTGCATCGGCTGCGGAGACGCGTGCATGACACAAGTGTTGATTCTGATGGGTTCCGACTCGGATGCGGCGGTCATGGGCGCCGCGGGCGACGTGCTGACGGGCCTGGGTGTGTCCTGGGAAATGACGGTCGCCTCGGCGCACCGATCGCCCGAGCGCGTGGTGCGACTGGTCAGGGAGGCGCCTGCGCGCGGCGTGCGCATCTTCATTGTCGGCGCGGGCGCCGCCGCACATCTGGCCGGCGTCGTGGCCGCCCACACCACCCTCCCGGTGATCGGCGTGCCCATCGACTCATCCGCGCTCAAAGGGCTCGACGCGCTCCTGTCCACCGTGCAGATGCCGCCGGGCGTACCGGTCGCGACTGTTGCCATTGGCAAGCCCGGCGCGACCAATGCCGGTGTGCTGGCTGCGCAGATGCTGGCGCTTGGTGACGCTGGCGTCGAGCAGCGCCTCAAGGCGTACAAGGCGGAACTGGCGGAGAAGGTCGAAGCGGCCGCCCGCCGCCTCGAGGAGCGTCCACCGACCTGAAAGTCGCAGCTCCGTTTCATTACGCGATGGAGGGGCCGACCTTCAGGTCGGCTTATGGTCAGCGTACCGCCGGTGCGATGGCGCCGGTCCCGCGCTTGAGCGTGACGAGGCGGTCGGCGTCCTGTCGGCCGAACCGCTCGCGCGCGCCGTCCGGCCAGTGCACGTCAATGCCGGTGATGTCGGCCGCCGCCCCGAGACCGAAGTGCAGGCGCGAATCGCTGGCGGACATATAGCTGCCATCGGTCCGGACGCGCCGCCAGAGCGCAGGCCGGCCAGTGCGATGTACCCCCACCCATGCGCCGAGGGCCAGCCGATTGGCGGGTCCCTGGTCCAACCGGACCTGCAGCCATCGATGTCCGTTACGCGATTGGTTGAGCAGCAGCTTGGCCCTGCCGCCGTTGTTGTTGACGACGATGTCGACGTCTCCGTCGTTGTCGAGATCGCCGAACGCCGCTCCGCGGCCGATTTCGAGGTCCGAGAAATCGGGACCGGCAATCGCCGCGGGTACTTCCTCCAGCCGCGCCTTCCCGGTATTGCGGAACAACTGGTTGTTCATGCGGTACGGACGCGGCTGGCCGCGCTGCTTCGGCACGATGCTCACCGCGCCGTTGGTGATGAACAGATCGAGCCAGCCATCATTGTCGTAGTCGAACCAGTCGGTGCCGAAGCCGGTATAGGCCGCGGTGGGCGCGGCGATGCCCGTTCGCACTCGCGCATCGACGAAGAGACCCTGGCCGTCGCTGACGTACAGGACGAATGTTTCGCCCACGTCGTTGGTAACGAACAGATCCTCGTCGCCGTCGGCGTCGAAGTCGCCCGCGCCGATGCCCATGCTGGCTTCCGGGTGGCCGGCGGCATTGACCGCGGCGCCTGAGAGGAGTCCCTCATCGAGAAACGTGCCGTTGCGCTGGTTGACCCA
>CAZFAT010000230.1:0-7070 GCA_964517075.1 uncultured Solibacteraceae bacterium
CCTCGCGCCGTCGCTCGCGGGGGCCCGAAGGCCCCGCTCCGCTCCGGCGGGCGCGCCTTCGGCGCGCTGAAGTGACGAAGTTTAGCAAGGGCCTGCCTCGCCGAAGCTGCGAGCGAAGCGAGCGGGTAGCGAAGGCGGGCCGATGTAGCTCAGTTGGCAGAGCGCGTCCTTGGTAAGGACGAGGTCACCGGTTCAATCCCGGTCATCGGCTCCAACTGACGGCCCCGGGATCGGCCGGGGGAGTGGAAGGGTTCGGGCGTGCGCGTTCGCGGCGTGAGGCAGTGGGGCCCCGGCGCGAAGGCGTGGGGCAGGGGCGCGCTCCTGCCATCCAAGTGAGGACGGAGAGCAATGGCGAAGGAGAAGTTTGATCGTTCCAAGCCGCACGTGAATGTCGGCACCATCGGCCACATCGATCACGGGAAGACGACGCTGACGGCGGCGCTGACCAAGGTGGCGGCCGACAAGGGCTGGGCCAAGTTCGTGCCCTACGACGAGGTGGCCAAGGCGTCCGAGTCGCAGGGCCGGCGCGACGAAACCAAGATCCTCACGATCGCGACGAGCCACGTGGAGTACAGCACGCCCAAGCGGCATTACGCCCACGTGGACTGCCCGGGCCATGCCGACTACATCAAGAACATGATTACCGGTGCGGCGCAGATGGACGGGGCGATCCTCGTGGTCAGCGCGGTGGATGGGCCGATGCCGCAGACCCGCGAGCACGTGCTGCTCGCCAAGCAGGTCAACGTGCCCTACGTGGTCGTGGCGCTGAACAAGGTCGACGCCGTCGACGATCCGGAGCTCCTGGACCTCGTCGAGCTGGAAGTGCGCGATCTGCTCAAGAGCTACGGGTTTCCGGGCGACGACCTGCCGGTCGTGCGCGTTTCGGCGCTGAAGGCCCTCCATGGCGATCCGGCCGGGGTCGACTCCGTCCTCAAGCTGATGGACGCGATCGACACGTATATCCCGATGCCGCAGCGCGAGGTGGACAAGCCGTTCCTGATGCCGATCGAGGACGTGTTCTCGATCTCCGGCCGCGGCACGGTGGTGACCGGTCGCGTCGAGCGCGGCAAGGTCAAGGTCGGCGAGGAAGTCGAGATCGTCGGCTTCAAGCCCACCGAGAAGAAGGTCGTCACGGGCGTCGAGATGTTCCGGAAGCTGCTCGACGAGGGCGTGGCCGGCGACAACATCGGCGTGCTCCTGCGCGGCGTCGAGAAGGAGGATGTCGAGCGCGGCCAGGTGCTGGCCAAGCCGGGGTCGATCACGCCGCACACGAAGTTCAAGGCCGAGGTGTACATCCTGTCGAAGGAGGAGGGCGGCCGGCACACGCCGTTCTTCAACGGCTATCGCCCGCAGTTCTACATCCGGACGACCGATGTGACCGGGACACTGCACCTGCCCGAGGGCGTGGAGATGGTGATGCCGGGCGACAACACGCCGATCAGCGGCGAGCTGCTGACGCCGGTGGCGCTCGAGAAGGGCGCGCGGTTCGCCATCCGGGAGGGCGGCCGGACCGTCGGCGCCGGGACCATCAGCGAAATCGTGGAGTAGACCATGCGCGAGATTGTCACCCTGGCGTGCACCGACTGCAAACGGCGGAACTACAGCACGACCAAGAACCGCCGCAAGAGCACGGAGCGTCTGGAGTTCAACAAGTACTGCCGGTTCTGCCGGAAGCACACGGCGCACCGGGAAAGCAAGTAACCATCTGGCTATCGGTTATTGGCTATCGGCTATCGCGATTCTGCTATTGGGCTATTGATCGGGCTATTGGGCGATCGGGCGTGCCTCGGTGGCCTCCGATAGGCAGACAGCCCGATCGCCAATCGCCAATCGCCAATCGCCAATCGCCAATCGCCGATCGCCGATAGCCGATAGCCGATAGCCGGATCGATAGCTCGATAGCACAATCGCGATAGCCGATAGCCAATAACCGATAGCCAGATGATTAGGCCAGTAGCTCAATTGGTAGAGCATCGGTCTCCAAAACCGAGGGCTGGGGGTTCGATTCCCTCCTGGCCTGCCAGATTTCGCGGCCGTACAGGCCGGCGCGACACGACGGAGTAGTGTGAAAACGGCAATGCTGGACAACCTGAAGGAGTCGCCCGAGCGCGTCGGCGGATGGTGGACGCGCTCGCGCCGGTTTCTGACCGAGGTGCGGGCCGAGCTCGGCCGCGTGACCTGGCCGACCCGGCGCGAGGTCTGGGCGACCACCCTCGTCGTCCTCCTGGTGTCGATTTTGTTCGGGCTTTACCTGTACGGCGTGGACCTCATCCTGTCGTGGATCGTCACGATGGTGTTCGATCGGGTGGGGGCGTAGCCTGATGGCCGTCGAGGCGCCCGGCGTGGCGCGGAGCGGCGAGGACCGTGGCCTGCCGGCAGCGTCCGGACCGGCCGCCCAGACCATGACTGACGACAAGACGAAGCACTGGTACATCATTCACACCTATTCGGGCTTCGAGAACAAGGTGCGCGAGTCGCTCGAACAGCGGGTGCAGGCCTACGGCCTGGCCGACGAGATCGGCGAAATCCTCATCCCGACCGAGGACATCGTCGAGAAGCGCGGCGGTCGGGAGGTCAAGAGCTCGCGGCGGTTCTTCCCCGGCTACATCCTCGTCGAAATGCACATGTCGGACAACGCCTGGCATGTGGTGAAGAACACGCCCAAGGTGACCGGCTTCGTCGGCGCCGGGCCCAAACCCTCGCCGTTGTCGCGCGAAGAGGTGGACCAGATCCTCCATCAGGTCACCGTCGCCGCCGAGAAGCCGAAGCCCAAGTACAGCTTCGAGCGCGGCGATCAGGTGCGCATCAATGAAGGGCCGTTTGCCAGCTTCAACGGCGTGGTGGACGACGTCAACACCGACCGGAACACGTTGAAGGTGATGGTGACGATCTTCGGCCGCGCGACGCCGGTCGAGCTGGATTTCCTGCAGGTGGAGAAACTCTAGGGTGGCCAAGAAGGTTCAGACCTCCGTGAAGCTCCAGATTGCCGCGGGCAAGGCGACGCCCGCGCCGCCGGTCGGCACCGCCCTCGGTCCGCACGGCGTGAACATCATGGACTTCTGCAAGAACTTCAACGCGAAGACCGCGAAGGACGACGGGCTGATCATTCCGGTGGTCGTGACGATCTATACCGACCGGTCCTACACGTTCATTACGAAGACCCCGCCGGCGGCGGTCCTGCTGAAGCGGGCCGCGAACATTGCCAAGGGGTCGGGCGTGCCCAACAAGACCAAGGTCGGGACGGTCACGGTCCGGCAGGTCGAGGAAATCGCCCGGCTGAAGCTGCCCGATCTGAACTGCGAGTCGGTGGACGCCGCCGTCCGGTCGGTCCGGGGGACCGCCCGGTCGATGGGGCTGGACGTCATCGAGTGAAGTAATATGTAAAGTTTGGAGTCCGCAGCCCGGACGGCTGAAGTGGGTCCACTTCGGCGCGGCATCCGGGCTTCAGCGGTGTTTCGTGGGAGGCGCTCCGGCGCCGTTGGCACCACGTAAGGTGAGTCAGATGCGCACGCGCGGCAGGAAGTATCAGGCGGCCCGTCAACAGGTGCCGGCCCGGCCTCACACGATTGAGGAGGCCGTGCCGCTGATCCAGAAGGTCAAGTACTCGAAGTTCGACGAGACGGTCGAGCTCTCCGTGCGGCTCGGCGTGGATCCCAAGCATTCCGATCAGATGGTGCGGGGCACCGTGGTGCTCCCCCACGGGTTGGGCAAGTTGAAGCGGGTGCTCGTCATCGCGGGTGCCGAGAAGCAGCGCGAGGCCAAGGACGCCGGCGCCGACGAGGTCGGCGGCGAGGAACTGGTGGAGCGCATCATGGGCGGCTGGATGGCGTTCGACTCGGTCGTGGCCACGCCCGACATGATGCGCGCCGTCGGCCGGCTCGGGAAGGTCCTGGGGCCACGGGGGCTGATGCCGAACCCCAAGACGGGCACCGTCACGGCCGACGTCGCGCGCGCCGTGCAGGAGATCAAGGCGGGCAAGGTGGAGTTCCGCGTGGACAAAGCCGGCGTGGTGCACGCACCCGTCGGCAAGGTGTCCTTTTCCGCCGACCGGCTGATTGCCAACGCACACGCGCTCATGGAAACCATCGTCAAAGCCAAGCCCGCGGCAGCCAAGGGCAAGTACCTGCGGAGCGTCACGATGTCGTCGACGATGGGCCCTGGCGTGGCGATTGACGCCTCGCACGTGGACCAGCTGGTGAAGCACTGAGCGGCCCGGGCCGGTGAGGTAGCGGAGCGAACATGGCAGTCAGTCGAGCGGAGAAGGAAACCGAGCTCGGGCAGCTCGAAGCCGCCTTTCGTGGGGCGGACACGGCGGTGCTCGTGGACTACCGCGGCATCACTGTGCCGCAGGCGACCGAGCTGCGCCGGCAGATCCGCGCGGCGGGCGGGAGCTACCGGGTCGTCAAGAACTCGCTGGCGAAGCGGGCCATCGCGGGGACGCCGTTCGAAGCGGTCGCGGCGGAGTTCCGCGGGACGACCGCCGTCGTCTCCACCGGGCAGGACCCGGTGGCGATGGTCAAGGCGCTGACGCTGTTTGCCAAGACGGCGCCGGCCATCAGCATCAAGGCGGCGGTCGTGCAGGGCCAGCCCGTGGCGGCGTCCACGGTGGCCGAGTTGGCGAGCCTGCCCAGCCGCCCGGAGCTGTACGCAAAGCTCCTGTTCGTGCTCCAGGCGCCCATGCAGCAATTGGTGACCGTCCTGTCGGCCGTGCCGCGCGATCTGATGAACGTGCTGACCGCGGCGGAGAAGAAGCGGACAGAAGAATCGGGTTCCTGAGTTTGAAGTTCGACGGTTGAAGTTCGAGGTCTGGCGGGAGTTCTTCGAGGGAGAGGCACATGGCGGACGTCACGCAGCAGCAGGTCGTGGACTACATCAAGGGGATCTCGGTGCTCGAGCTGTCGCAGCTCGTCAAGGCGCTCGAGACGGAGCTGGGCGTCTCGGCCGCCGCGGCCATGCCGATGGCGATGCCGGCCATGGGCGGGGGCGCCGCGGGGGCGCCGGCGGCCGAGGAGAAGACCGAGTTCACCGTGGTGCTGACCGACATCGGCGGCAACAAGATCAACACGATCAAGGTGGTCCGCGAGGTCACCAGCCTCGGGCTGAAGGAAGCCAAGGACCTGGTGGAATCGGCCCCCAAGCCGATCAAGGAGGGCATCTCGAAGGACGAGGCGGCCGCCATCAAGAAGAAATTCGACGAGGCCGGCGCCAAGGTCGAGATCAAGTAGGTCCGCGGCCGTCCCGCGGCGCGCCGACGGGCGTGCCGCGGTCGTCGATTGGCGGCCGTGAGGTTGGCGGGTGCGCCGCGTCGATGCGGTGCGAGGCAGTCGGCTTTCGACGGCGAATGTCGCACATCTCGAACGGGGCCTCCCGTCGACGTGCGCGCGTCGCCGTCAGGAGCCGGCGGGCTCTTCCCCTTGAGGTTTTCTGAATGTACAGCCTGCCCAAGAACGTCTATCGCGAGCGCATTGACTTTTCCAAGATTGAGACCACGGTTCCGATCCCGAATCTGATCGAGATTCAGAAGAAATCCTACGAGCGGTTCCTGCAGATGAACCGCCTCGCCGCCGAACGCGAGGACGCCGGCCTGCAGTCCGTCTTCAAGTCGGTCTTTCCCATCAGCGACTTTCGTGAGAACTCGTCACTCGAGTTCATCGAGTACTCGATTGGCGACTGGGAGTGCAAGTGCGGCCGGCTGACGGGGCTCGAACACCTGCGCAAGAAGTGCGAAGGGTGCGGGACGGTCCTGGTGGCCGATCCCTACGGCGAGGGCGCGGTGATCTGTCCCTCGTGCGGCCGGGCCAACGAGGCGCGCGGCGACATCTGCGACCTGTGCGGCACGACCGTGCAGATGAAGCTGAAGTACGACGTGGAGGAGTGCCAGGAGCGCGGCATGACGTTCGCCGTGCCGCTCAAGGTCACGATCCGGCTCGTCGTCTGGAACAAGGATCCTGAGACGGGCGTCAAGACGATCCGCGACATCAAGGAGCAGGAGGTCTACTTCGGCGACATCCCGCTCATGGGTGATCACGGCACGTTCATCATCAACGGGACCGAGCGGGTCATCGTCAGCCAGCTGCACCGGTCCCCGGGCGCGTTCTTCCACACCGAGGACAAGGCGCTCTACGTCGCCCAGATCATCCCGTATCGCGGGTCGTGGGTGGAGTTCGAGTACGACGCCAAGAACCTGCTGTACGTGCGGATCGACCGCAAACGCAAGTTCCTCGCGACCGTGTTTCTCCGTGCGCTGGGTCTCCGGAGCGCGAACGAGATTCTGCGGACGTTCTACACCGTGTCGGACCTGCGGCTGGCCGACGGCCGCATCCTCTGGAAGGTGACTGACGCGCTGGTCGGCCGCCGGGCCGGGCAGGAGTTCCCGATTCCCGGGTCGGACCTCTCGCTCCACCCGGGCAAGAAGATCCGCAGGGATCAGGTCGAGGCGCTGAAGAAGGCCGGCGTCGAGGGCGTCGAGCTGGTCGAGGCCGAGCGCGAGGGCGCGTTCACGGCCGCCGACGTGGTCGATCCGTCGACCGGCGAGGTGATCCTCGAGGCCAACGAGGAACTGTCGGAGCGCGTGATCGCGATGGCCCAGGAACAGGGCGTCGAGACGCTCGAGCTGTTCTTCCCCGAGAAGGACGAGATCGGGCCGGTGCTCTCGCAGACGCTGAAGAAGGATCCGATCCAGAAGCACGAGGAGGCGTTGATCGAGATCTACCGCCGGCTGCGGCCGGGCGATCCGCCCACGCTCGACAGCTCGCGCAATCTCTTCGAGAACATGTTCTTCAACGCGCAGAAGTATGACTTCTCGCGCGTCGGCCGGCTGAAGCTCAACACCAAGCTCAAGCTGAACACGCCCCTCGACGAGAAGGTCCTGCACCCGGCCGACTTCTACGAAGTCATCCGGTACCTGCTGCGGCTGCGCAAGAACCCGACGCTCGTCGACGACATCGACCACCTCGGCAACCGGCGCGTGCGATCGGTCGGCGAACTGCTCGAGAACCAGTTCCGGATCGGTCTCGTCCGCATGGAACGCGCCATCAAGGAGAAGATGTCGGTCTACCAGGAAATGGCGA
>CAZFAT010000231.1:0-4392 GCA_964517075.1 uncultured Solibacteraceae bacterium
ATGCGCGCCAGTTCGCCGTTCAGGATCGCCCGTGTCACGTCCGCGTCAATGGCCGCGGGGCTCGTCGCCTTGCTGACACACGTCGCCCTCGCGCAGCAGGCGCCTCCAGCCGGGCCCGCGATTCCGGCAGCGGCGCAGGGCCACATCGATGCGGCGCGTGCGACGGGCGGCGAGGAATGGGCGGCGGTCGTCTCGGTGGTCTGCAACAGCGCCGTCGCCCTGGCCCGGCCGCCGCAGGGCCGCGCCGGCGGCGGAGGCCCGCGCACGGCGCCCGCGCGCGAGACGTGGGCCGCCGAGCCGCACCAGGTGTTCGACAACCTCTATTACGTCGGCGAGCGGGACTACTCGGCGTGGGCCATCACGACGTCGCAGGGCATCATCCTGCTCGACGCCATCTTCGATTATTCAGTGAAGGATCAGGTCGAGGGTGGGCTCAGGAAGCTGAACCTGAATCCGTCCGACATCAAGTACGTCGTCGTGAGTCACGCCCACGCCGATCATGCGGCGGGAGCGAAGTATCTGCAGGACACTTATGGCGCACGTGTGGTGATGGGCGCGGCCGACTACGATCTGCTCGACCGCAGCAACCCGGTCTGGAAGCCGAAGCGCGACCTGGTGGCCACCGACGGTATGCGCCTGACGCTTGGCGACTTCACGATGACGCTTCACCTGACGCCGGGCCACACGGAGGGTACCATCTCCGCGCTCTTCCCCGTCCGCGACGGGAACCGGCAGCACACGGTCGCCACATGGGGCGGCACCAGTTTCAATTTCGGCCGTCTGCGCCCCCGCCTGCTCTCGTACGCCGAGCAGGCCGCCCGCTTTCGCGGGCTGGTCGAAAAGGCGAATGCCGAGGTGATCCTCTCGAACCACCCCGGCATGGACGGAACCCACGCGCGGATTGCCGCGCTGCGCACGCGCACCGCCGGGCAGCCGCATCCGTTCGTCGTCGGCAACGCCCCCGTCCAGCGCTACCTGCGCGGCGTGGAACAGTGCGCGCACGCCGCGCTCGAGATCGTTCCCTCGTAACGGGCTCGGACTCGGACTTGCAGCGCCGGGCGCGTGTCGTGGCGGCGCCGACCTATTTCCCCGAGGTCTCCTTCTCAGCCGCGCGCGAAATGCTCAGGATGTTGCGCATCGCGTAGTTGCCCTCGTGGCATGCGTATTCGAACATGCCGTAGACCGGCTCGCGCTTCCACGGAAACGATAGCGTCCAGGGCTGCGTCCACGTGCCGGGATCGTCGATCGTTGCGGTGTACTGCAGCACGTCCGTGTCGAGCAGAGTGAACCGCTCGGTGATCGTGATCCGGTCGCTCGTGCGGCCGCCGCCGTTGCCGCCGACGCCGGTCAGCCCATTGAGATTGGTCGTCACGACGACCAGCGTGTTGCCTTCCCAGTGGCTCCGCGAGTCACCCATGTAACTCTTGAGGCTGCCCGGCAGATGCGGCCGGCCGTCGAGCGGGACGATGCGCGCCTCGCGGATCATCTCGTTGCGAATGACGACCACGCCCGGTGCCTGCACGATCTCGTTGCCGTTGTTGTAGATGACCGGCAGGATCGATCCGAGAACACCGCGCGTGATACAGCGGTCGTAGAGGCTGCGGTCGAGGTAGGTGTCGGCCTCTCGCCCTTGGAGCCGTTCACGCCGCGCACGCGCCTCCGCCTGCTGATCCGCCTGACGCTTCTGTCCCTCTGCCGACAACGGCGGCTGGCGGCCGTCGGGCGGATCGATGATGAGCGAAGCCTGTCGCGACGGCTTGCCAGTCTCCTGCCAGTGCGGCTGCGGCGAGGTCGGGCAGCGGATGGCGCACGGCGTGGTCACGTCCGCCGTGAACACGTCGATCTCGGCGACGAGCGAGTCTTCCTCCTCCTCGATCTCACGGGCGCGCTGCGCGAACTCTTCGTCAGTGAGCACGTTCCGCGTCCCGAACCGTGCGGGGCGCTGGAGAGGCACTCCCGCCATCTCGACGCCGGGCCAGAACCCCTGAAGATCGGGGTCCCCCATGGCGTCTTCGGCTGGACGAAATCTGGTGCGGGTTGGGGAATGGGAAGCGCGGCGGCACTCGCAGTCCGCGTGGCGTCGGCGGCCGGCCGCTGGGCGGCGACCGCGACCGGTGCTGAGGCAAACGCGACGAGGAGGGCGACGAGCGGTCTTGTCATGGCCTGCTCCGGGAGTGGAGTTATCTCAGCAAGGACGACGGCGTTCTTCGCGGGTCACGACTTGTGTCTGACCTGCGCGGGCAACATGGCCAGCTTGCTTACAATACAGATGAATTCACTCTTGTCCAAATTGCAGCATGACACCGACGATCGGGGCCGTCAGCCGCACGGTCACCTCGACGATCTGGCCGGGTTGCCTCGAACTCATCTGCCGTCAGCGTGTTCAAGAACGTCTTACAGACGACCGTCATGCCGCGATCTCGAAGCCGCAAGATGTTGCGCAGCACCGCATCGGCGGCATCCGTCGCACATGCGCCAAACACTTGGCGCATCCGCTCGTTGTTCAAACTGCAAATCGAGATCTCGACTTGCTGCGGTGGGTACTGCCGAAACATTTCGAAAATGCGCTCGCTTCTGCGGCAGCCGTTGGTGAAGACCTCGACGATGACGCCCCGGCCTCTTTAGGAACGTGTAGATCTCGTCCGCCCGGCCGAGCTCCCGTAGTCTGCCAGACAGGCCACGCGTCTCTTCAACTCACGGACGTGGCTCGTCGCGGCCGCTTGCGCGGCATGGCAGTTGAGCCGAAGTTCCAAGGAACTCTGAGAAGGTGGAAAGGCTCGACGGCTCCGGTCCACTCACGGCTATAATATCGGCCTGCGACTGTGCCCGCGTCGGACGCCGTTTAGTCCCGTCTGGGCACAGTTTTGGGGTTAGCAGCTGAACCGTTGAAGAGGAATCCTCGAATTCCTTCGCAATTTCGACACGGTGAGGTGGCCGAGAGGCTGAAGGCGGCGGTTTGCTAGGGCTGCCACGAATCACAGAACGGGCCTGAAATCGACGATTTCAGGCCCGTTTTTTATTGGGTTCGTGGTTGGCGTTGGCTGGCGGCTGACCGGTTTCAGGCCTCGTTTGGGCACACTTTTGGGCACACTCCCGCCGATGCCAATGTGTGCCTAGTAGGCACACGTCCATGATATCCTCTGACGAGTGAAGTACTTCGCCTGGGACGACGCGAAGAACGCGAAGCTCAGGAAAGAGCGCGGCATCGGGTTCGAGGATGTCGTCTTCCACATCGAGCGTGGCGATCTGCTCGATATTTTGGAGCACCCGAATCCGGAGCGCTACGCTGACCAGCGCATCTTCGTCGTTCAGCGGGACGGCTACGTGTTCCTGGTGCCGTTCGTCGAAGATGAGCAGACGGTCTTCCTGAAGACGATCATCCCGAGCCGGAAGGCGACGCAGCAGTACCTCGGTGAGGAGCCCGACGATGAAGCTTGATGCTGACGAAAAGGAGTTGCTCGAGTCGGTAGAGCGTGGCGAGTGGAAGTCCGCCGGCGGCGGCAAGCGCGAGCGGACACGGTACTCGCGCTACGCCAAGGCCACCTTCCGGAAGGATCGACGGCTGAACATCCGGCTGTCGAGCAAGGACCTGGAGGCGATCCAGAAGCGGGCGTTGGCGGAGGGGCTGCCGTATCAGACGCTGATCGCGAGCCTGCTGCACAAGTACGCATCAGGTCGGCTGAGAGAGGTGCAATAAGAGAGCCGCCCGCGAGCGCGACCGACGCTAGTGCACCGCGCCTGACATCTCGGGCAGTCGAATCGGCCGACGCCGCTGGCGCGTAACGAGTATTCGTAGAGGAACGCGTCGCCGGCCACGACGTTGCCAAAATTGGTGCGAATGGCGTAACCCACGAGCTCGCCCGACTTCGGAATCGACGCGTTGCCCCCACACGCACGGGAATCCATCGCTGTCCAAGAACAGTTACGGATGGTTCCGCCGGTGTTGCCATAAGGCCATACTCGCCCACTGTGGACGGGGATCGTCCTGGCCCCGCTTAAGTCCCGAGAACGCCGACCGGCGTCACTGTTGCGGCGACAGCCACCGAAAGAGCCAGGCCTTCGCCAAAGCCCATTCCCGCTCGACGGTGGCGGGCGACATGCCCAATGCTTCGGCCGCCTCGTCGATGTTGAACCCCGCGAAGAATCGCAGTTCGACAACGCGGCTTTGCCGGGCGTCGATTGAAGCCAGCGCCGCGAGCGCTTGATCGAGGGCAAGCACGTCCACGCTGGCGGGCTGGGCGGCGGGTGACACGTCATCCAGACTCATCATCGTGGCCCCGCCGCCGCGCTTGTCGGCCTGCTGTCGGCGGGCGTGATCGACGAGGATCTGGCGCATCAACTTCGCCGCCACCGCAAAGAAGTGTGTCCGGTTCTTCAGCGTCAGTCGGTCCA
>CAZFAT010000232.1:0-3157 GCA_964517075.1 uncultured Solibacteraceae bacterium
GCCTTCTCGAGGCGGCCGGGGTGCAGGTCATGACCGCGGCCGGCGGGCTCGAGGCGGTGAGCCTCGCCCGCGAGCACCACCCCGACGTGGTGTTCATGGACCTGAGGATGAGTGACCTCGACGGTTTCGAAGCGTGCCGCAGGATCAAGGCCGATGGCGCGACGGCCGCGATTCCGGTGATTGCCGTGACGGCCAGCGCGTTCGGCGACACACGGCAGGCGGCCCGCGAAGCCGGCTGTTCGGATTACCTCCCGAAGCCGGTCCGCGCCGACGCCCTGTTCGCGGCGCTGCAGACACACCTGGGCGCGCAGTTCGTGCCGACGACGGTACCCCCGCCCCCTTCCGGCCCGGCCGCCGTCGCCAGCCCGAGCGGCTCCGACCTTGCGAGACGGCTCCTGGAAGCCGTGGCTATTGGCAGCGTCTCCGATCTCGACGCGCTCGCCGATGAACTGCTCACCGGATCGGACGGCGACCTCGCGCTCGGACGCCGGATCGCGCGTCTCATGGCGGCCTTCGACTTCGAGGGCCTCCGCGCGCTGGCCGGGGAACTCTCCGAGGAGTCCCGCCGTGCCGGCGCATGAGCCGGTGGCGGGCGCGCTGCTGCCGCCGCCCTCCACGATCCTTGTCGTCGACGACAGCCCGGTGAACCTGCAGGTGCTCGTACGCACCCTGCACGGCAGCGGTCACCGGATCCTCGCGGCGCGTGACGGACGATCCGCCCTGGAGATCGCGCGCCGGGCGCGGCCCGATCTGATGCTGCTCGACGTCATGATGCCGGACCTCGACGGCTTCGAGGTCTGCCGCGCCATCAAGGCCAATGCCGACACCCGCGACACGGCCGTGATTTTCCTGTCGGCGCTGGGCGAGGTCTCCGACAAGGTCTCAGGCCTCGAGCTGGGCGCCGTGGATTACATCACCAAGCCGATTCAGGCCGAGGAGGTGCTGGCCCGCGTCGCCAATCACCTCACCCGCCAGTATCTCGAGCGCGAGTTGCGGCGGAGTCGCGACTCGCTCGAACGCGAGCTGGCGGGGGCGGCCAACATGCAGCGGCTGATTCTGCCGGCCTCCATGCCCGCGCACCCGGCGGTGACCTTTGCGGCCTACTACCAGACCAGCCGCCATGCGGGTGGCGACTACTACGACGTCCTGCAGCTGGCGCCCCATCGCTTCGGGATTGCGGTGGCCGACGTCTCGGGCCACGGCGCGCCCGCCGCGATCGTCATGGCGATGATCCGGGCCGTGCTGCACGCGTCGGAGGCGCCGCTCGACGATCCCGCGGCGGTGCTCCACCGGGTGAACCAGCACTTCCGCTATCTCTGGGAAACCGCGATGTTCGCGACGGGGCTGTACGGCGTGCTGGACGCCGAGCGCGGGACGCTGCAGATGGCCTGCGCCGGCCATCCGCCGCCACTGCTCCTGCGGGCGACCGGCCAGGTCGAGTCGCTGCCGGTCACGCCGGCACTCGCGCGTCTCTGGGACGAGCTCGGCGACATCCCCGTGACTACGCACCCGCTGCGATCGGGCGAGCGGGTGCTCTTCTTCACCGACGGCATCACGGACCGTCAGGCGCCCGACGGGTCGATGTTCGACGAGGAGCGGCTGGTCGCGGCGCTGGCCGCCATCGGCCCGGTGGCGCCGGCCCTGCTCGTGGACCGGCTCACCGCCGAGCTCGATGGCTTCGGTGCGGGTCGCGAACCCGACGACGACCAGACGCTGCTGGCCATCGGGATCGCGTAGCCGCTACGGCAATTCCTTGACGTAGATGTTGCGGAACTGCACGAGCGCGGGGATGCCGGTGTAGCCGCCCTCCGGCGTGCGCCCGCCGTGATGCTGCAGGCCGATGGGCCCTTCGGCCGGCAGATCCGGCAACGTGACGCGTGGAATGACCAGTTTGCCATTCAGCAGCAAGGTCACGTCGCTGCCCTGCACGGTCAGATCGAACGTGTTCCACTGGCCGATGTCGTTATCGGCGTTCATTCTCGGCGTCACGGCGGCCCGGAGCTCCGGCGGATACTTCGTGCCGTTGCGGTAGCCGTACATCTCGCCGGAACCGACCGGCCAGCACCAGATGTTGAACTGATTCTGCCCGGACCCACGAGGGAGCAGCCCTGAATCGGAATCCGGCGCGACCAGATTGATTTCTCGTCCCTGTGCATCCCGCTTGTTCCGCCCGTCGGGCATGACGATCTTCATGTTCTTGCTGATGAAGGGCGTTTCCTTGATGCGCCAGTCGATCTTGACCTGGAAGTTCTTGAAGGATTTCTCGGTCCACAGATTCTTGTCCTTCGGCGCCTCGCTCCCGGCGTCGTAGTCGATGACGCCGTCAACGACCTTCCAGTGGCCGTTGTCGCCCACGGGAATCTTCCAGCCGGTCAGATCCTTGCCGTTGAACAGCGACACGAACCCGGCCGGTACGGCGCTCTGGCCCTCAGGGGCGGCCGCAGCCGGGGCCAAGGCGATGACGAGTCCGACGGCCAAAAGGCTTGCAAGTGCTCTCATGGAACCTCCCACCACGTCCGTATGCGGCGCGATTGTGACATTGCCTTAGAACGATGACAAGGCGAGCCGCTCAGTTCGCGACGCGCTCCGTCGCGTACGCCGCCTGCAGTTCACCGATGCGGGCTGCCGTCAGCTCGCCTCGATGGAGCACGACGCGGTACCGCAAGATCACGGGCCGGTCCCGCGGGATCGCCACAGGCTGCTGACCCGGGTAGACCGCGTTCTGCATGCTGTTGCGCGCACGCAGGATCCAGCGCTGCGGGAAGCCTGTCGTGCTCGGATGCGTCAGGACCGTCACGCCGCTCTTGCCCGATGGTCCGTAACTGCCGGAGATGTCCATCCACCGGCTGGCGTCCACGGCGTTTTCGATCGGCGTCACGATGCCCCGCTCGCCCGTGAACACGATGTCTTTCGGCATCACGACCCGAGGCGAGAACCCGCCGTACCCCTTGGCGTCATTCGAGCCGCCGATCGCGACGCCGTCCACGAGTGCGGTGAGTCTCTGGTGGAAGTCGATCCGCCGAATGTCGCCCTCGGCCTTGTGGACGCGCGTCACGCTGATCTCCTCGACGAACGGCCGGCGACCGCCCTTGGCGTCGGTGAACAGCGGCGATTCCCAGAACACGCGCAGGCGCAGCGACGCCGATGTCGCGTCGGC
>CAZFAT010000233.1:0-7726 GCA_964517075.1 uncultured Solibacteraceae bacterium
GGTCAGCGCGGTCAGGGCGAGCAGGCGCGGGTTGACCCCAGTGTCGGCGATCCGCACGCCGCCCGGCGGAGGGCTCATCGCGACGAGCGCGTGGACGCCCACCCAGGCCACGGCCACGCCCAGCACGCCCCCCGCCAGTGAGAGCAGGACGCTCTCGGTCATCAACTGCCGCACGATCCGTTCGCGGGCCGCACCGAGCGCCGCGCGGACCGCGATCTCCGGCCGCCGCGCGAGGCCGCGGGCCAGCAGGAGCCCCGCGACGTTGGCGCACGCCACGAGCAGGACCAGCGCGACCGCCCCGGCGAGCGTGAACAGCGGCTCGCGCGTCCATCCGAACATGGCCTCGCGGAGCGGCTTGACGCGCACGCTCCATCCCGCCTGGCGCTGCGGCATCTCCCGCGCGAGCTGCGCGGCCATCGCGTTCAGGTCCGACTGGGCCTGTTCCGCGGTCACGCCGTCCTTCAGGCGGGCCGTCACGACGTAGAAGCGTTCAGGGCTGGACGGCTGCGAGCGGTCCGGGCGAAGCGGGATCCAGTAGTCCACCACCGCGCTGGGATAGTGAAAGCCCTCGGGCATCACGCCGACGACCCTGGCGGTCACGGCGTTCATGCGCACCTCTTTGTCGAGGACGTCGGCCGCCTCGCCGAACCGCTGCCGCCAGAGCCGATGGCTGATCACGATGACCCGGTCGGGCGCGCCGACCCGATCCTCCGCCTCGGTGAACACGCGGCCGAGCGCAGGCTGCACGCCGAGGATCGGGAAGAGCTCGGCGGTCGCGGCCTGGCCCTGAACGCGCTCGGCGTGAGCGCCGCCGGCGTCGGCGCCGAAATCCGCCTGGTTGCCGATCGAGGCGCTCATCAGGTCGAACGAGCGGGTGCCGTCCCGCCATGCGAAGTATTCGGCGATGGACGCATGCGTCTCCTGGGCAGGGTGCTCGTCCGGATAGGTGCGCGCCACGACGATCCGATCGTCGTTCGGCATGGGGAGGCGATCGCGAAGCACGGCATCCATCACGCCGAGGATGGCCGTGTTCGCGCCGATGCCGAGCGCGAGGGATGCCACGGCCACGCACGTGAAGCCGGGGTTCTTCCTGAGCATCCGCAGGCCGTAGATCAGGTCCTGGCGAAGATCGTGGAACGCCGTGACCCGCCGGTGGTCGCGGCATTGTTCTTCGAGGAGCGGCAGGTTGCCGAGCGACGTCCGGGCCGCGCGGCGCGCCTCGGCAGGCGTCAGGCCGTCGGCTTCGAACTCACGCGCCAGCAGTTCGGCGTGGAACGCCAGCTCGCGACGAAGCTCGGCGTCCATCGCGTCCTGGCGCGAGACCGCCCTGAGCCGCTGACGAACGATTCGGAGAAATCTCGCGGGGAACATCACTCAACCATCGGCGGGGACATCCTCACGCGTGATCGTGGGGCCGCCAACAGGCGCCCCGGGCGACCTCACGCGCTCTCGTGGGAGCCGCCTGCAGGCGGCCCGGCCCACCTACGCCTTTTCGAGCAGCAATCCGACCGCCGACGACAGGCGTTTCCACGATGCGAGCTCGCGTCCCAGTTGACGCCTGCCCTCGCGCGTCAACGCATAGAACTTCGCGCTCCGGCCGAGCTCCGTGTCCTTCCACTCCGCGGTGATCCACCCCTGTGCCTCGAGCCGGTGCAGGGCGGGATAGAGCGACCCCTGCTGAACGGACAGCACGTCGTTCGAAAGCAGAAGGATGCGTTTGGAGATCGCCCACCCGTGCAGCGGCTCGCGGGTCAGCGTCTTCAGGATCAGCAGGTCGAGCGTGCCCTGCAGCAGGTCGGATGGTTTCGGCATCGGTTGGGAGACCCTTGACAAGGATACCTCGAGTATCGACAATCACAACACTTGGATTATCGACACTCGACGGGCGGTATTCATACGACACCCACAGGCAGGACGGTCCGGTTCGCTCGGTCTGGCAGGTCGACACTGGCACTGAGGTGCCGCGATTCATTACCACGTACCCGAGGTCGCATGCCATTCGAGATGTACGGCGATGTGATCCCAACCCGCGACGTCACCGAGAGCGGCTTGCGTGCCGGCGACGTCGGCACGGTCGTGGAACGCCACGAGGTCTCGAGCGTGACCGACGAAGGCTACTGTGTCGAGTTCTTCGACATGACCGGCAACACGGTTGCCGTGGTCACGCTGCCGGCGAGCGCCCTTCGCCTCCCGACACCAGCCGACTGTCCAGCCGTACGAGCCCTCAGCGCGTAAGCCCTCGGCCTGATCACGCGGCACTCCGGAGCGAGTCAACGCCTCTCAGCCACCGCTCCCGCTGGTTCCAACTCGTGAAAATGCGGCTCACCAAACCCGCCCTGTTGCGCCGCGTGGGCCGACCAGGGTCTCACTGGAGCGCTACGGCACGATGGCGATCGGCGCTTGCCAGAAGGCGGCGCGCCTGCCGGTCGGCTCGATCACCGTCACCTGACAGTCATACCGACCGGGCGACAGGCCGTCGAGCGGAACGGCGAAGCGGATGGGCACGGGCTTCGAGGTGCGCTCGATCCCGCTGGTCACGGAGATCGGGGAGCTTTCGAACACCTTCACGCCGTCGCGATAGAACGTCGCGAACGCGACCAGCGGGTGCGTTCCCGTGGCGTACTGCTCATACGCCTCGAGGTAGACGTGCATGTCGCGGGAGGCGCTGAACACGCGCGTGACGCTGGGCAGCAGCTTCTGGCCGCCATCGATCAGCGGATGCCCGATGCTCTGCTGGTCCATCGTCTTCACGCTGTAGAGCGCCTCGCTCACCGGCATGCGCTGGCTGCCGAGGACGACGGTGCTGATGGGCAGTCGCGTCTCCTCGCGATTGAGATTGGGAATCGTGAGAGTCGTCTGATACGTGCCGATGCGGCCGGCCTCGGCATCGCGCACGAGGAACTTGATCACGTACTTGCCGGGAAGAAGCGTGAACCCCGTCTCGTACTGGATCGGCTGCGTCGCCAGCCGCTCCGCCTTCGCGTTCGTGATCGGAATCTCCATCCTGTCGCGCATGTTCCGCTGCGTGGCGCCGAACCCGTCCTTCACCTCCACGAGAACATCGAGTGTCATCCGCTGTCGGCCGCGGCGTTGTGCCAGCTCCAGCTCGCTCCCCGGAATCTTGACGGAGAGCGGCACGAAGTACTCAGGACGCGTGATCTGGAAGTAATTCAACTCGAGCGCAATCGTGATGTCGGTGATCGGGTTCTCGAGCATCAGCGCTTCTTCGAGCTGCCGCTCGCGCTCGACGCCGGTCTGTTTCGCCCATTCCTTGTCGGCGTAGTACCCCGGCCGATAGGTGACGTCCGCGTCGAGCGCACTGTTCGCGAGCCTGACCTGCACGCGGCGGAACTTGCCGTCGTTGGCCGTGTGGGTGCTGTAGAACCCGAGGACGTAATAGCTCGTTTGCGCCGCGGCGGCCTGGCGGACGCCAAGCGACAGGTCGTTGTAGTTGACGAGCGCCGTGCCGCCCGTGTCCTTGGCCAGCGCAAACAGCGTGTCCTGCGACTGCGCCAGGCGCGCGATCGCCTGCTGCGCGAGCGCGCCGGTGAACATGCCGATGCCGCCGGGCGAGCGCTGGCTGGCGTTGCCAAGGGGCGCGCGGGCCACGAGACCGCGGGCGTCCACCGGGAAGATCTGCACGTTCGCGCGGATAGCCGCGTTCGTCGTGGCGCGCATCTGCGCGTTGTTGTCAGTGCCGTTCACACTGAGACGGCTGGTGAAGAAGACCAGCGACTTCTGCTCCGGCAGCGGCCGCAGCATCGTCACCGCCGTCTGCAGCGCCGCCAGCTTGCGATCGGTGCCGAAGACGTTGAATTCTCCGTCGTTCTGGCCGAACGCGGAGCTGAAGTCCTGAAAGTCCAGCACGCCATCGCCATCCGCATCCTCGCCGTTGGCCAGCACGTCGATGACCCCGGCGAGCTTCGCGCGGTCGTCGGTGAAGTCCTGCTTCACGCGGACCGCCCCGCCGCGATACGTCATGATCGCGACCAGATCGGCAGCCGTCATCTGCTCGCCGAGATACGTCAGCGCGCCGGTGAACATGCGCTCCTGACCCGCCCCGGGTGGCTCCGACAGATCGAAGAACAGGATGATCAGGCGGCGGTCGCGGAAACGCTCATCGCCGGCCGGCGGCGTCGTGATTCCCGGCTGGACGAGCGAGAGCACATCTGGAGCCGGTGCGGCGCCGGCGCCGCCCTGCACGAACGTGAGCGCCGGCAGCGCCGCCTGATCGTCGAGACGCTGATACTGAGTGAACGCGATGTCCTGCCGCTCGTTGTCCTCGGTGACGACGAAGTCTTCCGCTGTAAGCCCTTCGATCGGCCGGCCATCGCGATCCGTGACGCTGACCGTCGTCACGATCAGCCGCGTGCTCGTCCTGAACACCGGCTGCGGCGGCTGTTGCGCAGCGAGGCCTGTTGCCAACAGCAGCATAACGATCAGGAGGCACCGAGCGATCATCAGAACCGCACCCGGATGCTGCTCCTCAGCTTGCGCATGTCAGTGGCGCGAGTCGGCAATCCGAACTGAGGGCTCGCGATCAGCGTATTCACCGCGCCAAAGGTGACGCGATTCAGCACGTTCGTCGCGTCGATCCGCCAGTCGAGATTCAGGCGATTCCCGACACGGAACGTGCGCGTGACCGCCGCGTTCATCGTGAACGTCGCGGGACCGGTGATCGAATTACGCGGCGCCCTTCCCCATTGGCCTGGCGCGGGCACGGCAAACGCCTCGCGGTTCGCGTACGTGCCCGGTGACGGATGGTTTGCCACGCCCGTCACATCCGGCCGCAGCGATCCGATGATGCCGGTCCCGCCGACGGGCGCGAAGTACACCGGCGTAAGCGGCAGGCCGCTGCCGGAGCTGACGTTCGCCGTGAAGGTCCAATCCTTGAGGAGCCGTCCCTTCCAGCCGTCGATCAATGTCCCGCCGCTCATCCCCGATCCGGTCGTGTACTCGACCGACGCCGTCATGAGATGCCGTTGATCGACGTTCGACCGCGCGAATTCAGCATCGAGGTCGAGCCAGTTCTGGGCAAGCGCACCGCCCTCGAGCGTCGCGCCGGCAAATGCCCCGGCGTTGTCCATGGCCTTCGCGAGCGTGTATTCGGCCGACGCCGTGAACCCCGCGCTGAGCCGGCGGCGCACCTGGACCTGACCGGCATGCCGGCTGGAGCGTCCGTTGGACACCAGATACCGGAAGCCCGCCGGACAGGCCGGACACGGATTGACGGCGCCTGGCGCGTACGTGTTCGGCAGGAACTGCTGCATCAGGTTGGTGCCGCGCACGCCGAAATACGTCGCCGTCACAGTGAGCTGCGCCGGCAGGTCCTGCTGCACCGACGCCTGCCAGTTGTGGGCGGAGGCTGGGCGGAAGGCCGGATCGACGGCGAACGTATTGAGCGTGGTGCCTGGCGTCGCGCGGAAACCGTTGGCCAGCGTCAGCGGGCTCGACGGATCGCTCGCGACGTTGAACGTCGTCGAGAAAGGCGATTGCGCAGCAAGCAGCGAAGCGATTGACTGGTACACGTTTGTGCTGCGATAGAGGCCGTACCCGGCGCGGACGACGAGCGACGATCCGGGTACTGGCCTCCATGCCACGCCTAGCCGCGGTTGGAACCCGCGCTTGTCGGCGCGCACGAGCGCGTTCGAATACTGCACGCCCGTCAATGCGCCGGTTGCGCCGGCGAGCACAGGACTCACGGCTGTGAACCCCGGTGCGACGTCGAGGTTGGCCAGTCGTCCCTGCGCCTCTGTCACGGGCGCCTCGTACTCCCACCGCAGGCCGACATTGATCGTCAGTGCTGGCCCGACGCGCCAGTCGTCGGTCACGTACGTCGCGTACGAGTGACCGCGGAAGAACTTGTCAGGATTGCCAAAGCCAATCGCGCTGGTCTGCGGAAGGCCGAGGAGAAAGTCGGCGACGTCGGAGCCGCTGGCGGCGCCGGTGAAACCGAAACTGCCGCGCGGGTTGTCCTGCCCGAACACGTCATTGACCTGCTTCCGGATCTCGGCGCCGGCTGCCACGGTGTGCGCGCCGCGAAACCTGGAGATGTCAGCTGCCCACAGGTGCGTCTGATTGGTCGTCGACGCGTAGCGGCCGCTGGTGAGCGCCGCGAGATCGCTGGCGAAGGTCAGCGACGGCGGTCCCCAGTTGCGCGGATCCTGATCGGTGCCGGTGATGCCGGCGGTGCCAGACACGTTCACGCGATTCGCAAAATGAGGGACCGACTCAGTGGCGGTGCGGGTGTACTGATAGCGCGCAGTCATCGTCACGTACCGCGACGGGCGCAGAGACATGCCGGCTGTCGTATCCATGACCGTCGACTCACGTGAGTCTTCGAACCCGAACAGCGAGGTCGTCTCGGTCACCGTGCGCTGATATGACGCCGCACCGTTCGCGCGGTTCTGATTCCGGATTGTGTACGAGGCCGCTGAACGCACACCGTCCTGCCGGGTGGCCGTGACGACTGGCGCCTGGTAGTTGAACCGGCCTGCCGCCGCCGCATCCGCGCGCGGGTAGTACGCAAGCAACGCCGCTGCCTGCGGGCTGATCCGATCCACAGGGATCACGCCATCCGCAAACACGTGCCCGGTGGCGGGATCGACGATGCGGACAGGCTGGCCGAGCGCATCGAAGGTCTGCGACAGGTCGCCGGCACGCTCGCGATCGGTCGGCACGCGCGTGAACTGCGTGTTGACGTTGGTCGTCGAGGCGCCCTGGTAGCCGAGGGTCACGGCGATCGGGTTCCGCAGGCCCGGCAGCCTGAATGGTCCTTGAAACGTGCCGAGCGCCTGCGTGTCGGTGTACGAGGGCGACGAAGGCCTCGACCCGGTCAGCGAAAACGGTCGCGCATCCCAGGCGGAGTTTCCCAGCTGCAGTCCGACGGCGTATGAGTAGACAGAAGGCGGTCGCGGCCGATTGTTGCCGATGGCGCGCGGAATCGCGAACGGCGTGGAGGCGCCGTTGTTGAGACTGCCGTTGATCAGCAGGCCATCGGCGGCGCCCATGCCGGTCGGCCCGATCAGCACGCTCAGGTCTACCGGCGGTCGGTCGCGAACGTCGGCGACCGCGCGTGCAGACCGCCCCTCGACTCCGCTCGGGGCGGGCCGACGAGCAATCTCGCGCGCGAGCTCATCGAACGAGCGCACCGCGAGCGTTAGTGGCGGCGGCTCCCTGTCGGCAGGCACCGTGATCTCGCGCGTGACCGTCGCGAAGCCGAGCATCTCGATGGTGACGTTCCACACACCATCGATCAGATCAGTGAGGTGATAAATCCCGTCCTGGTCGGTCGTCGCGGACGCTGTCCGATCAGCTTGGGTCGCCGTGACGGTCACGCCCGGCACAGGCAGGCCGTTGAACATAACCTGCCCGAAGTAGTCCGACGCGGCGAGTCCGATTGGCTGCCCTGACACCAGGAGGACGATCAGCAGCCACGCCGTTGTGCGCAGCCAGGTCTGGACGCTGCAGTCGCCACGAACCGTCTGACGGGCCCTGTGGGCCTTCCAGAAACAGTCTTGCGTCAGCGTGTCGGCCACGTCCATGTCGCGGACCGACGCGAAGATGAACCGAAGGACGCGCGTGCGGTGCCGCTCGACGAGCCGTTCAACGTCCTCGATTTCGGAGGCGGGCTTCTCCACGCTCACAGCGATGAGCGCGGCGCTGCTCGTCGTTGGCTTCATGCACTCCCTATAGACGACGGTTTGGTCCGCAACTCACACGGTCG
>CAZFAT010000234.1:0-8053 GCA_964517075.1 uncultured Solibacteraceae bacterium
GTTCGACGCGCGGATGAAGTTCGTCGTGCCGTTGAGCTGGCCGCCGGCCGCCGAGAATCCCCAGGGCCGCTACGGCGTCGGCATCCAGTTGTTCGGCCGCCTCAAACCGGGCGTCACAGCCGGTCAGGCGGACGCCGAGGCCAAGACCTTGGAGAGGCGCTACGTCGACGCGGGAGCGCCACAGTTGAAGGCCTTCGCGGAGCGCTCCGGCATGACGATGAACGTCGGCGGGGTGCAGGAACAGCGCGTGCAGCCGGTGCGGACGACGCTGCTGATGCTGCAGGGCGGCGTCGCGTTCGTCCTGCTGATTGGCTGTGTCAACGTCGCGAATCTCCTGCTCGTGCGTTCGAACGCCCGCCAGTCGGAGCTGGCCATTCGTTCCGCGCTCGGCGCTCGGCGCGCGACGATCGCCCGGCAGTTCCTCCTGGAAAGCCTGCTGCTGACGTCGCTCGGTGCGCTGTTGGGACTGGGCGTGGCCTGGGGCGCGCTCCGGGTGACGAATTACTACCTGGCGCGGACGCTGCCGCAGTCGCTGCCGGCAGCGCTCGACTGGCGCGTCCTCGGATTCTCCGTCGCGCTGACCCTCGTGATCGGTCTGCTCATCGGCCTGATTCCGGTGATCCACATCCTGCGCACGAATCTCGCGGCGGTGATCCAGTCGAGCTCGCGCGGGGCGTCGTCGAGCCGCGGCGTGCGCGCGCTGAGCAGCGGTCTCGTCGTGGCCCAGGTCGCCGTCGCGTTGATGCTGCTCACGGGCGCCGGCCTGCTCATCCACAGCTTCGCCGAGGCGATCCGCGTGGATACCGGACTCGAAGCCAGGAACGTCGTGACGGCGCGCGTCGCCTTGACGCGTGCACATCGCGCCAGCGACGAGGCCGCGATCAGCATTCGCGAGCGGTTGTCCCAGGCAATGCGAGAGATTCCAGGCGTGACGTCCGTGGCGCTCGGCTTTGCCACACCCTTCCAGGGAGGCCTGCCCATCAACGCGTTCACCCTGGAAAACGACACGCTGCCGCCGGGTTCGCCACAGCCGGGTGCGTTCCGGGTGATCGTGACGCCGGGCTACCTCGAGACGTTGGGTCTGAAGCTGGTCGAGGGTCGGTTCTATGAGGACGCGGATCTGGCGCCCGACCGGCGCCTGTTCGTGGTCGATCAGAGCTTCGCGCGGAAGTTCTTTCCGAACGGGTCCGCCATTGGCGGCAGGTTCGCCTTCGGCCCCCGGCCGACGAATCCCGCGGACTGGCCGGTGATCGTCGGCGTCGTGAAGGACGTGCCGCACAACGGCGTGGAGGAGAAGAGCGGCAACCCGTTCATCTACCAACTCTTCCAGGGAGGACGACCGGGCGGTTTCACGATGTTCCTGCGGACCGCACGGCCGTCGGCTGACGTCGTGTCGGAACTGCGCGCCAAGGTCCGCGCGATCGATCCGTCGATTCCACTGTTCGAGGCCGGCGGCCTGGAAGACGCGGTGGGTTCGTCCTTCGACAGCCGTCGCGCCGTGATGCTGCTGCTCGCCGCGTTTGCGGGTCTGGCGCTTTTCCTGTCGGCCCTTGGCATCTATGGTGTGCTGGCGTACGACGTATCCCAGCGGACGCGCGAGATCGGCGTGCGCAGCGCTATCGGCGCGTCGCGCGGGCAGATCGCCGGCCTGATCCTGCGACAGAGCGTGTGGACCGTGGGCATCGGCGTCGTGCTGGGTCTGCTGGGCGCCGCACTTCTCAGCCGCTCCATGACGACGTTGCTCTTCAACGTCCAGCCGACGGATCCCGCGGTGTATGCCGCGGTGTCGTTCGTCCTGATCGCCGTGGCCCTCCTCGCCAGCTATCTCCCGGCCCGCCGCGCCTCCCGCATCAATCCGCTCGTTGCGTTGCGGGATGAGTGAGCGGCGCCTGACCGGGCGCGATGCCTGCGAGGCGATCAGACCCTGATGTCCGCGCGCATGAAGTTCTCGGCGGCAATCGGCGAGCCTGCCAGGCGGCGCAGCATCGCCAGCTGGCCCGCGTGGGTCATCGCGTCAGCGAGCGGACCTTGGAGCAGCTGCTCCATGGACGTGTCCTCCGACAGCTCAGCATCCGAGGCAAAGTCGGCGGACAGCGCCTCGAGCCTTTCGCGGAATCGCCGGGCTTCCGCCTCGAGGGCCGGCAGCGGATCGACCGGCTCGCGCCGGCCGATGAACGCCGCGCGCGCCGCGCCAAGCACACCGGTCATGTGACGCACGATCTCGGCCGGCGTTCTCATGCCAGGCGCCACGAGGAAGTCGCCGAACCCCGCCGGCGCCTCCTGCAGCGCCTTGTTCGTCCGATACGCGAGGGCCGCCAGGAAATGCCGGAGCAGGGGCCGGCGATCGTCCTTCTCATCGAGCGTGACGATGGCGCGCGAGAGCCGCCAGCCGTCGTCCGGGTCTTTCGCGAGCACGTAGAGATACTTGCCGCGCTCGACGCTTTCGTCGCCGCCGGCGCGCGGCCTGATCGTGAACGAGAACGTCCCGCGATCGACGGCCACCTCACCCATGACACGCACTTCGCTGCTGCCATAGGTGATGCGCCGATCGAAGTGCTCCAGAAGGCCGGGCAGAGTCTCGCGGAGGAACGCCGCGCAGGCGTCACGCCCGTCGCTGACCGGGAACGTCGGCACCATCAGCACGGCATCGGGCGCCAGCCGGGCGACGATGGGCTCCGGATCACCGCGGTTCTCGGCCTCTTCGAGGGCAAGACGCAGGGCGTTGACGGCCTGGAGGTCGGCAGTGGTCATGGGAAGATTGTCGTCGACTACGCTGAATCTTGTCCTGATTGCGCCGATTCTGTATCTCGTTTTGCGCGTGCCTGGCTCGAGAAGCCATGTTCACAGTCGCCTCTTTCCCTCCGAAAGCGAAACAGAACGGTTCGGGTTTTGCACGCGAGTGGCGGAATGCGCACGATCCTCGTCGTCGTCATCGTGGCGGCGCTGTCGTGGGGCGCCTGGTCGACGTTCGCCGTGGAAGATGCCCCGGCGCAGCCACCGGCATCACCGGTTGAGGCGCTCCAGCAGGAGATCCTGCATGCCGTGATCGATCAGCCGGGCGACCCCTCGTTGGGCGCGATTTACCAGGCGCTGAATGCCAGACATTTCGCCGCCGCGCTTCCGGCCATCCCCGTGCGCTGGGAGCCGCGACTGAGCGAAGCCGCCTCACTCGCCAGCCAGCCGTTCACACTCGAAGGGATGTTCGGGCGCGCAGGCAGGAAGATGGCGATCCTCCTGCATCCCGAGTTGAGGGCCGATCGCGCGGCGCTCGATCGCACGCTCTCGCACGAGATGGTGCATGCGTATCTCTACGTAATTGGTGACATGGGCACGGAACACGGGGCGGCCTTTCAGGCCGTCCTGAAGCGGCTGTCTGACGAGGGGGCGTTCGAGGGCGCCGTGGCGACGGACGAGGAGCGTCGCCTGCTGCGCGCCTGGCTCGACGCGGAATCCGCCAGGCTCGTCCTGGATCGGGAAGCGATGGCGCGCCGCGGCCGCGAACTGGATCAGGAGCGCGCTGAACTGGAGCGGGCCCTCGGCGCCGCGACGTCGCTGGACCAGGCCGGCGCCGATGCCCTCAACGCGCGCCGGGCGTCGTACAACAACAACGCGATGGTCGCGAACGACGAGGTCGGGCGACATCAGAACGCGCTGGCGTTTCTGAATCGCGAGATCGAACGCTACAACCTGATGCTGAAGTATCCCGACGGGCTGGACGAAGCGGCGATGTTCACGCCAGCGCAGCAGTAGCGCAGGGCCGTTGCACGCCCGGCTCGCAACAATCTTGGCGCCGAGCTTTGCCGCGATCACGGCGTAAGGACCAGCCCGGCTCCGACGGGTTTGTCCTGGCGTTCATTCGGGTCTGCCAGGAACGGGAGTCACCTTCGTTGGCCCGCGGCCCTCGACAGTCCGCTTCAGACGCTGCTATTCCGATCGCATGGCCACCATCGGCTGGATCGACGCGGCGCGGCGTGCGGGGGCGAGGCTGGCGGCGACCGCGACCAGTATGGCAATCGCGGCGCCGGCGACGTAGGCCAGCGGTTCCATGTGGCTGACCACGATCCCACCTTCGAGACGAACCAGAGCGGCCGCAGCGAGGAGGCCGACGGCCACGCCGGGGGCCACGAGCCTGACAACGTCGAACACGATCATGCCGATCACGCGTGCACGCGAGGCCCCCAACGCGACGCGCACGGCGATTTCGCGAGTGCGGGTCGAGACCATCAGTCCAACGACGCCGTAGATGCCCAGTGCCGCCAGCATCAGGATGACGCCGCCCGCAATGCCGCCAAACGCCGACTGGTTCAGGAAGTCGGACATGCTGTTGTCCCGGAGCCACACCCCGGTGACGATGCTGGCGGCCTCGAAATCAGGAACGACTTCGCGGATGGCGTTCTCCAGGGCCGCCGTCAACTGGTGCGGTGGTTGCCCGGCCGCACTCCGCACGACGAGCATCACCGTCGGCGCTCCGCCACGGTCGTCCTCGATCGGCACGGAATCGCCACGGACATCCGGGTGCTGCGCCAGCGGCACCAGTAGTTGGGCCCGCTCGGTGCTCATCTGTGACGTCGGAAAATCAGCAGTGACACCCACGATGGTGAGCGTGTGCTGCGTCCGGCCTTCGTCATCTGGGGTTCCGAAGGTCAACCGTTGACCGATGGCGTCGGCGCCTTCGGCATCCTCGAGAAGTTCGTCGGCCAGCGTTCTCGAGACAATGGTCACCATCTCGGCGCCTGCGCCATCATCGACCGTGAACGCGCGCCCGCGCAGGAGCGGGATGCCCATGGTGTGCAGGTATCCGTGGCCGACGCGTGTCACGTGGGCGGAGGCGAACGTCGGGGCCACGTTCGCGTCGGGCCTCAGCGAGACCCTCTTGATGCGGTACCGGAAATCCAGCGGCAGACCGTCTGCGACGGTGACCGAGGCGATACCATTCACCTGTGTGAGAGTGTCGCGGACTTTTCGGATGCGGAAGCTGCCACTGTCGTCCGCGACAGTATCGAGCCTCAGAGGTGCCGCGTACAAAAGGTCGGATTGGAATCCGAGGTCGGCGGTTGCCGTGGCTCGCACCCGCTCGAGCGACAGGCCGCTCAGGATCAGCAAGGGCACCGCGATCGCAACCTGCAACGCCGCCGTCACGCGATGAAAGCGGCCGACCCTGACGCCACCGGTGCCAGTGTCGTCTTTCAGGACGGCCATGATGGCCGGGCGACTGAAACGGGAGGCGGGCAGCCATCCAAACACGAGGCTCGTCGCCAGACAGAGGCCCACGCAGATCGCGAGCATGGAGACGTCGAGGCGCAGCGCCTCCCGCAGGGCCGCCGGAATCGGCTCGCCCAGCCACCAGGACGTCAGCGGCGGAATGTTGAAGATCACAAGCGACGCGAGCGCGCCTCCGAGAGCCGCCAGTACGACCGCCTCCGCCAGAAGATGCTGCATCAGCCGTCTCCGGCTCGCGCCAATGGCCTGGCGGATGGACAGTTCGCGCTCGCGCATCGCACTGCGAACCTGCACCATCCCGGAGATATTCAGGCAGACCACCAGAAGGGGCATCACCGTCAGGGTCTGCCACACGGCCGCGATGATCGTCAGGTCGGAGCTCTCAAGACTGCCCATGGCGTGGTACGCCGCGACGACGCCGGTCTTGGACTCGTTGGTGGCCGGATACTCTGCGGCCAACCGCGATGTGACTGCCGCAACCGCGGCGCCGGCCTGCCCGATGTGGACGCCGGGCGACAGACGGCCGTGGATGCGCACCCATTCCTTGCTCCGGTCGAACCGAACGCCCGTATCAGCGAGCACACGTGGATGCCGTTCGATCGGCACGAAGAGCTCGACGTCCTGAAAACCGAGATGCCCCGCGAATGGATCCGGTGCCATGCCCACCACGACGTGTGGAACGCCATCCAGCGTGAGCGCCTTCCCGACGATGTCCGGATCGGAGCCCAGGTGGCTCTGCCAGAAGCTGTGTCCCAGAATCAGCACAGGGTCAGTCGTGCCAGGGAATCCCGCTCCCCGCGTCAGCGTCACGCCGATCGTCCTGAAGTAGTTCGAAGACACGAACATCGTCTGCGACGTCTTCACTTCTCCTGAGGTCGGAAGGGTGACTTGGCTTTCGCCCGTGGCCCACCCGGTCATCGACATGCCGGTATCGGCAGCGCGCAAGTCGATGAAGTCCGGATAGGACCAGTCGTCCGTCGCCCTGCGCCGACCAAGGGGTGTCGTGAGGAGCTCGACCAGGCCTTCCGTGTTCACGCCCGGAGGGGGCGTCGTAAAGACTCGCACACCGTACGGAATGGCAATGACAGGCGCCATGCCGATTCCCAGCGACGCGACACACACGAAGGTGAACGCTCGAGCCTTCGCCAGCGAACGGCTGGCATGAATCAGATCACGCCAGATGCTCATGAACGTATCCATCGAGTGTCCTCGTCGCCTGTGCGACCGGCGGCTGCCGGCTGGGTGCAGAAGGATCCCCTGGAGACGGCAGCTGAGTCTTCACGATCCGGTGAGCATTGCGTGAGATCCCGGTGAGTGAGGCCGAATCGCGGCTGGCGGGCGCCGAGGTCCACAGCCCCGCGACGAATAGAGCTTTTCAGCCCTGCGATCTCGGTCACGATGTAGCCTCCCACCCTCTCATGTCCGGAGCCGGCCTTTGACCTCGAGGTACGCCGCTTCGACGAGGCCGGCGAGCGCCTCGGAGTCAATCTCACGACCAGGTCGCAGCTTGACGTGGCGACCCCGCTTGCCGGTTCCCTCCAACAAGCGAGCCGGATCCTGGAGCAGCGCCCCAAGAAAGAAGCCGACGTTGACGTGATTCTTGAACGCGTTGACGTAGCCGAACGCCGCGTCGTCAACACAGGCCGTCGGACATCCGTCGTGCATCAGCTCGCGAACGTCGCCGCCAGGTCTCGTTGATCAGCCGTTGCGACTCGGCCGCGATGGTGCCGAACACCAGCGACGACTTGCCCGACCCCGAGACGCCGGTGAACACCGTCAGCCGCCGCTTGGGGATCGCGACGCTGACGTCCTTAAGGTTGTTCTCGCGGGCGCCCTGGACCCGGATCAGGTCGTGGGTATCGGCCTTCGCCACACGCTCGCTTCGCTCACGGTTTCGGCGAGACAGGTCGGCAGGGCGGGACGGGGCCATGTTCGCATCATGTCCATTGAGTCGAGGACTGCCAACAGGATCTCCGGCCGGCTCGAATCCAGTGTTGCTCACCGGAGCAGGCGGCGATAGAGTCGGAACAGGGACAACTCAGAACCGGGGGTGTGCGTTGAGCTACGTTGATGGATTCGTGATTCCGGTCCCGAAGCGGAAGGTCGCGGCCTATCGAAAAATGGCCCAGCTGGGGAAGCGCGCCTGGATGAAACACGGAGCCCTTGCCTACTTCGAATGCGTCGCGGATGACCTCGCCTCCATGCCCGGAGCGAGCGACTTCAAGCGGATGGCGAAACTCAAAGCTGGCGAGACCATCTTCTTCTCCTTCATCGTGTACCGCAACAAGGCGCACCGGAAGGCGGTGAACAAGAAGGTCATGGCGTCCATGCCATCGATGCCGGAGAAGATGCCCTTCGATATGAAGCGCATGGCGTTTGGCGGCTTCAGGACGCTCGTCGAAGGCGGGCGGGGCTGAGCGGAGTCAGCGCGCCGACCATCGAACCTCGACGATCATTGATCGCCTTGCATCCCCGCCACGGCGCCAACGCCATCGGCGGTGGCTCCTTGGGCGTTCCAGCACAAACTCATCTGAGCCGTGCGCAGAAATACCCAATGTCAACGCCGCCGCGATTCTGAGTATTCCATCCGATGTCAACACCTCTGGCCTCGGGTAGCGTCAGGTCGACGTGGGAGGTTGGGGAGTCCCGAGCAAACGCTCTTTCCCTGAGACATGACCGATCGTCAGTTCGGAACCGTCGTCGTCGGCGGGAGCCAGTCAGGTCTGGCCGTGGGCCATTACCTCAAGCAACGGCATCTGTCATTCGTGATCCTGGACGAGCGCGACCGGGTCGGCGATGCGTGGCGGACGAGGTGGGATTCGCTGCGGCTGTT
>CAZFAT010000235.1:0-3170 GCA_964517075.1 uncultured Solibacteraceae bacterium
GGCGGCGCGGGCGGCGGCGGCCGCACGCCAAACCCGAACGGATTGCGTCCCGGCTCGGGCGGATCCGGCGCATCGTCGAGCGCGGCGAGCTGCACCGGCTCGGGCCGCGCCAGCCCGCCAGCCTCCGGCGGCCGAGTCAGAGGATTGGACGTCGTCGCGCCCGGCACAGCCGGCGCCCGCTGCGTCCACATCAGCGCGGCCACCAGAACGACGAGCAGCCCGACGAGCCAGATCAGCCGGCGTCGCTCCGCGCCGTCCGCGGGCAGCACCTTCACTGTGGCGCCTCCGTCGGGTAATAACTCGACACGAGCAGCTGCACGTTCAGCGGCGTGCCGGCACCCGGCTGGTTCTGCTCGGTTTCGCTCAGTTCGACGCGGTCGATGATGATGAACTCCTCGGCTGCCTCCACCGCGTGGAGGAACTGGCGAATGTTGGGATAGCGCCCGAGGAGCGCCACCGTCGCCTGCGCGCGCGTGAGCGTGCTCTCTCGGATCGGCGCCTGCGACGCATGCGACGACGCGAACTCGAGGCCGTCGGCGCGTGCGGCCTGTTGCAGCCACACATTGGTCGCGCGCGTGGCCGTGGCCTGATCGCGCGGCAACACGTCCGCATAGAAACGCCGGAGGTCCTGGTCGGCGCGTTCGCGCCCGGCGAGCGCCTCCCTGACCTCGCGGTGCTGGCGCTGGGCATTGGCGAGCGCCAGCCGAGCCTCGCTGCGAGACGTCTCGGCCAGCGCGACGCTGCGGCCGAGCGGCAGCACGACGGCGACGAACAGGACGGCGTTCACGACGAGCACGACCAGGAGCGGCAGAACCAGCCGCTTGCGCTCGTCATAGATCCGGCGCCACAGGCTCATGGCCGCGACTCCTGAACCGGCGGGGCCGCGGGGAGGGTGGTCGCCGGCGCCTCGGCGAGCGGGTAGTACAGCCCCTCGACGACCGCCACAATCGTGCCGTCCTCGGTCCGCGGCCGCTGCTCGAGCGGCACGACGTCCTTGAACGCGCCGGTCGCCAGCAGCGCGCTCGTGAAGTCGTCGATGTTGTCGAGATCCCGCGCGATGATGCTCATCTGGATGCGGAAGACGCCGCGGTCGGTGCGCGGCGAGACCGCCACCAGCCGGACGTCGATCGGCAGCGTCCGCTCGACGAGGCCGAAGAAAGCCGTCCACGAGAAGGTGCGGCGCGCGATGAGGTCGTTGGCCTCGTGGGTGGCGGCCGCGAGGGCGCGCAGCGTGGCGCGGTCCACGCTTCGCTGCACCGACTGCGTCTCGTCGTTGATGCGCGCGGCCTCGGTGCGGTCCCGATCGATCTGGCCGGCGAGTGCCGCGCGTTCGCGCGTGAGCGCCGCGAGCCGCTGCGCGTTGAGCGCCGTCAGCACCACGGCGAGGATCACCACGGCCAGCAGGGCGAATCCGACGATCCGCTCGTTGTAGAAGGGCCGGGTGGCGAGATTGCCCTTGAGCATCAGGCCGCCGCCCGTTCCCGAATGAGAATGCCGACGGGCGCGGCGAGCGCATCGAGCGCCTCGGGCGAGGCGGTCAGCCGGTCCACCCCGCCAATCGCGGGCCGCACGTCCACCGACTGCACCGGCACGCCGAGCCGGCCGCTGATCTGGCGGCGGGCGTCCTCGGCTTCGCTGCCCACGCCGCAGAGCCACACGCGCGCGAAGCGCGATCCGCCCAGGCGGTCCTCGTGGTACATCGCCGTCTGGTGCACGAGCGCGCGGAGCGGCTCTTCGTCGACGGCGGCGCGATGGCGGTGCCGGTAGAACATCAACTGATCGTGCCGCAGGATGGCGAGCGTTGTGCTCTCCGACGCCAGGTGCACGAGCAGCCAGTCGCCATCAGCGGCGCCGCCCGCCCCGATGACGCCGTTCATCACGTTGAGGCTCGCGAGGTCCACGAGGCCGGCATGGATGCCGGCCGCGCGCGCGACGGCCTCGTACTCGGCCACCACGTCGCGGCGGGCCACGACGGCGGCAATCGTCGTGATCGCCTTGTCGGTGTTGGCGATAAAGTGGCTGACCTGCGCCTCCTCGATCCGATAGGGCGTCGACTTGCTGACCTGCCAGCGGACGAGTTGGTCGAGGTCGGCCGGACGCGGCGGCACCTGTTCGAGCAGGAGCAGCGACACGCGCGCGATGCTGTCGGGCACGACGAGCGCGGCGCGACGGACCGATCCGAGGCCGGCGCGATCCAGCGCGCGCCGCAGGCTCTCAGCCACCTGGCCGACGTCGGGAATGTTCACGCCCGAGGGCGCGGGGACGACCGCGCCGTCCGCCAGCGTTTCGGACGCCTGGTGCGTGATGAGCGCCGCGGGCCCCTTGGACGAGAGCGCGGCCACGGTCACGCGGTGACTGGCGATCTCGATGGCAATGGTCGCCGGCGACGGGGCCAGCCACGACGTAGCGCGCACGGAGCTCCTCACTCGACGAAGGTGACCTTGTTGATTTCGCGGATCGTCGTGATCCCGTCGAGCACCCGCCCGACCGCGCACTCGCGCAAGAACACCATGCCCTCGTCGCGGGCCGCGCGCTTGATCTCGGACGTCGGCCGGCGGGCCAGGATCATGTCACGCGTCTGATCGGTCAGGTCCATCAGCTCGCAGATGGCCGTCCGCCCCTTGAACCCCGTGCCGCCGCACTCGATGCAGCCCGTGCCTTCGTAGAACACGTGCCGCCTCGCGAGATCGGGGTCCATCGCCGACTCGGCGAGGAGCTCCGGCGTGACCGTCACCGGACGCTTGCAGTGCTGGCAGATGCGACGGACCAGCCGCTGGGCGAGCACGCAGTTCAGCGCCGAGACGAACTGGTAGGGCTCGACGCCCATGTTCAGGAATCGCCCGAGGACGTCGATGACGTTGTTGGCGTGCACCGTGGTGAACACGAGGTGGCCGGTGAGCGCGGACTGGATGGCGATCTGCGCCGTTTCCGGATCCCGAATCTCTCCCACCATGATCTTGTCAGGATCGTGCCGCAAAATCGAGCGCAATCCGCGGGCGAAGGTCAGCCCCTTCTTCTCGTTGATGGGGATCTGGGTGATGCCCCGGAGCTGATACTCGACCGGATCCTCAATCGTGATGATCTTGTCCTCGATCGACTTGATCTCCGACAGGGCGCCGTAGAGCGTGGTCGTCTTGCCCGAGCCGGTCGGGCCGGTGACGAGCACCATC
>CAZFAT010000236.1:0-7566 GCA_964517075.1 uncultured Solibacteraceae bacterium
GCCGCCTTGTCGCTGTTGAAGACGGACTGGCCGCGCGCGATGTCGCCCGTTCCCAGCGTGCCCACGAGATCGGCGAGGCGCGTGGCCCGCGTCGTCTCATCGCCCGCGGCCGAGGCCAGCCAGGCGTCGGCCGCGCTGACGACCGGCGCCGGGTACTTGCTCAACCGTGCGCGCAGGAACTCGGCGCTGACGGCCGACCGCAGGGTCGATCGTTCGAGGGCCCGCACCACCGCGAGCCCGACGGCTTCATCGGTGCTCCGGTCGAACGCCGTGAGGACCCTGGTGAGGTCCAGTGGCCGCACGGACGCGAGGACCTCGGTGAGCGACAGGAGCTGCGTGCGGTCGAGACCGGCCCGCTCGACGACCATGGCGGCGAGACTTCGGTCGGAGACGGCGGCGGCGCTGGTCAACGCGGTACGGACGAAAGCGAAGAGGTCCGCGTCCAGCGGCGCCGGGGCGCGCCGGGCCGCCAACGCCGTCAGACGAAGCTCGTTCCCGTGCGCGGACGCGCCCGCCACTCGGACGAGCGCCGCGTCGAGCTCGGCACGATCAGCATCGGCCGCGGGCACGACACGCGCGACGGCGACGGCTCGTCGCACGACATCGGCGTCGGCGGCAGACAGCGCCCGCGACAGTGGCGTGGCCCACACGCTCGGCATCGACTTGAGCCGCTGGGCGACGGGCGTCGCCGGAGACGCGGCGATGGCCATGGCGCCGAGCGCCACGAGCCGTGCGTCGGTCGAACCCGACGCCAGCGCATCGGCCAGCACCTGCTGAACGGCCGCGTGGCCGGCGAGCCGCGCGATCTTCTGTTCGAGATCCTCACGCACCGCGCCAGCCGGGATCGGAACGCCAAGACGCGTGCGGAAGTATCCGGCCAGATCGCCGCCCCAGTCCGTATGGCCGAGCGCAATCCACCACGCCGTGGCCTTCAGCGCCGGGTCCGGCGAATCGAGCAACGGAAGGACGCTGCCGGCCGTCAGTCCGCCGGCCTCCATCTGATCCAGCGCCACGAGTGCCGCACGCCGGGTGCCGACGGCCTGGGCCGTCAGTCCGGCGGCCGTGGCGCGCGCATCGCCGATCTCAATCAGCGCGTACGTCAACGAGTGTTCGAGCACCCGGTCCGACGAACGGGCGGCGGCAGCGAGGAGGGCGGGCACGGCAGCGGCGTCGCCCAACCGGCCCAGCGCCTCAGCAACCGCGCGCTGAACGGCGGGACGGCCTGACGTCAGGGCGGTGACGAGCGCCGGCCGCGCTTCGCGATCGCGCCAGAGGCCCGCGGCGTGAGCCGCCGTCTGCCGCACGCTGTCGTCACGGTCTGCCAGCGCGGCTCGCACGGCGGCACGGGCCGCAGCGTCCTCGATACGCGTCAACGCCCAGACGGCATTGCGGCGCATCTCGACCGACCGCCCGCCCGTGACCGTCCGCGCGAGCACGTCAACCGCGGACGCGCCGAGTCTGGCGAGCTGCGCGATCGCCCGCTCGATCACCACCGGGCGCGGGTCATCGAGATGGCCCGCGAGTGCCGTGGCGGTCATCGTGGTCCACGCCAGGCGATGGCCGCGCGGATCGTCGATGCGAGGGGCGCCGGTTCGGCGCACGCGATAGATGCCGCCGGGCAGATCCGGCTTGGCTATTTGCGATGTCGGGCAGCAGAGCTTGTACCAGGGACCCGTGTCGATGACGAGAAGACTGCCGTCCGCGTCCTCGACCACGTCGGTCGGATGGAAGTCCCGGTCGGTCGAGACGACGAAGTCCGCATCGCGCGTCGTGAACGTCGCGCCGCTCGGCACGAGCGTATAGCGCGTCACCTTGCGCAGGTTGAACATCGCCACGAAGAAGTTGTCCCGGTAGTCGTTGCCGAATGCGCGCGACGCGTACCGGGTCAGGCCCGCCGGCACGGCGGGGCCGAGCTGACACATGATCGGCATCAGCTCGCCCGTACGCTTGTGACCGTCGATGGCCGCCTGCGGCTTGCCGTAGACGCCGCCATAGATGGCGTGGAAGAAGCCGTCGCGCCGTCCGGCCTGCGGGTGCTCGACGAACGTTGAAGTCACCAGGCGCTCGCCGGCAGGCGTGAACGCGACGTCCACCGGGTTGTCCATGCCGCCGCTCATGACAATCTCGATCGTCGGGTCGCCCGGCCGCCGGCGGAAGACGTGCGCGGCGCGCGTCACGAGCGTCGGCGCGCCAGGCCGCTCGTAGCGCTGCTCTTGGAACCCGCCCTTCGTCCAGTAGATCCTGCCGTCGGGTCCGGGGTACGGTCCGTGCAAATCGTTGGCGCAGCCGCCCAGGGTTATCCCCTGGAACCATTCCTCGCGCCGGTCCGCCACGCCGTCGTCGTCCGTATCGGTGAGTTTCCAGATGCTCGGCGGCGCGGCCACATACAGCGAATCGTCCAGCCACATCGTGCCCTGGGGCAGCATCATGCGATCGGCGAACACGACGCTCCGGTCGAAGCGGCCGTCGCCATTCGTGTCTTCCAGTCGGACGATGCGGTGCGGACGTTCGGTGAGCTGGGTCTTGACGGGAGCGTTCGAGCCGGACGAATCGGCGACGTAGAGCCGGCCGGCGTCGTCGAACGCCGCGACGATCGGGCGGTCGACGAGGGGCGGGCCGGCAACCTGCTCGATCTCGAAGCCTGGGGGAACGGTCAGCGCGCGACCGGGGTTCGCCGGGCGGTCCTGCGCCCGCGACACCACGAAGGCCAGCAGGACGACCGCGACGACCCGGGCGGCAAACGCGATGTGGCGGCTCATGGCGTGGCGACCTCCCTCAACGCAATGTGCGCAGGCGCGACACTACCACCGTTTGGGCCGGTCCACTGAATTAGGATGGCCTGCATCAAAGGAGCGTGTCGTGAGATCACTCGCCCTCGCCTCGGTCCTCATGGCTGGCCTCGTCGTCGCGACCGCGTGCGGCGATGGCGCCGCGGAACGCGCGGCCGCCGCGGCCGCGGAGGAAGCGGCCAAGGCCAAGGTCCAGGCGACCATTGAGGCCAAGCGGCTCGCTTCGCTGTGGACGTACCACGACGTGCCCTCCGGGAGCGGCCGGGAGCGTCATGCGTCGATCTTCTCGACCCTCAGTGTCGAGACCGACGGAGGGATGCCCAGGCCGGTGCGCCTCGTGTTCCGCGACCGGTGGGGCTGGGGTCGAAGCAGCTACCTGGTGCTGGAGGCTGGCGACTTCGACTGCGCCAGGGGCTGCACCGTGGCTGTATCGGTGGACGACGGAAAGCCGACCAGGATGGCGGCGCAACGTCCAGCTACGGACGAGGCCATCGCGATGTTCATCAACGACTGGGAGGCGCTGTGGCGCTCGATCAAGGGCGCGAAACAGTTGAGCATCGAGTTCCCAGTCAAGGGGCGCGGCGTCCGTACGGCCACGTTCGAGGTCGGAGGGCTGAATCGATCGAGAATGCGTGGCTGGGACGCGGCACCCGATGCGCGCGGGGCCAGTCAACCAGCCGCGAAGGTGCCCTGATCCGCCACTCCTCGATGTCCGATGAGGGATCCGGACCGAGTCCTCGCGTAGGTCTGCTCTACGTACCTGCCTGGGAGACGTCCGTCGAGCCGAGGCATGGCTGGTACGAGGGCCTCGACCGGAGACAGGTCCAGGCCGTTATCGAGTTCGCAGCTCGAAGCCTCGACCTCGCCAGCAGGACCTCGCAGGGCGGCGCGTCGCTATCGTTGTCGTCATGGATACGCAGTGGCCAAGGCTCGAGGCGCCAACCCGCTGTGCAAAGTGGCGGTGTCTGGCGTTTGGTGTTTGGTACGGACGTACTAATGCCGACGCCGGGTGCTTCGACTAGACTTCCGGAACACCGCGATCATCCGGACGGCGGCTGCGTGCGGCCAGTTCGAGGCGCGACGACACGCCCAGCTTGCGATACAGCGTCGTCAGCTGATTCCTGACGGTCTGCACGCTGGTGCCGAGGACCGCGGCAATCGACCGGTTGGTCTGGCCCTTGAGGATCTCGGCGACGAGTTGGCGCTCCCGGGGCGTCAGAGTTCGGAGGGAACGAGGATTCATTCATTCGATGGAAAACGTCACGCCACCCAGCTCTGCACAAGACACGGTCGGTTCCGCCGGCGAAACCTCCATGGACCTCCTCGCGCGCGCCCGCGCGGGCGACGCGGAGGCGCTGAACCAGCTCGCGGCACGCTACCTTCCGCGGATGCGGCGCTGGGCCAGCGGGCGTCTGCCGCGGTGGACTCGCGACGTGACTGAAACTGATGACCTGATCCAGGACTCGCTGTTCCAGACGTTCAGACGGCTCGACACGATCGACGTCGAGCATGAAGGCGCGCTCCAGGCGTACCTGCGCCAGGCCGTCATGAACCGCATCCGCGACCACTTCCGGCGGGCAGGACGCCGGCCGGCGACCACGGCCATCGCCTCCGATCACCCCACGGCCGAGGCGTCTCCCCTGGAAGCGGCCATCGGCGTCGAGGCGCTGGAGCGCTACGAACGCGCGTTGGGGGCACTGCGCCCTGACGACCAGGCGGCGATTATCGGCCGCATCGAGCTGGACTATTCGAACGAAGAGCTGGCGGTCGCCCTGAACCGGCCGTCGGCCAACGCCGCCCGGATGGCGGTCGAGCGTGCGCTGGTCCGGCTGGCGAACGAAATGCGCCGCGAATCCTGATGGAAGCGCCGGACGACGCGACCGCGCTGGCGCGATCCATCGCGGAACGCCTGCCCGTCGACTGGGACTCCGCCGAGAGCTCAGGCGACGCGGCATTTCGCGAGACCGCGCGCGAGCTCAGAGTCATCTCCGCGATCGCCGCGTTCCATCGCCAAGCAGACACTGACAAGCCGCTCGCGACCTGGGGCTCGTTCCGTCTGCTCGAACGTGTCGGACACGGCGCCTACGCCGACGTCTACCGCGCCATCGACCCACGGCTCGACCGGGTTGTCGCGCTGAAGCTCCTGCGGCAGGCCGACACCTCGCCGGATCCCGCTGGCACACTCGTGATCGAGGAAGCGCGCCTGCTCGCGCGACTCACGCATCCCAGCGTGGTCACGATCCACGGCGCCGATCGCATCGACGACCGCGTGGGTCTCTGGATGGAGTTCGTCGACGGCCGGACGCTCGAGCAGGTGCTGAAGGAGGACGGGCCGCTCGCCTCGCGGGAACTCGCCGTGTTGTGCGTCGACGTCTGCCGCGCGCTCGACGCCGTGCACGAGGCCGGTCTGCTCCATCGCGATGTCAAGGCGCAGAACGTCATGCGGGACGTGAACGGGCGTCACGTCCTGATGGACTTCGGCGCCGGTCGCATGGCGGGGCCGGCGGAGGCGGCAGATTTCACGGGGACACCACTCTATCTCGCGCCGGAATTGCTGAACGGCGCCGCCTCGTCGCGCCAGAGCGACATCTACGCCGTCGGCGTCCTGCTCTTTCACGTGGCCAGCGGCCGGTATCCGGTCGAGGGCACGAGCGTGGAGGCACTTCGCGCCGCGCACGAGGCGCATGCCCGTACAGACTTCGCATCGCTGCGTCCTGACTGCCCTGCCGCGCTTCTCGCCCTTGTCGAACGTGCGTTGAGCGAACGGCCTTCGGATCGGTTCGCCAGTGCGCGCGAGATGGGCGATCTTGCCGCGACGATGGTGAAGGATGACGCGCCTGGCGCAACCCGGCGGGTGCTCGCCTGGTCGCTGGCGGGCGTCCTGGCGCTGGCAGCCGCTTTCGGGAGCGCGTCATGGTTCGTCAGGTCCGGCTCCATCGCAACCGACGCCGGATTGACGACGCGTCTGCGCTGGGACAACGTCACCGACATCGGCGGGACGGCGAGCGCGGATGGCCGACTTCTGTCATTCACGGACTGGTCAAGTGAAGGCAGTGTGGCGGTGCGCGATCTCACATCGGAGCAGACCCGGCTCCTCGTGGACGCGCGAACGGCAGACGGCGAAGCCGGCCGGTCCGCCATCTCGCCCGATGGCCGTCTGGTAGCGTACGCCTGGTTGCCGTCCGACTCCAGCAAGCAGGAACTGCGTGTAATCGACACGGCTGGAGGCACACCCCGCACGCTGCCGCTCCCGGAGACGGCTCAGTTCGTCGAGCCGCACGCCTGGTCACCAGACGGGCGATGGATTGTCGCATTCGTCGGGGGGCCGACTGCTGACTTCCTGGTGCAGCTCATGTCGCCCGACGGGACGACTACCCGCACCGTCGCGAATCTGCAAAAAAGATGGGCGGCTGCGATCCGCGTGTCCCCCGATGGGCAGTGGGTCGTGATTCACGACGGGGCGCAGCTGTTCACCGCCCGCACGGACGGCTCGTCGTCAGAGCCCGTGCCTCTTTCGGTCGCCCCGGCGATCACACTTCTCGCCTGGATGCCTGACGGCCGCGTGCTCCTCACGCGGGACCGTGACGACGCGACGGAGGTGTATGCGTTGCCTATGCTGGAGGGCCGTCCTGCCGGCGAGCCAGTCCAGGTCGAGGCCATGAGCGGGATCGCTCGGACGCTGCGGGTCGAAATGGGGGTGGGTCGCGGCCTGGCGGGGCTTGGCGTGACCTCGTCGGGCGCGCTGATCTATGGCCGGACGATGGTCGACGCGGACGCCGTCACGGTCACCGTCGATCCCGTTTCAGGGCAGATTGGGCCGGAGCGTGTCGGCCAGCCGGTGGCGGCCTTTGGAATGTGGGACGTGGGTGGCGGCGTCCGGTACTCGCCCGACGGAACACGCCGCCTGTTCACGCCATCGCCTCAGTCTGTCGCGATCGTCGAGGCTGACAACCGAACGCGAACCATCGTGCCTCACCTCGTGCACATCCGACGCGTCGAGTGGGCGGCCGATGACAGGTCGCTCCTGATCTCCGGGAACAGGGATGGCAAAGAAAGAGGAGTGTTCCGCGTCGATCCCGAGACCGGCTCGGCTTCGCCTCTTTTCGTCGGCATCCCGCCGATCCCCTTCTGCCTCTCGGCCGACGGGCGAACCCTCTATTTCGCTGGAGACAAATCGCGCAACAACATCATCGCCCGGGATCTACAGAGCCGCGCCGAGCGATCCCTGCACAGGGTGAAGCCATGGGTCTCTCAACTGAAGCTGTCGCGTGACGGTCGCCTGGCGGTGATGACCCGATCCAGCATCGACGTCGTGGACGTGGCCGCGGGCACAGTCCGGCCCCTGGCCGCACGACCCGCCGGTGGCTGGTTTTCGGGCGGAGACTGGGCGCCGGACGGCCAATGGTTCTTCGCCACCGCGTCGTATGGCGACGTGGACGAACGGGCGGAGTTGTGGCGTATTCCCGCGGACGGCGGCGCGCCTGTGAAATATCCACTGGCGGCGGCGAACACGGGCGGGTGGATGCGGCCCGATGGCGGCGAGTTCGCGATGATGCGCACCGAGCGACGCCAGCAGGTCTGGAGGATCGAGAATTTTCTGCCGCCGATGGAGGCGCGCGTGCAGTAGGGGCCCTTGATTCGTTAGACGGACTTCAGAAGCCGCTCGTAGCCAGCATGGTCGCCGATCCAAAACCACGTGATCTCGTCGTCATTCACAATTCCGACCGCTCGGCACGCAACGGTGACGCGCACCGAATAGATGCGCTCTCGGTCATGC
>CAZFAT010000237.1:0-11634 GCA_964517075.1 uncultured Solibacteraceae bacterium
AGCGGCGCCGGCTTGATCGGAAACGGCTGCGTCTTCGCCGTGCGCTCGAGCGGCACCTCGCTTTGCGGCACGGGCCGATCCTCGACACCGTAGATCGGCACACCGGTGACGCGATCGAGCAGAAACAGCAGCCCGACCTTGTTGATCACCGCCACGGCCGGAATCGTCTTCCCGCCGTGGCGCACGTCGATCAACGCCGGCGCGGCCGCCAGATCGGCGTCCCAGATGTCGTGGTGGACGATCTGGAAATGCCACAGATACTTGCCCGTGTTCGCGTCGGCGGCCACGATGCTGGAGCTGAAGAGGTTGTCGCCGGCACGATCGCCGCCGTACTGATCCACCGACGGCGCGCCGAACGGCATGTAGAGGATGCCGCGGGCGGCATCCACCGTCATGAAACCCCACACGTTCACGCCCGAGCGGTTCTGCCAGCTGTCCGTGGCCCAGGTGTCGTTGAACCGCTCGCCCGCCTGCGGCACGGATCGGAACGTCCACACGAGCTTGCCGGTGTGCATGTCGAACGCACGGATGTCACCGGCGGGCCCTTTCGGCGGATTCTCCTGGGTACGGCCGCCGACGATGACGAGGTTGCGGTAGACGACCGGCGGCGAGCTGAGACCGTTGCTGCCGGGCAGCCCCCGCAGGATCTCCGGCGTGTTCAAATCGACGCTGCCCTTCTCGCCGAATGCCGCGTTGGGCACGCCGGTTTTCGCATCGAGCGAGATCAAACGTCCGTTCGACGTGCCAAAGACGATCTGCGGCGGCGTCTTCGCGTCACCGGGCCAGTACTCGACGCCGCGCGTGGACGGATTGCCGGACGGCAACTGGTACACCCAGGCTTCCTTGCCTGTCGCCGCGTCCACGGCCACGACGCGGTTGTACGGTGTCGCCAGATACATCAGGCCATTGATGACGAGCGGCGTGACCTGGCTGCCGGCAAACCCGCCACCACCGCCGCGCCCTCCGCGGCCTCGCCCGCGGCCACCGGCGTCGGCGGGCGGCGCAGCCGCTGCCGCGGCGGCGACCGCGGCGGGACGCATGTGATACACCCACGCGACCCGCAGCTGACTGACGTTGGCCGGCGTGATCTGCGCCACCGGCGAGAAGCGCATGCCGCCCGGATCGTGCCCGTAGGTGGGCCACTCGGTCGACGCTGCCGCGTTGGGCGTCTGTGCCGACGGCGAGAGGACGGAGCCGGCCAGAATGGCCCCCGTCACGCCAACAACAAATACGCCGACCAGTCGCCTCATGCAGGGTCTCCTTACTCTCGCCGTGAGCGGTTCCCGGTGCGGGTGATCCTAGTCTCAAAACCCGCGCGGCCGGAGCCAGAAGCTCTCCTGCCACACGCCGCCCGGCGGAATGCTCTGCAGTTCCTTGTAGAGACCCTTCTCGGCCAGATTCATCGAATTGGTGATGCCGGCCATCGGCTCGATCGCGACCCAGTTGGGCGGCGGAGCCGGCGCCGGTGGGGTTCCGGCAGCCTGACCAGCCGCTAACGCCTGGCCGCCTCGTCGGCCGCGTCCACCGCCGAGCGGCGCGTACAGGACCAGGGCCTTGTAGTTCGGCCCGATCAGCACGTCGAACTGCTGCTGCCTGCCGCGAATCGTCACCGTCGCCCGTCCCTGGGCATCCCGCTCGAGATCCGAGAACACATCGTCCAGCGCGATCGTTCCCAGCGCCGCGCGCGATGGATCGGGCAGGACGGTCGTCACCGACTCGGTCTCGCCCGTCGGCAGCAGACGCGCATCGAGGCGCCAGTGCGTCTTCGCGGGCACCGACAGCGTCCAGGTCTCCCGCGGCGAGTCCGTGAGCTGGAAGTACGGGTGATAGCCAATCGCCACCGGCATCGGGTCGGCGCTCAGGTTCTCGATGTGAGTCCGCACCTCGAGCATGCCGTCGGCCAGCCGATACGTCATGGTCAGCACGTGCGCGAACGGAAACTGCTTGATGTAGCTCGGGTATCGATGGAACTCGAGACGACTCGTCACCCAGGCCGCGTTACCGTCGGCGCGAGCCTCGACCACCTTCCACTCCCTCGCATTCGTCAGGTAGCCGTGAATGGGGACGGCGCCGCGGCCCGTGTTGCCCAGCCCCAGGTCGAAGCTGAACTTCCGACCGTTGGCGTAGAACGCCTGCTCGTCGAGCCGGTTCGCGAACGGCCAGAGCAGCGGGATGCCGTTCAGCCCCGGCGCCTTGCGGAGAGCGTCGAGCGACGTCCAGGTCTTGCGGATCACGTCCTGACCCTTGACGACCATCTCGTACGCGTTGCTGACGGGGGTCAGCACCGACACCGTGATCTGCTCACGGGCATCCAGAAGCTGGACGACGTCGCCGTCGGTGCGGACGGTATACCGCGTCTGGGCGACCGCCGATGGCGGTACCAGCCACAGGGCCGCGATCGCGACGCTGACGACCATGACGATGAATAGCGGCCGCCTCATTCAGACACCTCCAGAGGCCACGAGCATAGTGCAAGGTTGCACCTTCGAACCTTCGAACTCTGGAACCCTGCTATTCTCTGCCGCACCCATGGCAGCCCCGCGCAACGTGCTGGAGACCTTTCGTCTGGACGGCAAGGTAGCACTCGTCACCGGGGGCGCGAGGGGCCTTGGCCTGACGATGGCCCAAGCCCTCGCCGAGGCGGGCGCGGACGTGGCGCTCGCCGGCCGATCGCGTGAGACCTGTCAGGAGGCCGCCGACGGCATCGTCGCGGCCACGGGCCACCGCGCGCGCGCGTTCGACGCCGACGTCACCCGCGTGGCCGATGTGGAGCGGCTCGCGGCGGAGGTCGAATCCGCGCTCGGGCCGGTCGACATCCTTGTCAACAACGCCGGCATCAACATCCGCGGCGCCCTGCAGGATCTCACCGAGGCCGACTGGGACGCGGTCATCGACACGAACCTCAAAGGTCCGTTCCTCTGCTCGCGCGAGTTCGGCCCGCGCATGATGTCGCGCGGGTGGGGACGGGTCATCAACCTCGGATCGATCCTGAGTGTTGTCGCGCTGCCCGGACGCGCGCCCTACGCGTCCTCCAAGGCCGGCGTCCTGAACCTGACGCGTGTGCTCGCTCTCGAGTGGGCGGGGACGGGCGTCACCGCGAATGCGATTTGTCCCGGCCCGTTCGGGACCGAGATGAATCGCAGTCTGCTCGACGATCCGGTCAAGTACCAGGCGTTCGTCGCGCAGATTCCGATGGGCCGCTGGGGCGAGCCGCACGAACTGGCCGGCGCCGTCGTCTTTCTGGCATCCGAGGCGTCGTCATTCATGACGGGCAGCGCGCTGTTCGTGGATGGCGGCTGGACCGCGAGGTAACTGATGTCGTCATCCGCCGCACCGGTCCGGGCGGCCGCCTCGTCCACCGCGCCGTCGCGCGCGCGGCACGTCACGATCGCGTTCTGCATCGCGCTGGCGCTGATCACCTACGTCGATCGGGTGGCCATCGGCCAGGCGGCGCCGTTCATCAGCGCGGACCTGGGATTGTCCCGTATTCAGATGGGCTGGGCGCTCGCGATCTTCGGCTACGCGTATGCCATCTTCGAGATTCCCGGCGGCTGGATGGCCGACAGAATCGGGCCGCGCCGAGTGCTCATGCGCATCGTGATGTGGTGGTCGTTCTTCACGGCCGCCACCGGGTGGGCGTGGAACGCCACGTCACTCATCGTCGCGCGCGGGCTCTTCGGCGCCGGCGAGGCGGGCGCGTTCCCGACGATGACCCGCGCGTTGACCACCTGGACGCCCGGTAAAGAGCGGGAGCGCGCACAGGCTCTCATCTGGCTGGCGACTCGGGTGAGCGCGGCGTTCACGCCCCTCTTCGTCCTCTGGCTGATCACGACGCTGACCTGGCGCCGGACGTTCGAAGTCCTCGGCGTGCTCGGCGTCGTGTGGGCGGTGTTCTTCTACCGGTGGTTCCGCGACGATCCGGCGAAGCACCCGTCAGTCAACGAAGGCGAACTGGCGGTGCTGCCTTCGGCGTCTGAGGCCGGCATCGCGCACAGCGGCGTGCCGTGGGGCCGGATTTTCTCGAGTCCGTCGGTGTGGCTGCTGTCGATGCAGTACATGTGCCTCGCGTACGGCTGGTGGTTCTACATCAACTGGCTGCCCACGTACTTGCGGGACGCCCGCGGCACGAGCCTGCAGGTGGGGGCGCTCCTCGCCGGTCTGCCGCTGCTGCTCGGCGGCGTCGGCTGCCTGGTGTCGGCCTGGATTCTGCCGCGGCTCGCGCACCGGCTCGGCAGCGTGCGTCTCGCGCGCCGCATTGTGGCCGTCACGGGCTTCATTGGCGCATCGGCCTCCATCATCGTGTTCACCTCGATTCCCGATCCGGTGAAGGCCATGTTCGTGCTCGGCCTCGCGGGCTTCTTCAACGACCTCGTCATGCCCGCCGCCTGGGCGGGGACGATGGACGTCGGCGGCCGCTATGCGGGCACGGTCTCCGCCGCCATGAACACGATGGGCAGCATCGCCGGCGCTTTTTCGGTCACGCTGGTCGGCTACCTGCTCGCCTGGACTGGCGACAACTGGACGATGTTGTTCCTGATCTCGGCCTCGATCTATCTCGTGGGCGCGGTGTGCTGGCTGTTCCTGGACGCGCACACGCCGGTCGCACAGGGCGTGGACGTCCGGCATTGACGATTTGTTGATTGCCCATTGACGATTTGATTGACGATTGCTTGATTGATGATTGACGATTGAGAGCCTTCTGGCCTCGTCCCCTGTATCCGCGATGGTGAAAAACTTCTTCGATCTCAGTGGCCGGGTCGCGCTCGTGACGGGCGCGAGCCGCGGTCTGGGCCAGTATCTCGCCCGCGCGCTCGCGGAGGCGGGCGCGGACCTCATCGTGACCGCGCGCCGGAAGGAGGACACCGACGCGTTCGCGAAGGAAATCCGGGGCCTCGGCCGGCGGGTGGAGAGCTTCTCACTGAATCTCCGCGACGAGGCCAGCATCCGCGCGTTCGGCGAGGCTGCGTTCGGCGCATTCAGCCGGATCGACATCCTCGTCAACAACGCCGGCTGCAACGTGCGTAAGCCCTCCCTGGAGATGACGTGGGAGGACTGGAACACCGTGCTCGACACGAACCTGCGCGGTACGTTCTTCGTCACGCAGGCGATCGTCCGGCACATGCTGCCGCGCGGCTACGGCCGCATCATCAACATCGGCTCAGTCACCTCGGTCTTCGGCTACGCCGGGCTGGCGCCGTACTGCGCCAGCCGCGGCGGCGTGAAGCAGCTCACGATGAGCCTCGCGCACGAGTTCGGCAAGGACGGCGTCACGGTCAATTGCCTCGCGCCGGGCTGGTTCAAGACGGCGCAGAACCGGGTGATGTACGAGGACGAGGAGTGGGTCGCGTATCTGCGCGAGCGCATTCCCGTCGATCGCCCCGGCCTGCCGAACGATCTCGACGGTGCGGTCATCTTTCTCGCCTCCGAGGCGAGCGCCTACGTGACGGGCCAGACTCTGCTCGTGGACGGCGGCATCACGACGGGCGCGCTGCGGGCGCTGCCGAGGAAAGCGCAGGCACCGGGGAGGTGAGGCCATGGCCGCGCCTCCACTCGCGACGCTCGAAACCGACTCCTCCGTCCGCTCGCGGGTCACACTGACGCACATCGCGCTACGCCCCATGAAATCAGGATGCGGTAGCGCTCGACCCGCTCACTTCCTCCGGGACGGTTTCATTCTTCGCGCATCGCGTCGCTCGAGTCGGCGCGGCCACGGCCTCACCTCCCCGGTGCTGATTCAGCGCACAGTCACACTGCCGTGAGCACTCCAGTGGCCGGCGTCCTCTTCGACATCGGCGGCGTCCTCGTTGCGCTCGACGGGATCCCTGCGTTGTCGCGGTTACTCGGGCTCGGCGAGTCACGCGAGGAGATTCATCGGCGGTGGCTGGCGTGCCGTTCTGTGGTGCTCCACGAAACCGGCCGGATGACCGCAGACGAGTTCGCCCAGGGCATCGTCGCTGATCTGGCAATAGACCTGAGCCCCGAGGCGTTCCTGGCCGAGTTCGAGGGCTGGCTGACAGGCCCTCATCCCGGAGCGTTTGAGCTGGTGAACGAGATTCCGCCGTCCTATCACGTGGCCGCCCTGAGCAACATGAGCGCAACCCACTGGAACCGCATCAAGACCATGGGATGGCCCGACCGGTTCAATGCCGCCTTCGTGTCGTGCGAGATTCGCCATCTCAAGCCGTCCCGCGAGGCGTTCGAGCTTGCCCTGCGCGAGATGGCACTGCCGGCCGCCAATGTGCTGTTTCTGGATGACAGTGACGTCAACGTCCAGGCCGCGCGCGCGATGGGGATCGACGCGCACGTCGTGATGAACCCGGCTGAAGCACGCGCGCTGTTGGAGAGGCACGGCGTGTTGCCGAAGAAAGCGCAGGCGCCGGGGAGGTGAGGCCGTGGCCGCGCCGACTTGAGCGACGCGATGCGTGAAGGATGAAACCGTCCCGGAGGAAGCGAGCGGGTCGAGCGCTACCGCATCCTGATTTCATGGGGCGGAGCGCGATGTGCGTCAGTGTGACCCGCGAGCGGACGGAGGAGACGGTTTCGAGCGTCGCGAGTGGAGGCGCGGCCAGGGCCTCACCTCCCCGGTGCGTCGCGGGGACGTCACTCCATGAGCGCAGCACCCGCAGCGGCCAATCGTGCGTCGAGCGTCACCAGGTCCGCCCCGAGCGAACCCGCCAGCCACAGATACGCGGCGTCGTACGTCGTGAGACCGGTGGCATTGGCGACGAGCACGGCCTCGGTGGGATCGACATCGCACCACACGATCCCCCATCGTTCCTCGAGGGCCGTCGCAAGCGCCATCAGAATGCGGGACGCGCGGGCGGGTTGAGCGCGCATCTTCTTCCTGGCGACGCTCGCCAGTTCGAACTTGAGCAGCGTCGGGGCAAACAGTGACGCCCCGTTCAACCGCGTCGCGATCGCCCCTCCCTCCGGCTCCTGGAAGACGAAGGCCGCGAAGGCCGAGGCATCGACGACGAGCCGGTTCACCGCGAGCGCCGCCACGGTCCCCGAAAAGCTTCACCGTGAAGCTCGTGAAGATATTGAAGGCTGAACCCGAGGCGAGCGTCGTCCCGGCCGGCAAAGCCGGCCGCACCAGCGTGGCGCCGACGCTCGCCGGGTGGAGAGCGGTCGAATCGGGCTCAGCCCCTTCAACCCTTCAGCCCTTCCTGTTTCGGATCGCGATCGCAGCCAGGACGACAACGGGCCGCCGTGCGGGTCAGCACGGCGGCCCGAGTGTGTGCGCGACGCGCGGTTACTTGATGAACAGCATCTCGCGGTAGGTCGGCAGCGGCCAGAGCTCGTGCGGCATGAGGAGCTCGAGCTGGTCACCGGTCTCGCGGAGCGCCTGCATTGCGGGGACCACCGAGTCACGCATGAACTTCGCGTGCCTGTCCGCGCCCGGCGCGTGGTGATCGAGCGCCTTCGCGAGCTTGTCCGTCTGGCTGCGCAGGTCGTCGACCAGGCCGGCGATGCGGTCCAGCACCTTCTTCGCTTCCTTGGTCGAGCCGCCGGCCTCGCGGACGGCCGTCACCGACTCGGCCACGTTCTTCTGGTACTGCAGCGCCGCCGGCAGGATGTAGCGGTTGGCCATCAGCACCATGAGCTGCGCTTCGACGTTCAGCGTCTTGACGTAGGTCTCGTAGTTGATCTCCGTCCGCGCCGTCAGCTCGCGCTGGTTGAGGACCTTGTACTTCTGGAAGGTCTTCACCACGTCGGGCTTCAGGAGCTCCGGGAGCGCGTCCACGGTGTTGGTGAGGTTCAGCAGCCCGCGCTTGCCGGCCTCCTTCCGCCACTCGTCCGCGTAGTTGTTGCCGTTGAAGATGATCCGCTTGTTGTCCTTGATCACCTTCGGCAGCAGCTCCTTCACCGCGGCCGCCAGCGACTTTTTGCCTTTGCCCACGGCCTCCTCGAGCGCGGTCGCCATGTAGTCCAGCGACTCGGTGACGGCGACGTTCAGCGCGATGTTCGGGAACGCGATGCTCTGACCGGAGGAGACCGCGCGGAACTCGAACTTGTTCCCGGTGAACGCGAACGGGCTCGTGCGGTTGCGATCGCCGGCGTCGCGGGGCAGCTTCGGCAGCGTGGAGACACCCGTATCGAGCAGCCCCCCTTCCTTGGTCCGCTTGGCCCCGCCCTTCTCGATCTGCTCGAAGATGTCCGTCAGCATGTCGCCGAGGAAGATGGAGATGATCGCGGGCGGCGCTTCGTTGGCGCCCAGCCGGTGGTCGTTGCCCGCACTCGCGATGGACATGCGCAGCAGGCCCTGCCACTTGTTGACCGCGCGCAGCACGGCCGTGCAGAAGACGAGGAACTGGACGTTGTCGTGCGGCGTGTCACCCGGGTTCAGCAGGTTGTTGCCCAGGTCGTCGGACATCGACCAGTTGAGGTGCTTGCCGCTGCCGTTCACGCCGGCGAACGGTTTCTCGTGCAGCAGGCAGGCCAGCCCGTACTTCGGCGCCAGCCGCCTCAACGTCTCCATCGTCATCATCTGATGGTCCGTGGCGACGTTGGCGTTCTCGAAGATCGGCGCGACTTCGTACTGGCTCGGCGCCACCTCGTTGTGCCGGGTCTTCACGGGCACGCCGACCTTGTACAGCTCGTTCTCGACGTCGTGCATGAAGGCGAGCACGCGGTCGGGAATCGCCCCGAAGTACTGATCCTCCAGCTCCTGGCCCTTGGGCGGCCGCGCCCCGAAGAGCGTGCGCCCCCCGTTGATGAGGTCCGGCCGCGCGAAGTAGAACGCGCGATCGATCAGGAAGTACTCCTGCTCGGGACCGCAGGTCGTGTGGACGCGTTGTGCTTTCGACCCGAAGAGCTTGAGGATGCGGGTCGCCTGCTTCGACAGCGCTTCAATCGACCGCAGGAGCGGCGTCTTCTTGTCCAGCGAGTCGCCGGTCCAGCTCACGAACGCCGTCGGGATGACCAGCGTCGTCCCGTTCTGCGCCTTGAGCAGCCAGGGGGAGCTCGTCGGATCCCACGCCGTGTAGCCGCGCGCTTCGAAGGTGGACCGCATGCCGCCCGAGGGGAAGCTCGACGCGTCGGGCTCGCCCTGGATCAGTTCCTTGCCCCGGAATTCAGCCACCGCGCGGCCATCACTCGACGGCGACAGGAACGAGTCGTGCTTCTCCGCGGTGATGCCGGTCAGCGGCTGGAACCAGTGCGTGTAGTGTGTCGCGCCGTGCTCCATCGCCCAGTCCTTCATCGCGGTCGCAATCACGTCGGCCGCCGACGGATCGAGCGGCGCGCCCTGCGTGATGGTCAACTGCAACGCCTTGTAGACGTCGCGCGGCAGACGCCGCCGCTGCACCTGATCGCTGAACGTCAGCGATCCGAAGATTTCCGTGGCCTGCGGCCACTGGGTGGCGTTCTTGCCGGTGGTTCGACCCCACTCGATAATGCTGCGGGTGGCATCCTGCAGAGCTGACGAGCCCATCGCTGGCACTTCCTTCCTGATCGCACGCCTCTGAAACGGTTGAAAGAATTTCCCCGGCCGGGAACGGCAGGCGGGACCCCCTATTGTTTACAGAAGCGGTGAAAAGTAAAGCGTCGCACGACGGCCGACGGCCCCGTGACCGCGTCCGCCGAGCGGCGAGGCGACAAGCTTGTCGGGATTCCACGAGCGGCCCCGACAATTGTGTGGAGGTCAGCCCTGGCGAACGACCGGCAGGCGGGCACGCCCGATGGCGCGGGGAGATTTCCCCGACGACCCGGGGAATAATCCCCATCGAGATCGATGGACACGACCTGGATGGCTCTCGAGGCCCACCTGAGGCAGCGGCTCGCCCAACCGCTGCCTGGCCCCGCCGCTCAACGGCGGTTTGCCCCGAGCCCCCTCCGCGAGGCGTGGGCGCCGGAACTCGAACCCGAGACGGCCCGGCACGCGGCTGTGCTCATCCTGCTCTACCCCGGCCCCGACGGTCCGGTCGTCCCGCTCACGGTCCGCCACTCCGCGCTGCCGCACCACGCTGGCCAGGTGAGCCTGCCGGGCGGCGCCATCGATCCGGGCGAATCGGCTGACGCGGCCGCCCTCCGCGAGATTCGCGAGGAGCTCGGCGTGCCGTCCGCCGACGTGCGCGTCCTCGGCCGCCTCTCCACCCTCTGGGTCTTCGTCAGCAACTTCGTCGTCCACCCGTTCGTCGGGCTGACCGATCGCCGGCCGGCGTTCGAGGTCGACCCACGCGAAGTGGACGCGCTCGTCGAAACCCCGCTGGCGGCGATCTGCGACCCGACACGGCTCCACTGGACCCGCCGCGAACGGGACGGACACGTGATCGACTATCCGTACTTCGATCTGTCAGGCCATCACGTCTGGGGCGCCACGGCGATGATCCTGGGCGAACTCGCCTGCGTGTTCGACGCGGATCACCCGCTGCCGGGAAGAGTCTCTGACTTCTAACTTCTGGCTTCTAACTGCTCACCTGACACGCGTTCGTCACAGGATCGTCTTTCCCCACTTCCGGAGCCACCGCTCCGCGACGCGCCACTCGGGACAGACGAGGGTCACCTCGCGCCAGAAGCGGCGCGAGTGGTTGGGCTGCCGGAGGTGCATGAGCTCGTGCAGGATGACGTAGTCGGCCACGGACGCCGGCATCTGGATCAGCCGCCAATTGAGGGTAATGGCGCCGCGCGCCGAGCACGCGCCCCAGCGCGACCGCTGGTTGCGCACCCGCACGTTCGCCACCGCGAGTCCGACGTGGCGGGCGAGGTCGAGACAGCGGTGCGGCAGTTCGCTGACCGCCATCGCGCGCAGATGGGTCTCGACGACGACCCGGACGTCAGGCGCGTCGCCTGACACCAAGGCGACCGACTCCCCGAACGAGACGCAACCGTCCCGCACGTCAAGTCTGACGCGCTCGCCCCGGTACCAAATGGTCGTGCCGGCCCCCCAGGGCGCGCGACGGTCCGCCTGACGCGCGCGTTCGCGGCGAATCCACTCCGCCTGTCCTTCGACGAAGCGGAGCCCCTCGGCAATCGACGCCCATCGGGGGACGGTCAGGCGCAGCTGGTCGTCCGGGGCGACCCGCAGGGTGTAGCGCCGGGCCCCGGCATGGCGGCGCACGTCGACTTCGAGAGGCCGGTCGTCGACGGTCACCAGCCGGGGCGGCCGCCGGACGCCCGCCTTGCGCAGGAACACGCGCCGATTCTACCCGCCACGGGCTCCGGGGACACGGGCCCCGTCCACGCCGACGGCCGACAGACCAGTCGATTGTGAACGCAGGGAACAAAGAGTCAGAAAGTGGCGTCATATCACCATTGTTGTGGTCAGGCCACTCCTGTGTAAGCAAGTGATTGCTTGCAACTCCGGGGGGACAGCGGATACGGTGGGTCGGATGGACGTACGCCAAGCCCTGCTGCGCGCGGCGGTGAAAGTCTTTGCCGAAACCGGCACGCGCGGCGCCACCACGCGCCGCATCGCCCGGGAAGCCGGCGTCAACGAGGTCACGCTCTTCCGGCACTTCCGCAGCAAGGACGACCTGATGGGCGCGGCGCTCGAGAACTTCGCCAACCAGGCCACCCGGCGCGCCCTGCCCGACCCGCCGGTGGACCCGGAGCGCGAGTTGGGCGAGTGGTGCCGGGCCCATCATCGCCAGCTGCACAAAGTCCGCGCGCTGATCCGCAAGTCAATGGGCGAGT
>CAZFAT010000238.1:0-7189 GCA_964517075.1 uncultured Solibacteraceae bacterium
GATCAGGAGCCGTCGCTCGACGCCGCGAGGTTCGAGGTGGACGCCGCCGCCGGCCGGCTTCGACAGGCGGCGCTCCGGCCAAATCCTTCGCTCTCCTTCGAGCGGCGCGTCGCGCCGGCCGGCACCGATCGGCTGACGATGGTCGGCATCGAGTGGCCGCTCGATCTGTTTCGACGAAGCCGCCGGGTCGCGGTGGCCGACGGCGATCGCACGATCGCGGCGCGCGCCCTCGAAGATCGTGAGCGCGTGCTGGCGGCGGAGATCCGCGATCGCTATGGCGCCGTCGTCGCGGCCATCCGGGATCTCGAGATCCTCGAGGCGCTCGTCGAGGCCACGACCGACGAGCGCGACTTGCTGCGAGCGCGTGTGAAGGCAGGCGCCGCGCCGCCACTCGACCGCGACCTGGTCGAGGTCGAGGTGAGCCGGGTCGAGGTCGAGCGCCTGCGGCAGGTCGGCCGCACTGAGGCAGCGCTGATCGAGTTGAAGCGCTGGCTGGGCATCGAACCGGGTGAGCCGCTGCGCTTGAGCGGCGACCTCGAGCGTCTCGTGCCGGACGCGCTCCCTCCCGGCCCCGAGCCGGCGCGCGACGCGGCGGCCATCGACGAGCGTCCCGACGTGCAGAAGGCGCTCGCGCTCGTTGACACGGCCGAGGCCAGGATCGATCTCGCGCGACAGGCCGGCCGGGTCGATCTCGGTCTCTTTGGCGCCTACATGCGGATGGACGCCGGCTTTCCGCAGCTGGGGTTTTCGGCGGGGGGCAGCCTGGAGCGCGTGCGCGGGTCCATGCAGTTCGTCGCGTTTGGCGCCCGGCTGGCGCTGCCGGTTCTCAACCGCGGCCAGGGCGACGTGCAGGCCGCCGAGGCGGAACGCGCCGCCGCCCTGGCGAGTCATCGGGCGGCATCGCTCGAGGCACGAAGCGAGGTCGCCGCGGCGCGGGCACAGGCGCTCGCCGCCGGGCAGGCCGTCGCGGCCTATCGCGCCGGGGCGCGTGCGCTCGCGCGCCAGAACCTGGACGTGGTGCGCCAGAGCTACGCTCTTGGCCGGGTGACCGTATTCGAGGTGCTGGCCGAAGAGCGGCGATGGCTCGAGGTCGAACGGGCGTACACCGAGTCGCTGCGAGCGGCCTGGGAAGCGCGCACGGCGCTCGGCCGGGCGCTGGGAGAAGTCCGATGACCGTGCAAGGAGCCGTCCACAAGAATTGGCTCGTCGCCGTCGCCGGTGGGCTGGCGCTCGCCGCGGCAGGATCCGCCGCCACTTACGTCGTGATGCGCTCGTCAGCCGGTGGGCAGACGGAGGCGGTTCATGCGCCGACACACGCGACGGGTCCGACCGGTCAGCCGACGGGTCCCGCTGGCGGAGGTTCATCAGAGCCGGCGTCGCACGCCGGCCATGCCGCGTCCTGGCCCGACGTCCAGGTGCCGATCTCGCGAGCAGCGATCGAGCGCGCGGGGATCGGGCTTGCGCCGGTCGAGGCTGGTGGTGCGGCCGCGTCTCTTCGTCTGCCCGGCGTGATCGAGCCGCATGCCTATCGGCAGGTCGCGGTCACGCCCCTCGCCGGCGGGCGCGTCACGAGCGTGCACGCCGAGCTTGGCGAACACGTCCGTCGCGGGCAGGTCCTCGCCAGGATCTACAGTCCCGACCTGGCGGATGCCCACGCGCGCTACGTCGCCGCCCGTGCGCAGCTCGACGCGCACGACCGGGAACTGCAGCGGACGTCGGAGCTCGCCGGCATCGGCGCGGCGAGCCGGCAGGAACTCGAACGCGCGCATGCCGATCATGCCGCGCAGGTCGCCGAGGTCGCGAGTGCGCGGGCCAGACTGGAACTGCTGGGCGGTGACCTCCCGCCGTCCGGCGAGCCGGCTCCGGTGAGCTCGGCCATCATCGACGTTCCAGCCCCGATCGACGGCGTCGTTACCGCACGGTCCGTGAACGTCGGGCTCAATGTCGATCCGTCGATGCCCCTGTTCACCGTCGTCGATCTGTCGACGGTGTGGGTGATCGCCGACGTGTCCGAGCAGGACCTTGGCCGCGTGCGCGTCGGCTCGCCTGCGTCGGTGACCACGGCCGCGGAGCCTGGCATCGCGCTCACCGGGGCAGTGAGCTACATCGATCCGCAGATCGCCACGGCCACCCGGACCGCGCGGCTGCGGGTCGAGGTGCCCAATCGCGGCGGGCGCCTTCGGCTCGGCATGTACGCCAACGTGCGTGTGCAGCCCGCCAATGCGGAGACCGCGATCCCGGTGATCCCGAGGACCGCACTCCAGCAGATCGGCGATCGCACGGTTGTCTACATCGCCAGTTCGAGCGGCGAGGGTCTTTTCATCGAGCGTGAGGTCCGTCTTGGCGCGTCCGACGGCGATCGGGTCGAAGTTCTGTCCGGCTTGGCCAGCGGCGACCTCATCGTCACCCGGGGCAGCTTCTTCCTGCGGGCCGAAAGGGAGCGACTCGGGCTGCGCACACCGGCCGGCGACGCCGCCCGAAGGCCGCCGGGCTAGCCCCAGGCTGCCGTGCTACCCTGCTGTCGCCGGCCAGCCGGAGGCGTCATGACCACCCGCGTGAAAGCCGTTCTCGTGTCGGCGATGCTGGCCGTTCTTCCGATGACTCGCTCCGGCGCGCAGGCCGCGCGGGCCCCTCAGGTCGAGATAGCCAACGGCGAGCTGAAAGTCCTCATCTACCTGCCAGACGCGGAGCGGGGGTACTTCCGCGGGACGCGATTCGACTGGGCCGGGGTCATCGGGCGCCTCGAGTACCGGACGCATGTGTTCTACGCGCCGTGGTTCACGGGCACCGATCCCGCGCTGCGCGACTACACGGCCACCGCGAGCGAGGTCATCGCCGGACCGAACACCGCCATCACCGGACCGGTGGAGGAGTTTCAGCGCAACCTCGGCTACGACGAAGCCGCGCCCGGCGGGACGTTCATGAAGATTGGCGTCGGCGTGCTCCGCAAGCCGGCCGAGGGCGGTCCCTACAGCAACTATCGGCTCTACGACATCGTGGACATCGGCCGGCGGACGGTCGAGACCGGAACGGACGCCGTCACCTTCACCCAGGACGTCCGCGATCCCTCGTCGGGCTACGGCTACACCTACGTCAAGACCGTCCGGCTGAGCGCGGGCCGGCCCGAGATGCGGCTCGAGCACCGCCTCAGGAACACAGGCACTCGGCGGATTGAGAACAGCGTCTATAACCATAACTTCCTCACGCTCGATGGTCTGCCGATCGATGAGCGGTTCGTCATCACGGCGCCGTACGACATCACCTCGACGCGGCCGCCCAACAGTGCCCTGGCGGCCATTCGAGGTCGGCAGGTCGTCTACCTCCGGGCGCTGGCGTCGAACGAGGTCGTCTCGACGCCGCTCGCGGGCTTCGGATCAGTGGCCGCGGACTACGACTTCCGCATCGAGCACGCCACCGCCCGCGCCGGCGTGCGCATGACTGCCGATCGTCCCATGGCGAACGCGGCGCTCTGGTCGATGCGCACGACGATTGCCGTCGAGCCCTTCATCGCCGTTGCCCTCGATCCCGGCCAGGAGTTCACGTGGACGCTGACGTACGCGTACTATCGGCTCGACTCCCGGAACTGAGGCCACCTGCGCGTTCCGCGCGGGCACAGGAGATGATGATGAGACGGGGACTGATCCTCGTTCTGCTGGTCGCCGCGGGCACTCTGGCGCTGACGGCCGCCGACAAGCCCGATCTGTCCGGGCGCTGGCAGCTCGGCGACCAGTATCTCGACATCGACCACCGCGATCCCATCCTGATCATCCAGTCCGGCGGGACGACGCGCTTTCTGGCGACCGATGGGGTCGCGCGGACTGACACCACGCGCACCATCACGGGATGGGACGGGCAGGCGATTGAAGTCCGCACGACGACCGAGCCCGCCGGTGTGGAGCGATTCGAGCTGTCGGCCAACGGCACACGACTGGCGGTGACCGCCGACGGCGCCACCAGGACCTGGCAGCGCGCGGACCTGCGGGCGGGCATCGCGTCCGTCGACGTGACGCCGTCGGCCTTCCTGCCGATGTACGGCTACGCGAACCGCAAGTGCGGACCGGCCAACGGCGTGCACGATCCGCTGATGGCCAAGGTGGTCGTCCTGGCGAGCGGACCCGTGCGCGTGGCGATCGTCGCGATGGATCTCGGGTCCTTCGTGTCGCCGCGTCTCGTAACGGAGCTCCGGCAGACATTCGGGCTCGATGCCGTCCTGCTGTCGGCCACGCACACGCACTCCGCCCCGCAGTTCGTGCCGTCCAGTTCGGCGCCCACGTCGCCGCTGGGCGCCACGCCCGACGGCGGCGCGGTGTACCGCGCGGAGCTCGAGCGGAAGATCACCGATGCCGTGCGCCGCGCGTCGGACGCGATGTTTCCGGCCCGGCTGCACACGGGCCGCGGGGAAATCACGCTCGGCTACAACCGTCTGCTGCCGCGCGAGCACGGCCGGAGCCGCGCGCTGTTCGACAACCTCGAGCGGCGGCCGCTCGGCCCGCTGGACAGCGAGTTCCAGGTGCTGGAAGTGCGCGACGAGGCGGACACGCCGCGGGCGATGCTGGTGCACTACGGCGTGCACTCGGTCGTGCTCGGGCCGACCAACTGCAAGTACTCCGCGGACTATCCCGGCGCGATGCAGGCGGCGATCGAGAAGGCGGTCCCGGGCGTCCAGGCGATGTTCATCCAGGGCGGCGCGGGCGACGTGAACCCGATCTTCCAGGGGCGCACGGGGCGCGAGGAGGAGGATTTCGCGCTGGTGGCGCGCATGGGCGACCTGCTGGCCGCCGAGGTGCTGAAGTCGCGGACCACGCTGCGCGCCATACCCGCGCCGAGTCTCCCCATCCGCGCGCGACGTGACCTGCTGACGTTCGCGGATCGCTGGGATCCAACCCGCCGGCACGAACTCGGCATCGCGACGGTCTCCATCGGCCGCGAGATCGCCATTGCGACGCTGCCCGGTGAGCCGCTTCATCGCCTGCAGACGCGCTGGAAGCAGGAAGCGGACGCCGCCTTCCCGCTGCTGTACGGCTACACCTACGCGGCTGGCGGCGTGTGGGCCGGGTACCTGCCCGACATCCGGTCGGCGGCCCAGGGTGGATACGGTGCGGACTCGACGTCCACGCGCGTCGAAGTCGGCGCCGGCGAACGCCTGATCGAGCGCCATCTCGTGCATCTGTACGATCTGCTCGGCATGTGGCGCGCCGCGCCGGGACCCTCGTAATGAGGACTGGGATCGCCGCCGCGGCGCTCTTCGTCGCCCTGTTGGGCGCCGGGCCGCTCGTCACACGCTTTCGCGCGGAAATGCCACAGGCGGCCACACAAGCGCAGACTCCGGCCGCGAGAGGCGCCGCGCCGGCGGGCCGCGGTCGCGGCGTGGTCGGCGCCCCGGAGCTCGACCATCCGGCGAATGCCGGGGCCGACCTCACGCCGGCAACGCCGGTGGTGGCGCGGCGTCCCGATGAGCAGGCGAAAACGTTCTGGTTGCCGCCCGGGTATCGGATGGAGCCCGTGCTGGCCGATCCGATCATCGAGGACCCCGGGCAGATCGCGTTCGACGGCAACGGCCGCATGTTCGTCGTCGAGCTGCGCGGCTACGTCCAGACGCTCGACGGCATCGATCTCGTCCCGCCCGACGGCCGCATTTCCTTGCACGAGGACCGCGACAACGACGGTGTCTACGAGCGCCACACCGTGTTCGTGGACAAGCTCGTGTTCCCGCGATTCGTGCTGCCGTTCGGCGCGGGCGCCATCCTCACCATGGAAACGAACGCGGACGAGGTGTGGAAGTACTCGGACACGAATGGTGACGGGGTGGCGGATCGCCGCGAGCTGTTCACGGCCGGTTTCGGACGCGCCGGCACGATGGAGATTCAGCCGAGCAGCCTGTTCTGGGCGATGGACAACTGGCTCTACAGCACCGTCAACGCCTACCGCGTCCGCTGGACGCCGCACGGCCTGTTGCGCGAGCCCACGGCACCGAACGGCGCGCAATGGGGCGTCAGCCAGGACAATCACGGCAAGCTCTACTTCCAGGGGGGATCCAGCGGCCTGCCGGGCTACTTCCAGTTTCCGATCCGCTACGGCAACTTCGCCGCGCCCGATCAGCTCGAGCCGAACCTGAACATTCTCTGGGGCGCGCCGGTTCTCACGGGCGACATCCAGCAGGGTCTGCCGCATACGCGGCTGCCCGACGGCTCGCTGATCTATTCGACGGCATCGGCAGGGAGTGAGATCTACCGGGGCGATCGGCTGCCGCCCGACCTCGTCGGCGACTACCTCTACGGCGAGGTCGTCGGCCGCATCGTCCGGCGGCTGCGGCCGGTGAAGAACGGAGGTCTCACCCAGCTTCAGAACGTCTACCCGCGTTCGGAGTTCATCCGATCGCTCGACCCGCTGTTCCGGCCCGTGGACGTGGCCGCGGGGCCCGACGGCGCCCTCTACATCGCGGACATGTACCGGGGCATCATCGAGGGCGCGCAGTGGGCGAAGGAGGGGACCTACCTCCGGGCAAAAATCCGGCAGCACGGCCTCGACAAGGTCGTGAGCGGCCACGGCCGCATCTGGCGGCTGACCTACGACGGCATGGCGCGTGACCGCACGCGCCCGCGGATGCTGGATCAGCGGCCCGCCGAGCTCGTGACTCACCTCGCGCACCCGAATGGCTGGTGGCGCGACACTGCGCAGCAGCTGATCGTGCTGAGCCAGGATCGTTCGGTCGCGCCTGCGCTCGAGCGCATGGTGCGCACATCGCGGAACCCGCTCGCGCGCATTCACGCGCTCTGGACGCTCGAGGGGCTGGGCGCCCTCACGTCCCCCGTGGTGCGGGAAGCGCTGCGCGACGCGGATCCGGCCCTCCGCGTGGCCGCCATTCGTGCCAGCGAAACGCTCTACAAGGAGGGCGATCGCGCGCTCGCCGCCGACTATCTCGCGCTGACCGGGGACTCCGACGTCGATGTTGTCATCCAGGCGATGCTGACTCTGAACATCCTGAAGATTGCCGACACCGGGCGTGCCGTGCAGGCCGTCGTCGATGGGCAGCCCCCGCGCGGCGTGCAGTTCGTGGCGAACCGCATTCTCAATCCGCCGACGGCCGGGCGTGGGGGCGGGGCCGGGCTGAGCGCCGCCGATCGCGCCACGCTCGAGCGGGGCGCCACGGTGTATCAGGAGCTCTGCTTTACCTGCCACGGCGAGGACG
>CAZFAT010000239.1:0-12260 GCA_964517075.1 uncultured Solibacteraceae bacterium
CACTCTTTCACGGAAATTACGCCCGACGTCATTTTCATTCGCCTCACCATACAATCGACCCCGATGTCCCGCGCGCACCGCACGTCGTCGCGTCAGCGCTATCGAGGCTTCGTCGAGGATTACCGCGCCAGACGCCTCGACCCGGACGTTCATCGCGAGACAACGCCGGCGCCGGTTGAGGGCCCCGGCGTGGCGCCGGCCGAGCCGCCGGCGGAGACCTCGATCCTGCCGCGCGGCGCCCGGCGCCAGTACCTGCGCGAGTACCTCCGCTGGCTCTGGCCGCATCGGGCCGCGGTGGCCGGCGTCTTCGTCCTGGCCCTGATAGTGGCCGGCCTGCAGATGATCGAACCGCTGTTCATGCGGTTCATCATCGACGGCGTGCTGCTCGAGACCGACCTGGACGTCTCCGTGCGGCTCATTCGTTTGAACTGGGCCGGGGCGGCCTTCCTCGGCGTCGTGGTGTGTTCGAGCCTGGTGGGCGTGGTCAAGGACTACCGCCAGCGGCTGCTGAACGTGCGCGTCATGCTGTCGCTGCGGCGCTCGCTGTTCGATCGGCTGCTCCACCTCCCGATGTCCCGGCTCTGGGACATGAAGACCGGCGGTATCCTCTCGCGCCTGACGGGCGACGTGGACACCACGACCGGCCTGCTGCAGATGGCCATCGTTTCGCCGGCGATCTCGGTCCTGCGCCTGCTGATGGCCATCGGCATCCTGCTGAGCCTCAACTGGCGCCTGGCGCTGACGGCCATGGCCGTCATTCCCGGCGCCATGCTCATCAGTTTCGGGTCGGCCCGCCGCATCCGGCCGATCTACCGGACCGTCCGGAAGGACGTCGAGGAGATCGACGGGCGCGTCGGCGAGACGTTCTCCGGCATTCGCGTCGTCCGCGCCTTCGGGCGCGAGGTGCGCGAACTGCTCGAGTATCTGCGTGGCCGACACACGGTGCTGCGCAAGGAACTGTTCGCCCACCGCCGCGAGCTGGTGCTCTGGACGTCGTGGGGCCTGCTCGTGAGCGGCGTGAGCGTGGTGATCGTCTGGTACGGCGGCTACCTGAGCCTCACGGGCCGCGCTTCGGTCGGCGATATCATGGCGTTCCAGTGGTACACGTTCCTGCTGCTCACGCCGGTCTGGCAGATCGTCAACTCGTTCTCCGAACTGCAGCGGTCGCTCGCCGCGATGGAGCGCGTCTTCGAAGTGCTGGCGCTCGAGGCGGACAAGCCCGACCGGCCGGACGCCGTGGATGCGCCTCGCCTGGTCCGGGAGATTCGGTTCGAGCACGTCGGGTTCGAGTATCGCGAGGATCGGCCCGTGATCCGGGACTTCAACGTCCTCGTGCCCGGCGGATCCGTGGTCGCCCTGGTCGGCCGCAGCGGGGCCGGCAAGACGACCGTGACCGACCTCGTGGCGCGCTTCCACGACCCGACCCGGGGCCGGATTCTGCTCAACGGCACGGACATCCGGCAGTTCCGCCTGCGCACTTACCGTGAGTTGCTGGCCATCGTGCAGCAAGACGTCTTTCTGTTCGATGGATCGGCGCGCGACAACATCGCCTACGGCCGCCACGACGCGACGGATGCCGAGGTCGAAGACGCCGCCCGGCAAGCCAACGCCCACGAATTCATCGAGAAACTACCGGACGGCTACGGGACCTTCGTCGGCGAGCGCGGGGTCAAGCTGTCGGGCGGCCAGCAGCAGCGGCTCGCCATCGCTCGGGCGATTCTCGCCTCGCCGCAGATCCTCATCCTCGACGAAGCGACGAGCAACCTGGACACCGAGAGCGAGCAGCTCATTCAGGCCTCGATGGCCACGCTGCTCGCCGGCCGGACGACGTTCGTGATCGCGCATCGGCTGTCCACGATCCGGCGGGCCGATGTAATCCTGTTGATGGACGACGGCCGCGTCATCGAGCAAGGCACGCACGAGACGCTCATGGCGGCGCGTGGGGTGTACTACGGCATGGTCCAGCGGCAGATGGCGTTCGATCAGCAACCCTCCTTGGTGGACTCCTGAATCGACGCTTTGTCGATCGGGTCATTGATGATTGGATTGAGGAATGACGATTGGGAGGATTGAGGATTGAGAGCCATTACCTGCGCACTCATGTGTCTCTTCGTCGCCCTCGGCGCCCTCGCAACCGCCGCCGGCCAGGCCGGCGCGCCGCCACCCAACATCGTCGTCATCCTCGCCGACGACATGGGCTGGGCCGATCTCGGGCAGAACAGCTCGGAGATCGACACGCCGAATCTCGACCGCCTCGCCACCCAGGGCGTCAAGCTCACCCGGTTCTATGCGTCGGCGGCGATGTGTTCACCGACCCGCGCGGCGCTCCTCACGGGACGGTATCCGCACAGCGTCGGCATGCCGGAACTGGCGAGCCCGGCGGTGCGCGGCAATGTCCCGGTGCTCGCGCTCGATCACGCAGCGATCACGATTCCCGAGGCGCTGAAGCCCGCCGGCTATCGCAGTCTCGCGGTCGGCAAATGGCACCTCGGCTTCGGTTCGACCGACGGGCCGCGCCAGCACGGCTTCGATGAGTTCTGGGGATCGCTCCTGGGCACGCCGCAGTTCTGGCAGGTGCGGGGGACGATGCACAACGAGACGCCGATCCAGGTCCAGGGCGGGCACTATACCGATCGGTTGACGGACAAGGCCATCGAGTATCTCCGGCGCGATGTGCGGGCCGATCGGCCGGTCGTGCTCTATCTGGCCTACAACGCGCCCCACTACCCGCTCGAGGCGCCGGCCGAACTCGTCTACAAGTATCGCCGCCGCTTTGCCGATCGCGGAGTGTTCGCCGTCTATGCCGCCATGGTGGAACAGCTCGATCAGGGCATCGGCCGCGTCCTCGCCACGCTGGACGAACTGCAGATCGCCGACAACACGCTCGTGGTTTTCACATCCGACAACGGTCCGTCGGCCGAGCCGAACAGCTACGGTCCCGAAGGCGCCGACTACTCCAACGGGCCGCTGCGCGGCTACAAGTTCGGGGCGCACGACGGCGGCGTGCGCGTGCCGTTCATCGCCCGATGGCCGGGCCGCCTGCCCGCGGGAACCGTGCGCGACACCCCCGCGATCACGATGGACATCCTGCCGACGCTGATGGAGGCAGCCCGGCAGCCGCCGGCCTCGGGACACGAGATTCACGGGCAATCGATCCTGCCGCTGTTACGCGGCGAACCGTTCGCGCGTGAGGGCGCCCTGCATTGGGAAAACCAGGACAATGCCGCGGTGCTCGCCGGCGACTGGAAGCTCGTGCATCGCTACTATCGCGCGCCGCGCCTGTATCGACCCGCCGAGGACGTGGGCGAGGACCAGGATCTTGCAGCCCTGCATCCCGAAACGGTGAAGGAGTTGCTCGGGCTGCACGAGGCGTGGAAGGCCCGCTACTATCCGAACCCCGTGCCGCGTCGCGAGGCCCGCTCGACCTACATGTTTCCCAAAACGGCCCAGGATCCGTGAGCCGCCGGCTCGCGGTCGTCCCGCGCCAGATCCTGGTGGCTGTTCAGGTCAGTCGCGCAGTCAGCCGGTCGAGCACCGACCGGTGCGAGGGTCGATCCCGGAGCGGCTCGAGCAGCGGCTCGATGGGAATCGTCCAGCCGGCAAACCCTGGCGGAGCCTCGTCCAGCAGACGAGCGAGGGCCGCGGCCGCGGCATCGAACCGCCCGTACGCCGCGTCTGACAGCGCCGAGGACATGGCGGCCTCCACGGTGCGGCCGCTGCCTTGAAGCGCCTCGATGGCCAGCGCGGCGAGCCGCCGCGCCTCCTGGGCTCGTCCGCGGCTGTCCATCCGGTCGCACGCCAGGCCGACGCCGATCAGCGACCGCGCGTGATTCGGCGCAATCCCCAGCGCCTGGCGGAACAGTGTCTCGGCGCCCGCGGAGTCGCCGGCAGCCAGGCGCGCGAAACCGTGCCCGTCGTCGGCGTCCATCATGTACTCCGCGGCGTACATCTCGCTGCCCCGTGACGTCAGCTCGCGATCGAACTCGGAAGCGGCCTCCTCAATCGCACCGTTGGCGAGCCGAACCAGGCCGAGGAGCCAGTGCAGGCCATTGGCCGGAAACCGATGGGCTGGCTTGACGATCGCCAGAATGGATGATGGACGCCGTCAACGGCGCGCGCGCCAAGCGGGATACTCGCGCTCGACGAGCGTGCGCGGCCAGTCCCCCACCCAGGCATAGCCGGTGCGGCGTTCGTACTCAATCTCGTCGAGCCGGTAGCGAATCACGCCGTCCCGGCCCGAATAGATGGGCCGGTTGGTGCCGATCTCATAGAAGCGCGCCCAGAGCGGCGGGGCCGCTGGATCGGCCAGCAGCACACGGTCCCAGCCTCGCGGCGTCGCCGGGGCCGGCGCCTCGTGCAGCCGGACGCCGGTCAGCTTGACGGCATCGAGCCACCCGACGGCCGCCTCGATGGCCGGCGCGAGACGGGCATCGTTCGGCGCCGCCCGCTGCATGAGGAAGCGAACGATGCCGACGGTCTCCATGCCGCTGAGCGATGGGTGCTCGTAGGTGCGCGCGCCGCGCGGCTCGAGCGTCACCTCGTCGTGCTGGGCGCACCACGCGGTGAGCCGGCCAGCGACGCGGACTTGCATGCGCAGCGTCACGTCGATCCCGCGGTCAACCGCCGCGCGCGCCCGGTCCCGCGTGGCGGCATCAACGAACCCCCAGAGGGGCGCGCCGCCAGCGGCCTCATCCAGCAGCGCCATGACGTTGACCATCGCGTTGTCGTTGAACGTGATGCGCCGCGTGTAATTGGTCCGGACGGGATATTCCTGTGGCCAGCCGCCGGTCTGATACTGCGCCGCAAGCAGGTACCCGAGGCCGCGGCCGGCGCCCTCGCGATATCGAACCTCGCCAGACGCGTACGCCACCCGGGCCAGGAGCCGCACCTGGGTCGTCGTCGCACTGTTGTCGATCGTCGAGCCCGATGGATCGCTCGACGGGCTCGGGGACGGTCCCGGCGGCACCGTCATGTCGACGTTTTTCGGCCAGCCGCCGTCGACGTGCTGATACCGCAGCACGTTGTCGGCAACGCGCCGGGCCTCGTCGCTGCCGTACCACGCGTCCGGCTGCTGCAGCACGCGGGCCCACGGCACGCTCGTCGCCCCAGCCGGACGTTGAGCGCCGGCGAGGGCCGACCACCCGAGCAGGACGGCAAGCGCGAAGGACACGGGACCGAGGCAGGACTTCACAGTACCTACCCCTTGACGCCCCGGAGCACGATCGAATGCGCTCCAAGTCCATGGGCCACGCGTCGGGTGCTTTCGCTGATGCTGCCGGCGAAGTAGTCGAAGCGACTGAGAATCTCGACCTCGAGCCCCGCGGCCCGCAACCAGGCGACGTACTGTTCTTCGACGACGGCACCGACAATGCACTCAGCCCACAGTCTGGGATCCAGCCGCGATTTCTCGGAGACCGGCTGGCCGAGCGCAATGTCGGCGATCTGGACCCGTCCCTCTGGCTTCAGGACGCGGGCGATCTCGGAAAAGGCCAGCGCCTTGTCGGGGACGAGGTTCAGCACGCCGTTACTGGTCACCACATCCACGCAAGCATCGGGTAGCGGAATCGCTTCGGCATTGCCCTCGAGCACGCGAACGTTGGTGGCCCCCATGGCCGCGAGGTTGTCCTGCAACTTGGCGCGCATGGCCGCCGTCATGTCGAGCCCGAGCGCCGTGCCCCGTGGTCCGACGAGCGCGCTGGCGATCAGAGTGTCGGTGCCCGCGCCGGACCCGATGTCCAGCACCGTGTCACCGTGGCGGATGCCCCCCGCCGCGAACGGGTACCCCACGCCCGCAAACGACTCGGTCGCCGCGGCCGGCACGCGATCGAGCTCGGCCGGCGGATAGCCGACGAACAGGCACGCCAGCCGGCCGGTGGGAAAGTGGAAGGCTTTCCCCGGCTGGGTGGCGACGTCCGTGTACATGTCCTGCACGGCCTGGAAGATAAAGGCTTTCTTGTCGCTGAAGATCGCCACCATAGAGCCCTGCCTTCGCGCCTGAGGTCCGGTATGTCAGAAGCCGTCAATCAGTCGGGTCACGCGTTCCCGCATCGACGCCGGCGCATCCTCCCGCGCCAGATCCGTCAGGCGCGTCTTGAGCCGACGTTCGAACTCGACGCGGGAAAAACAGCTTCGACACGTCTGCAGGTGGCGCTCGAGCCGTCCGCGTTCGTCGTCGGTCAGCTCTCGATCGATGAAGTCCAGGATGCGTTCGAGCACCTGCTCACAGGTGAGCATCGGGTCGTTCACGACAGGCCTCCCGTGGTGGCTGTGGCGCCGGACCGATTCACGCGCAGCCCGTAGGCCTGCGCCTGACGCCACAATGTCTTCTGCAATGCACAGCGCGCCCGAGCCAGACGCGACCGGACGGTGCCGATCGGGATGTTCAGCGTGCTGGCAATCTCGGCGTAGGTGAACTCCTCGAGGTCCGACAGAATGACGACGATGCGGTAGTGGTCCGGCAGCGCGGCCAGGGCGCGGTCCAGGTCCTCGCGAAGCAGCCGATCCAGGAACTCTTGCTCGGGGTTCGAGAACCAGAGGAGGAACGGCTGATGCAGCTGATCGAACACTGAAAAGGGCTGCGACTCGTCGCAGGTTCCCTCGTCGAAGGGCTCGAATTGCGGGCGGGCGAGCCGCCGGCGCTGCTCGCTGATGAACGTATTGTTCAGGATTCGGAAGATCCAGCCCCGGAACGCCCCGTCGTCATCGAGCGACGCGCGCGCGCGCCACGCCCGCGAGATCGTCTCGCTCACCAGATCCTCGGCATCCGCGTCATTTCGCGTCAGGCGCCGCGCGACGCCATGGAGTCGCCCGAGGAGCGCCATGACCTCGGTCTCGAACGCCTCCTTGGCTATCGGCATCCACGCCCTCCGCAAGGACGCAGCAGGCGTCCAGATGGTTCCAATTCAGGGGGGCGAACGGCGTGTGGCGCCCCACGGCCCCCCGTCCCGGCTGCTCCGCTGCGGATTATGTCCGAGATCGCGTGGCGGGGCACGATGTGCACGTCGGGTCCCCTCCCCTGGAACTCCTGGGCGCCCCCCCGCGTCCTCCGTGGTGCAACGACGCTCGCGGGGAGCGGCGCACCAGAGCAGATGGAGGATGAGATGGCAACGACGGCGACCGGCAATGACCTTCAGGTGAACGTCACGGAACTGGAAGGCAAAGTGAAGGCGATGTACCAGGCCGTGGCCGAACATCCCGGCGGGAACTTTCATTTCGACCTCGGGCGGGCATTGGCCGAGCGACTGGGCTACGCGCCGGCCGATCTCGACGCCATTCCAGCCCAGGCGGTCGAGTCGTTCGCCGGCGTCGGGTACTACTTCGACCTGCTCGGCCTGCGGCCTGGCGAGACCGTGGTCGATCTGGGCAGCGGGTCGGGGATGGACGCCTTTGTGGCCGCAGGCCGCGTCGGGTCAGCCGGGGCCGTCATCGGGATCGACATGACCGATGCGCAGTTGGCCAAGGCCGAGCGGTTGCGTCAGGCGAGCGGGGCCAGTCACGTCCGGTTTCGGAAGGCTTACATCGACGCAACCGGGTTGTCCGACGAATCGACCAATGCGGTCATCAGCAACGGCGTCATCAACCTGGCGGCTGACAAGGCGGCCGTGTTTCGCGAAGCGGCCCGAGTGCTGACGCCAGGCGGACGGCTCGCGCTATCGGACATCGTCACGGAGAAGCCGCTGCCGTCCAACGTGACCTGCAACGCGACGCTGTGGGCTGCCTGCATCGGCGGCGCGATGCAAATCGATGAGTACGTGGGCGCGATCGAATCGGCGGGATTGTGCGTCCGGGTGATGTCGGCCAATCCCGAATACCGGTTCCTATCGAAGAGCGCGCAAGGCGCCTCGCGGACCTACGGCGTGCGCAGCATCTCGCTGCTTGCGGTCAAGGGCTGAAGTCTTCCCAAGGAGCAGATGATATGCAGCCGACGAATGCGCCCGTCACGTCCGTGAGCAGCCAGGTCGTTCCCCCACCAGACTTCGAAGCGCTCAAGGTGCGCCAGCAGGCGATGTGGGGATCGGGAGACTACAGCCAGATTGGCACGCGCCTGCAGATTGCCGGCGAACTGCTGTGCGAGGCGGTCGATCTCGCCGCGATCGACAAGGTCATCGACGTGGCCGCGGGCAACGGCAACGCGTCGCTGGCGGCGGCGCGGCGGTTCGCCGACGTCACGTCCACGGACTACGTGCCGGCGCTGCTCGAACAGGGCCGCCGGCGGGCCGAGGCGGATCAGCTGCCGGTGACATTCCAGGTCGCGGATGTCGAACGGCTGCCCTTTCCGGATGGCACGTTCGACGTGGCGCTGTCGACCTTTGGCGTGATGTTTGCGCCCAATCAGGAACGCGCGGCATCTGAACTCATGCGCGTCGTCAGGCGCGGCGGCCGGATTGGCCTCGCCAATTGGACGCCCGAAGGGTTCATCGGGCAGCTCTTCAAGGTGGTGGGTTCGTCTGTTCCGCCGCCCGCTCGCGTGCGGCCGGCCGTGGCCTGGGGCACAGAGGCACGGTTGCAGGAGCTGTTCGGGACCCAGGCGACCGACATCCGCGTGGAACGTCGCCACTACGCGTTCCGCTACCAGTCCGCCTCGCACTGGATTGACGTGTTTCGCACCTATTACGGACCAACACTCAAGGCGTTCGCCGCACTGGACGAGGCGGGACAGGCCGCGCTTCACCACGCGCTGATGGAGTTGCTCGAACGCTCGAATCGCGGCCGCGGGTCCCTTGTGATTCCTTCTGAGTACCTCGAAGTCGTCGTGACGCTCTGATTGGCGCCGCCGCCCGCCAGCGGCGGCCGGACGGTGAGAGAACCAGGGTGCCTGTGTGTTCCAGCGCCCCGGCCTCGCGGCTTGCGGATCGATGCGGCCTGGAATAGCGTCACCGGATGCCGCCATCGAGGCCATCGGGCTGTGGTTCCCCATCGGACTTAACGGCCGCCTGACGTCCGTCGACGACCTGATGGACTCCGAGAAGGACGTGTGAGGCGCCGGCCGGATCGCTCTCCCACCTCGGCGCTGCCAATCGCCTATTTCACGCTCGCGCACGCCGGGCTCGTCGTGGCCTTCGCCGCGCTCGCGATCAGGCCCGATCTGCCCGGCGGGTCCTTCTATCACCCGCGGATGATCGCGCTCGTCCACCTGATCACGGTCTCGTGGATCACCGGTTCCATTCTCGGCGCGCTGCACATCGTCGCGCCGCTTACCCTTGGGCTGCCGCTGCCCGTCGGACGGACCGACTGGGTCGCGTTCGGCTCGTTCGCGATTGGCGTCGCGGGCATGGTGGCGCACTTCTGGCTGGGCACCTACGAAGGCATGGCCTGGAGCGCGGGCATGGTGACGGCGACGATTCTCTGGATCGGAGGGCGCGTCGTTCGCGGACTGCCGCGCGCCGACGTGCCGTGGCCGGTCGCGCTGCACGTCGGGCTCGCCTTTGCCAACATCCTCGCCGCGGCCGTTATCGGCGTGCTCATCGGCCTGAACCAGTCGCAAGGGTTTCTGGTCTCACCCATGGCCCTGATGTTCGCGCACGTTCACCTGGCATCCATCGGCTGGGCCACGATGATGGTCGTCGGCCTGGCCTACCGGCTGATTCCGATGTTCCTGCCCGCCGCGATGCCCACCGGCCCGCGGCTCGCCGTGAGTGCCGTACTGCTTGAAACGGGCCTGATCGTCGTCGCGTGGGCTCTCGTGAGCGGGTCAGCCTGGCTGCCCCTCGGCGCGATGCTGATCGCCGGCGGCTTCGGCAGCTTCGTCACGATGATTCGCCGCACGCTGAAGCGTCGGCTGCCGCGCCCGCCCGCGCTCCCGAGCCGCGACTGGTCCGTCTGGCAGTCGCATGCGGCCATGCTCTGGCTGCTCGTGGCGATTTCGCTCGGGCTGGCGCTGGCCGTCGGCGTGCCCGGCGACCGGTTCCTCACCGTCGCCTGGGTCTATGGGGTGGCGGGGCTCGTGGGCTTCCTCACGCAGATGGTCGTCGGGATGCAGGGCCGGCTGGTACCGCTGTACGCGTGGTATCGCGCCCGGGCGGCGCTGAACGGCGCCCAGCCCGCCTGGGCCGCCAACGCGCTGCCCTCCGCCGGCCCGGCTCGCGTCATCTTCCTGCTGTGGACCGCGGGCGTGCCGCTGCTCGCCGGGGGGCTGGCCACCCACGAACCGCGCGCTGTCGCGCTCGCGGCCTCGCTGCTCCTCGGCGGCGTCGGCGTCAACGCCGCGTATCTGCTGTTCATGCTCCGCAGGGCGGGACAGTGACGGGTACCTGAATTGACGATTGTCGATCGGGTCATTGATGATTGATTGAGGATTGCTTCAATGACGATTGAAGATTGACAGCATCTGATCACGCGGACCTGAACGCGTGTCGCGGCGGGCTGAAGCCCGCCGCCTACCCAGGCGGATCGGCACTTACCGGCGCTGTGCCGTGAGATACCGGTCGAGGTCCGCGTAGGCGTCGGCCGGACGTTCGCTGCCGTTCCAGCCCTCGAGGAATCGTGAGAGCGGCGTGACGTCCTCGTGCGCTTGCACGGCCACATCGCCCTCGGCCGTGGCGCCGCGCGGCTTCCAGTCCGGGCGGAGCGAGGCGCGCGTCCGCTTCAGCCGTTCGACGGCCCCGGCGGCATCGTCGCGTTTCCAGTGCAGGTAGCCGAGCAGGAACCAGCCGCCCGACGCGCGGGGATTGGTGGCGCAGACTGCGTCCAGCCGCGACTCGGCTCGGGCCCGGTCGCCCTGCAGGAGTGCGATCTCGCCCAGCGCGATCAGAGCGCCGGTCTCTTCCGGGTTGATGGCACGCGCCCGCTCGAGCGACGTCTCCGCGACAGTCAGGTCGGCCGCAGATCGCGAGGCCAGCGCGCGCAGCACACCCCACCGAGACCAGGCGCGGTGGCTGTTGGGGTTCCGCTGCCGCAGCACGTCGAGTTCCCGAAGCGCGGCCTCGACCTCCCCGAGGGCCGCCAGCGACGTCGCAAGATAGTAGCGGCTGTCCTCGTGCGCCGGGTCGTACTCGAGTGCCTGCCGCAGCAGAACCACGGCCTCGCTCATGTCCTTGTCGACCTTCAGCGCGCGCATGGCCCTTCGTTGCGTGTTCCAGAAGGCCATCGTCCGCGCGCGATCGTCGAGCGGCGGCGCGGAAGGCGCGGCGGAAGCCACCGGCGCTCGCGCCGACCCTGGAACTTCACGGGGCGCGGCCTCGCCCTCCGTGATCTCCCACGTCCGATTCGCGGCCAGTGGACCAACCGTGGATGATCGGCCGTCCGGCCAGCGGACCTCCAACCGGTCGATGGCTCCAGCCGCTCCCAATCCGAAGTGGACGACGGCACTGCTCTGCGACAGGTAGGAGGCCGGACTCACGGCGCGACGCAGCCGCGCCTCTCCGACGTGCGCAACGAGCTGGGCGCCCAGACCCCGGCCGTACACGCCCGCGTGTCCCGGCACGCGGCTGCGCAGGCGCACCGCGAGCCACTGGCCGCGCTGCATGTCGTTGCTGAGGAGCTCGGCGCCCTGGTCGCGGCGGACGATCAGGACATCGACATCGCCGTCGTTGTCGTAGTCCGCCACGGCCAGGCCGCGCGCCACCGACGGCCGCGCGAGCGGCGGCGACAGGGGGGCGAGGTCGTGAAACGCCTCTCCGCGCTGGTTCCAGAACAGGAACGGCGACTGCGGCCTGAGCTCCGGCGGCTGGCTGCCCGTCTCGAGCGTGCTGCCATTGGCGACGACAAGATCCAGCCAGCCATCCGCATCGAAGTCGGCGAATTCGGCGCCCCAGCCCACCATGGGCAACGAGATCTGGCCGAGCCCCACGGAGTCCGCCGTGTCGACGAAACGCACCGGCGGGGGCTGATCGGCCGGGGCGGTTCCGCCTGAGCGGCGCGCTGGTGTGCGATTCCCGGCGGCCAGCAGCGACTCGTACAGCGCGTTCTCCTGCGCCACCCAGTGACTGACGAACAGATCGTCGTCGCCATCCCGGTTCCAGTCGCCGACGGCGAGACCCATCGCGCCGCGATGGTCGGCCACCCAGGCGGCGTGGCTGATGTCCTCGAAGCGTCCGCGGCGGTTGTGGAACATCACGTTGTCCGAAATGTCGTTCGCGACGTACAGATCCAGCCAGCCGTCGCCGTCCACGTCGTGCCAGAGCGCGCTCAGGCTCCGGCCGTCGGGGTTGTCCACACCCAGCGACGCGGCCACCTCGCGGAACCCGCCGCGGCCGTCGTTGCGAAACAGCAGGTTGCGCTCGGGTGGATACGAGGCGGGGTTCAGCGTGTACGACACGGCC
>CAZFAT010000240.1:0-3632 GCA_964517075.1 uncultured Solibacteraceae bacterium
GCGGTGATCAGCGCGAACGTGGCCACGCTCGTATTCGCTCGGACGGCGACGCGTGGCTGGGAGATCACGGTTCGAAACGCGCTCGGTGCCAGCCGGGGCCGCATCATCACGCAGCTGTTCGTCGAGGCTCTCGTGCTGGCCGGGTTGGCGGCGATTCTGGGACTGGTGCTCGCGAGAGTCTCGTTGGGCTGGGCGCTGAGCCTGCTGGCTGGCGGTGAAGGGTTGCCGTTCTGGATCGACGCCAGTCTGTCGTGGAACACCGTGCTCTACGCGGCGCTGCTCACGCTGTTCGGCGCCGCGATTGTCGGGATCCTGCCGGCGCTGCGGATCACGAGGATCAACGTGCAGGATGCGCTTCGCAACGAGTATGCGGCGCGCTCCGGTCTCCGGTTTGGTGGGTTCTGGACCACGGTGATCGTCGTGCAGGTCGCGATCACCGTGGCATTCCTCCCGCTCGCCGCCGGTGGCGTATTCGAGTCGAACCGGTTCCGGCAGAGAGCGGAAGGCATCGGTGCAGAGCGATACCTGACCGCAAGCGTCAGCATGGACCGCGAAGATCACGGGACCGATGCGGTCACCTTTGCTGCGCGTGGGCGGCTCAGCCTCGATGAGCTCGAGCGACGGCTCGGCGCGGAGCCCGGTGTTGGGCGGGTCACATTCGCCGACCGGCTACCGGTCATGGACCAGTTCAAGTATCGGATCGAGGTCGATACGATGAACGGCGGTCCCGCGACCGGCCTGCGCACGAGCACGCTCGTACAGGTGTCCCGCGGCTTCTTCGGCACCTTCGGCACGTCGCTGGTTGCCGGTCGTGACTTCGAGCCCCTCGACTTCGAGACCGGCCGCGTGATGCTCGTGAACCAATCGTTTGCGCGTCACGTGCTCGGCGGCCGCAACCCGATCGGCCAGCGCATCCGCATCGTGAGCGGTGAGATCGACCGGTATGCCGGCGAGGAGTGGTACGAGGTCGTCGGCATGGTCAAGGACTTCGGCTGGCAACTGCCCCGGCCGGAGGAGCAATCGGCGATGTATCAGCCGCGCCTGCCCACGGCGAGCGCGGGCCTGACCCTGACCGTGCGCGTGCGCGATCCGGAAACGTTCGGCACGCGCTTGCGTGCGATCGCCGCAGACGTCGACCCGACGATCCGATTGACCGATGTTCAGCCGCTCGCCCAGGTGGGCGGCGGGGAGGCAAGGATCAACTGGACGCTGACCTGGGTTGCCGGGCTGATTTCGTTCATCGTGTTGCTGCTGTCGGCGACCGGCATCCATGCGCTGATGTCGTTCGTCGTCGCGCGGCGGACGCGCGAGATCGGCATTCGCATCGCGCTCGGCGCGGGCCGCGGACGCATTGTGGCCGGCATCTTCTCGCGCGCGTTCATGCAGATCGGCGCCGGCGTACTCGCCGGCACTGGACTGGCTGCACTGATGGGCCTCGGATCGACGCGCCAGGTGCTGCTGCTCCTTGCCGCGGACGGCGTCATGCTGGTCGTCGGGCTGGCGGCGTGCGCGGTGCCACTGAGACGCGCGTTCAGGATCGATCCGACGGAGGCATTGAGGGCGGAAGCCTGATGGAGCAAGGCCAGGCCAGGGGATGCGGCGTCTCCTCGTGCGCGATAGGCTCCCGACGCCCGGCCTCATGCGGCCGTCACTCTCCGCTCGCGGATACCCGCGTTCTCCAGGTGAGCGCCAGCAGACCGGGCGCCCACGCGAACGCCCAGGCGCCAAACTGCACGAGGTAGTTCCGTTCGTCGCCTGGTGGGCGCCCCCACAGAATGGTCCTGACGAGGGCGAACGCGAGGCCGCCCGCCACCGCTGCCACCACGCCTCGGATGGCAATCTCCGACCAGCGTCGGCGATCGGGTGCCCGAAGCCAGCGCCCCTCGAGGGTCGCGAGGAGCAACCACATGATCACCCATGCGCCGGGAATCGCCGTGCCGTAGGTGCGCGAGTCCATGACGAGAATGAGGCCGTAGTAGCTGAGGGCACCGCCAATGCCCGCGAGCGCGCCAATCGGCAGCCCTTTGACCAGACGGCCGCTCTCTGCACCGAGCACGGCGCCCAGTAGTGCGAGAAGCAGCGCACCGTGCAGGAGCCCCGCCGTCATGGTGTGCCGCACGCCGACCGAGTACCAGATGAAATCGCCGAGAGTGGCGGCTGCGGCAATCACCGCAGTTCCCGCGATCGCGTTCATGCTCACGTGGCGCTCCCCGCGGCATTCTACTGGAAAGCCCGTCAACGTCACGGTTGAGCACCTGCAGCCGCGCCACATCGCCTTCTGGCACTTTCCAACTCCTCTTTGAATCGCAAGAGAATCCTGGTCGTGCGCTCCGCGCGGTGAGTGTCGAGGGATTCAGCGCGAGACGGGTCGCTTCGCGAGTTTTCGTTGGAGCGAGCGCCGGTGAATGCCCAACACTCGAGCCGCCTGTGAGACATTGCCGCCGCAATCGGCGAGGATCCGTTGAATGTGCTCCCACTCGACGCGAGCGAGCGACGGGGCCTGCGCTTCATCCGGTGGCTGCGTTCCGTCGAATGCGGCGACAATCTGATCGGCGTCTGCCGGTTTCGTGAGGTAGCTTGCTGCGCCGAGCTTGATGCTCTCCACGGCCGTGGCAATGCTCCCATACCCGGTCAGCACGACGACAACCGTCGATGCATCCATGGCCTTGAGGTCGCGCACGACGGCCAGCCCGGATTCTCCGGGCAATCGGAGATCGACCAGCGCGAGCTCCGGGCTCTCGTCGCGGGCGGCGTCCATGGCTGACGGATGATCGGCCACGCCAGTTGCCTCGAACCCGCGGTCGCGCATCGCGCGAACCAGGCGCTCGCGAAACGCGCCATCATCGTCAACGATCAGTAGTGACCGAGCGTCCCTCATGTTTGCAGTGAAGCGTCCAGTTGCAACGCCGGGATTTCGAGGATTGCCGTCGTCCCCCCGGTCGCGCTGAATTCCAGCGTGCCACCTGACCGCTCGGCAAACGAGCGAACGAGGAATAGACCAAGGCCAAGCCCGCGTCCGGGCTCCTTCGTGGTAAAAAACGGTTCGCCGGCCCGACGTTTCGTCTCCGGCGACATCCCAACGCCCTGATCATGTACCTCAATCCGTGCCATCCGGTCACGGGCGGCGAAACGCAGAACGACTCGGTCATCGTCCCCGCTCACATCGAAGGCGTTCCTGACGAGGGATCCGATCGCCTGGACCATCTCGGCGCCCGTGGCGGACGGAACAACAGCGTCGGGCGCGATCTCGACAGCCAGCCTTTCACGCCGCGCTGTGGTCAACCGATCTTGTACGAGCTGCGCAATCGACGTCGGCGTCATGGGCTCGAGCGTAGCCGGCGCGCCATTCCCTGCGCGCCCGCTCATGCCATCCAGGATCGCCTGACAGCGATCCAGCTCAGATCGAATCAGCCGCGCGTCATCCCTCAGAGCCGACCCCGCCGCCTCCGGCGCGGCGACGCGAGCGGCATTCCGCTCGAGCTCTCGTGCGGCGACAGCGATCGTGGCCAGTGGCGTCGACAACTCGTGCGCGGCGCCCGCCGCGAGCGTCGTCAATGACGCGAGACGCTCACTTCGTAACGCCCGCTCACGCGCGTCGTCGACCTGCGCCTGCCGCTGCGCGAGCGCGCCCC
>CAZFAT010000241.1:0-10284 GCA_964517075.1 uncultured Solibacteraceae bacterium
GCCGCGCCGCCGGTGCGGCAGCCGCGACGCCATCCGTGCCATCCGGTCCGCCGCGGTGGGCGGCCACAAGCGTTGCAGTCAATGGACAGAACATCGAGGGCGTCTCGCTCACGTTGCAGCCAGGAATGAATTTCGCCGGTCACATCGTTTTCGACGCGACCACGCTCACGCCACCCGCGGACCTCACGACGCTGCGGATCAATCTGGTGGCGCATGGCACTGCGACACCCACCGTGATCAATGGAGTATCGAGTGCTCGGCCGGTGCTGGCCACGGCCGTGCGCGCGGACGGCTCGTTTGAGGCCGCGAGTGTGTTTCCCGGGGTGTATCGCCCGGCTGTGGTGCTGACATCCGCGCCGGGCTGGTGGCTGCGCTCGGTCCTGGTGGACGGGAAGGACGTGCTCGACGACGGTCTCGAGTTCCGCTCGGGCCATGACGTCACGGGGGCGGTCCTCACGCTCACGGATCGGCACTCGGAGTTGGCCGGCACGCTCCAGACGCCGGCTGGATCGCCCGCGCCGGACTACTTCGTCATCGCGTTTCCCGCCCATCGCGCCTGGTGGCAGCCGGAGGCGCGGCGCATCCAGGCCACGCGTCCCGCCAGCGACGGCGGATTCGTTCTCCGCGATCTACCGGGAGGCGACTACCTGCTCGCCGCGCTCATCGACGTCGAGCCCGCGGACCTGAACGATGCCAGATTCCTGGAACAAGTCCTGCCCGGGGCGGTGAAGGTGACAGTGGTTGACGGGGAGAGGCGGACACAGAACCTGCAGGTGGTCCGTTAGACCGGGGCGGCGGCGATCGGGCCGCGGTTACACCTCCGAGATCTTCACCCGCACGCGCGCCTCGCCCAGGACGATGATGTCGCCGGACTTGAGGCGGAGTCCGCGCCCGCGCGGCACGGGAAGTCCGCGGCCGTCCCGAATCACGCTCGTGCCGCGCGACGCCCCGTCGTCGTGCAGGCGGAACGCGTCCGCGGCCGGGTCGTGCTCGATGCGGGCGTGCTGGCGCGAGACGCTCTGGTTCACGTCACCGCCCGTCTCGACGAACGCGACCTGATTCGTGCGAATGAGCCGGTCGCGGCTGTCGCGGACCTCGCGGCCCCGGCCGAGCGCCACCGACGTGCCCGTGAACGTGTACGACGACCGCTCCGCCGTCCCGTGCGCGATGGTCAGATCGAGCCGGCGCAAGCCCGCGGCCTCGGCCGGCGCCGGCGCGGTCCGGGCGTACTCGATGTGAAATGCGGGATCGAGCCAGCCGGACCTTGATTCGGTCACGAACGAGACCTTCACGGCCAGTCCGTTGATCGCGCAGCCCGCGGCCGTCAGCCGGTCGACGATTCGTTCCTGCAGCGACGGCGGACCATCACACGCCGCCGACAGGCGCGCGCGTTCCCGGGCGGAGGGCGCCGCCAGCCAGACCCGAAGCTGAGTGTACGGGAACACCTGCTGCCCGCGGCCAGCCGCCTGCACTTCCTGCGCGACCGACTGGACGATGGCGTGCACGGTCTCGAGCGGCTCCCGAGACGTCGACGACCGCGGCCGCGCCACGCCCTCGACGCGCGCTTCGATGGCGGCTTCGATCTGCCGCGCTTTCCCCACCCAGTCCGTCAGGCGTGTCTTCATTTCACCAACCCCAGTGTCGTCGCCGCCGTCACCACTTGCCCCGCGAGCGATGCGGCCCCCGCACCGCCATAGCCGGCGTTCTCGAGAATGACCGCGAAGGCGATTTGCCGCGTCGCCGGACCCGCGGGCGCAAACCCCACGAACCAGGCGTGCGACGGCAGGTCGTCGAGCTCCGCCGTCCCGGTCTTCCCCGCGATGCGCGAAGGATGATCGCGAAGCAGCCGGCCCGTGCCGTTCGTGACCGCCTCGCGCATGTACCCCGCGATCAGACGCGCGGACTCGCCCGGCAGAAACGGCTTCGAGTCGGGCGTCGGGCTGCCCTCCACCACCGGCGGCTCGCGAATCACGCCATCGGAGGCCATCGCCGCGGCCACGCGGGCCATGCGCAGCGGCGTGGTGAGCACATCGCCCTGCCCGTAGCCGGCATGCGGCAGGTTCTCCCGTACGCGCGCGGAGGGACCGTCGGTGGGCAACACGATGCCGGCGGTCGTGGCCGCGCGGGCGAGCGGCTCCGTCCCGAGCCGTACCGCCAGCTGCGCGAAGTAGGCATTGCACGACCGCACGAGGCCGTCGCGCAACGTCAGCGTGCCGTGCGGCTCGCGATCGAGCACGTCGTCACGAATCGGCCGCCCGTGGCCAGGAATCCTGACGCCGGCTCGACCGTCGGGCAGCCGCGAGCAGGTGAACGCGAGGCGGTTCAACGAGGGATCCAGACGAAGCGCCGCCGCGGCAGTCACCAGCTTGAAGGTGGATCCCGGCGGGTACAGGCCGTAGCGCGCGCGATCGATGAAGCGGTCGTCGTCGGGGTCCGGCATCGTGTCGCCGGCGGCCGGCCAGGGATAGCTGACGCTCGCGAGCAGTTCGCCCGTCGCGGCATCCACGACGACCACCGCCGCTTTCCGAACACCGGCGGACACCGCCGCACGAGCCACGAGGGAGGACATCTGCTTCTGGAGGCGCGCATCGATCGTCAGACGGACGTCCCGCGGCCGCGTCCTGAGAGCCACGACGTCCTCGTGGTCCGGCTCCCATCGATGCCGCACCAGCGCGACGAGATCCCGATAGTCCCGTTTGAGCGCCAGCGTCGGTGGCCCGCCATCGGCGTCGGTCTCCACCGAGCGTGCGCGATCGTCGAAGCCGCGGAGGTTGTCCTCGGCGTCGCGTTCGACAAAGGACGTATTCGACGCGGCCCAGTTGAGGCGTGTTTCGGCATCGCCGAGCAGGTGGAAAGTCTGGCCGCCCAGCGGATAGCACCGGCGCGCCGGATCCGGGCACGCGTCAGCCAGCGCGACGTGGAGGCCTGCGAGCTCAGGTGCGGCGGCCTGGACGGCGTCACGCGTGCCGGCGAGCGGCACATCGCGGCGATCGGTGATCGACCCGCGCGGCAGCGTGCGCGCGGCCTGCAGGACGCGCGGGTTGTACTGGTAGCGAAGGCCGCCATCGGCCTGACGGCTGAGCTGCGGCTTCACCAGAATCTCGTCCGCCTGGACGACCTGCACGCGCATCCAACCGACGATCAGCACGCCCGCGCACGCCGCGAGCCCCAGTTCCAGCCATCGGACGGGCACCTTGAACGGCCTGGCGTCGACGGCCGGGCCGCGATGCGACGCGATCGCGGCGAGCAGACCGACCGCGATGAAGTTCGCGAGCATCGCCGATCCGCCGTAGCTCAGGAACGGCGTCACGATGCCAGTGAGTGGCAGCAACCCGAGCAGGCCGGCAGCCATCACGAGCATCGGCAGCACCAGCGTCAGCGTCAGCCCCAGCGCCAGGAAGAACGTCGTGTCCGTGGGCGCGGACCGCGCAATCCGAAAGCCACGCCAGGCGACGACGCCGGCGGCGACAACGATGACGATGAGGCCGATGGCGCCCAGTTCCTCGCCGATGGCCGCCAGCACGAGATCGGTGTGTCCGGCGGGCAGAAAGCGCGTATCGCCCAGGCCCGCACCGGTGCCCGTGGCCGCGCCGGCGGCCAGGGCCCAGGCCGCCTGGGCAATCTGGTCGCCGCCGCGCACCGCGTTCTCCCACGGCGCCTGCCACATCGCGACGCGCGCGGTGAGGGTGGTCGAGATGTCGAGCACGTAGCCCACGTAGAAGCCGGCCGCCAGGATGACCAGGCCGGCCAGCAGCGCCCCGGCACCGGCACGCGCGACCGACAGCATCAGCAGGAGCAACAGCGACAGCAGCAGCGCGGGGCCGAGATCGCGCAGCGCGAAGAACAGGACCAGCGCGAGGCCGACACCGCCAAGCATCGGGAGCAGGTGCTCGAGCCGCGGCACGTGCAGCCACCCGGGCAGCGGCGTGCTGCGCCATTCGGTTTCCCTCACCTGCCGCAGCAGCTCCCAGCGCCGGCCGAGGTACCCGGCGAGGAAGAGGATGAGCAGCAGGCGGATGAACTCGATCGGTTGCCAGGGACCGAGGTTCACCTTGGCACCGCTCGTGCCCGGCCCGGATCCGAACAACATCAGCGCCACCGACAGCAACAGCGCGGCGGCGAGCGACACGTAGCTGAGCTGCAGGATCGGCGACGTCCGGACCTTAATCGTCGAGACGACGGCCGCGACCATCGCGGCGAGCACGACACCCTGCGTATAGCGCACCAACAACATCGTGTCGCGCAGGGGATCGGGACGGCTGAGCATCGCAAGCGCGCCGAGGGTGACCAGAAGGTGCACGGCCGCGAGGAGCAGCCGATCGCCCTCGATCCCACGGAGGTACCAGGTCAGCGAGATGCCCTGAAAGCTCAGGAGCAGGGCCAGGCCGCACCAGAACACGAGCGCGCGATGACCGACGCGCGTGCGGACCACCAGCGCGGGTTTCATCAGGCTGAGATCGTTCGATGAGAAGAGCCGGAGCGTCGACGGGGGCGACGTCTTCGACGCCGCGGCCCGTTCGCGCGCGTCGCGCAGCCGCGCGGCGTACTCGACCACCCCGCGCGCACGTTCGATCGCGCTCACGGACACGTCGAGCTGCCCGAGCGCTCCGACGTTCGCCAGCCCGGCAGACGCATCGTCAGCCAGAGCCGCGGCCAGCTCGCGCGCGGCGAACCGGCGATCCATCGGGTGCGCGAACGCGAGCGCCATGACGGGTTCGAGGCTGGCCGCCGAGGGCCGCGTCGTCAGATCCACGGTGGCGGCCGTTCCCGACGACGCCTCGGTGACGTCGAACGCGCGGAGGCGGCCCGTGTACGCCAGCCCGAGCGCCAGCACCGACACGAGCGCGACCGCAGTCAGCACACGCTGGCCGCGACGGGCCTGGGCGCTGGCTCTGGGCGGACCTGAAGGCCCGCCCCTCCATCTCAGGAAGCGGCCGCGGTCGTCCGCGCGGGTGTAGGTCAGCGCCATCAGAGTCCCCGCAGAATGCGCCCGAGATCGCGGAACGGCTCGAGCAGGCCGCCTGCCCCCTCGAGTTCGTCCAGCTTTCGCTCCACGATCGCGAGGCGGTTCTGCGTGGTGCGGATGTGGGCCGGGACGTCCGGGGAGTCCGCGATGGTGGTGTAGAGCTCGAGCGCCTTGCGGTAGGCGTCCCGGGCCCGCGTCAGCGACTCGATTTCCTGCGGCAGCCCGCCGAGCGACCCTGCCGCGCGGTCGAGCGCATCGCCGCGCGCCCGGTACCCATCGGCGAGTTGTGCCGTTTCGCGCGCGCCGATGACGTGCCCGAACTTCTGCGCCTGTTCCATCGCGTCGGCGCCCCGGTCGATGTCCTCGAGACCGTAAATGAACGTTCGCGCGAGCCCGAGGAACGGATCCGGCCAATTCCGCCGCAGATTGGCCGCCTCGCGAAACGCCGCGACCGCATTGGCGAAGTGGCGCTCGGCGGCGGGCATCTGGTCGCGCGACTTGGCCGCCTCGCCATTGATGCGCGCCAGTTGCCCCTGCGCGTAGCGCAGCGTCCCGCGCACATGGTCGTCCGCTGGCGAGACCGTGAGGGCCCGCTCCAGGACCGTGGCGGCGGCCCGCCATTGCGCCTCGCGGACCGTGGGCGTCGGGGTGCGGTAGTTGGCGGTCACGCCCTCGGCGAGCACGAGCGCCTGGCGCCGGACCGACTGCCCCAGGCTCCGCGCCCCAACCCCGAGGTAGCTCCGGCCGCGGAGCCGCTCGTACTGGTTCCAGGCACTATCGAAACCGTCGAAGTCCTGCAGCGGCACGGTGGCGCTCAACCGGCGCGACTGCGTCCACACAACGGCTTCGTTGAAGCCGACGCCCACTACGAGCAGCAGAATCGCGGCGCGCAGCCAGCGCCGCCACCGCGAGGCGATGGCGTTCCGGGCGGGCGCGGTGGCCTCTGACACGTCCGCAGACGGAGCCGACGCCGGCAGCGCCACCCGGCGCGTCGGCGGCTCATCCTCGGGCAGGTCGAACCGCCGCGTCGCCGGCTCGTCGTCGCTCGTCCGCGGCACACGGCGCGTGGGCGGCTCGTCGAGCGCGCGTCCCGGCCAGCCTTCCTGTTCGGCGGCCGTCTTCGCCCCGACCACGAATCGCTCGAGATCCTCACGAATCGCGGCCGGACCGCCGTAGCGATCCTGCGGGTCGGACGCGAGGAGCTTCGCGATAACCGCCTGCAAGGAGGGCGGACACGACTCGGGCGGCTCCGGCGGCCGGCGGGATTTGATGCGATCCTCGAGGCGCCGCGTGTCGCTCGCCCGAAAGGGGGTGGCGCCCGACACCATCTCGTACAGGATGACGCCCAGGGCCCACGTGTCCGTCTGCCGATCGCGTTGGCCGGTATCGAGACACTCGGGCGACAGATAGGGCGTGCTGTAAAAGTCGTTGCGCGTCACGCGGCGGGTGATCGAGAGTGCCTTGGCGGCGCCGAAGTCGAGCACTTTGACGCGATCGCCGCTGGTGACGCGGATGTTCGTCGGCTTCAGATCGTTGTGCAGCAGCGTCAGCGCCGACCCGCCAGGCACGTCGGCCTCGAGGTGATCGATTTCCTCGAGGAACCGGCACACTTGAATCGTGATGCCCGCCGCCTGGAGGGGATCGAGAGGACCGCGCTTGATGATCGTCGCGAGGTCTTCCCCCTCGAGGTACTCCATCGCGATGTACAGGTGGTCGGGCGTCTGTCCCACCTCGTACATCTCCGGCACGTAGGTACTCGTCGCCAGGAACTGCCGCTGCAGCGCCGCGCCGCGCTGCTCCGCCTCGGCGATGTCACGCGCGTCGGCATCCGCGCCGACGGGAATGACCTTCAGCGCCACGACCCGGCCGCCCGGCCGCGTGTCGGTGGCGAGGAACACCATGGCCATCCCGCCGCGGCCGATCTGCCGCTGGATCTCGTACGGCCCGATGCTGCGAAAGATTGACGTGCTCACTGGCCGCCGCGCCCTCTCCGGCCTGATGGCGGCGGCTCCGCCTGAGGCGGAGCGACCAGCAGGTTCCTTCCCGACAGGCTGGACCGGATCGACGCGTCGAGACCGGCGATGTCGTGCAGGGTCATCCCCGTGAATACATTTTCAGACCATTCAGGCGTGGCGCCGGTTTCAATCAGGAGGGCCGGCGACAGCACGTCGGACGAGGCGTTCCTGGTGAACATGTTGTGCGTGATGCGCGGCGTCGCTGCCGTTCTGACCAGCAGGCCGGCGCCCGGGTTGTCGTGGACGTAGCTCCCCGACAGGACGAGCCCTTCGCCGGGCCCGAGATCCACGGCCGACGTGACCGCGCCGCTGATCTCGAGGTCCATGAAACGCACGGCCGCGTCGCGCGTGATGACACCCACGCCCAGCGGCGAGGCGGCATCCCCCGTGATGCGGAACCCGTTCAGTTCGGCGTTGGCCACCCCGGCTGCCACGACCGCGGCATCGCTCTCCGAGGCGCCCGGCGGCAGGCGAATCGTCGCGCCGCGTGGGACGCGACTCAGCACCCGGATGCCGTCGCGCAAGGTCAGACGCTCGCGGTACTCGCCAGGCTCGACCACGATGGTCGTACCAGGCAGGGCGTCGGCCATCGCGTCCATGATCGACTCGCCGGGCCGCACGACCACGACGCCGGCCGGCGACACACCAGTCATGCCGATCACCCTCGGCCATCCCCACCCCTGCCCGGCGACGATCAGGCCGGCCGCCAGCCCAGCGACGGCCGCCATCGCCATACCGGCCACGACACGGCCTCGTCCGCTCGCGCGTCGGACGGCATCGCCGGCTCCTCCGCCGGCGGCGACGGCACCGATCGGGCTCGCGGACCGCTCCACGTAAACCGCGGTGATGTTGTCCTTGCCCCCCGCCTCGTTGGCGGCGGCGATCAGCGCGTGCACCACGCGATCGGGCGCACCGGCGTGCCCGGCGGCGATCCGCCGGATCGTCTCGGAGGGCACCAGGTCGGTCAGCCCGTCGCTGCAGAGCAGCAGTGCGGCGGCCGGCGGCAAATCCAGGTCGGCGACGTACACGAACCCGGGATCCGACGCGTCGTGCGGTTCGGACCCGACATCGCGATAGACCTCGTTGCGCCGCGGGTGGCGCATAGCCTCCAACTCCGACATCTCGTCGGCGTCCTCGCGTTCGCCGACCGGCGAGTGATCGGGCGTCATCTTCTCGATACGGCCATCGCCCAGCCGGTACAGACGCGAATCGCCCACGTGCCCGACAAACGCCCGGTCTCCGTCCACCACCACGGCCGTAGTCACGCAGGCCATGCCCGTCCAGTCGGGACGCGAGGCCGCCAGGCGGTGCACCTCGTTGTTGGCAATCGTGATGGCTTCGCGGAGCCGGTCGGAGATGGTGCCGGTCTGTCGCTCGAGGCGCTCGGTCATCGCGGCAATGGCGGTGTCGGCGGCCTTGTCACCTGCGGCGTGTCCGCCCATGCCGTCGACGACGATGAAAATGCCGCGGGGGATGTCGATGTGGAACCGATCCTCGTTCACCTGCCGCCGGCGCCCGACGTCGGTGGCGCCGAAGGCGCGCAGCGAGGCTGGTGCGAACGCGACCGGCGTCATCCCCGCTCCTTCCACGCCGCCCAGGCGAGGAGCGCCGCGGTGCCGGCCAGCGCTGCCAGCAGCGCGAGCCGGGCCCAGAGCAGCAGCGTCACTGCAGCCTCGCGTAGTCGAGGAAGATTCTGCCGGCCAGACCGATCCGCGCGCGCGGCGGCAGAGCGGCCTCGGCGCCGTTCTCCCGCTTGCCGCCGTCGCCGTCCTCGTAGCCCTTCGGCACCGGCTGACCGTCGATGGTCGTGCCGTGTGTACTGAGGTCGATCAGGAAGCAGGCGCCCGTCGCGACGTCCCGGCGAATGCGCGCGTGCTCGCGCGACACCTCGTCCGACGTGGTGACGCGAACGTCCACGGGGAACCTCAGGCCGCCCCGGCCGATGCTGGTGGACTCGCGCACGAGATGGTGGCGCTGCGGCCCGCGCTGGTCCTCGTAGACGAGCTCAGCGAAACCCGCCGCCACGGCGCCCGTCGCCGGCGCGGCCGGCCGCTCCTCGCGGATGGGGGCGTTGGTCGACCCGTGGATGGTCGTCACGCGCCGGGTGCGCTCGCCCGCCCCAAGCTCCGGCATGGGCGGCACGACGAGCTCTGACTGCACCAGGATGTCCTGCTCGTCCTGCAACTCATCGTCGAGGTCCGGGAGGAACTCGACGTGCCACTCGGCATCGGCATTCTCGAGCGGACGCGGGCGGCCGAAGAGCCGGGCCAGCGTGCGACGAGGCCGCGACCGGCGATCCAGGCGCGCGAGTTCCTCGTTCAAGGCGCGGATGGTCTCGGCGCGCAGGCGCGGGAACAGGCCCTGCAGCCGTTCGTATTCCGCCGACGAGAGATACACGGTGTACCGGCTCGGCGCGATCGTCGAATAGCGCAGCTCTTCGAGGTTCGCGCGCATGTTCTGCACGATGGCCTCGATCAAGTCACCGGCCGGCCGGCGCGTCCTGGGCATCAGCTACCATGGCAACTATCACCCAGGCATGCCGAATCAGTTTCAAGGAAATTTCAAGGTTTTCATCATCTGGGGCGGCGGGCGGTGACCGTGCGTTTCGGCCCGTTCACGCTCGATACCGCCGCGCGTCAGATCACGCGCGAGGGTCGCGAGGTGCGGCTCCCGCCGAAGGCGTTCGACCTGCTCGTCTTTCTCATCGAACGACGACCCTCCGTGGTGGACAAGGCCACGCTGCGCGAGCGGCTGTGGCCGGACACGCACGTCGTCGACGCCAGCTTGAGCAATCTGGTAGCGGAGATCCGCGCCCTCACCGGTGGGGACGCGGTGCCGCTGGTGCGCACCGTGCACGGAGTGGGCTACGCGTTCGGGCCCGAGGTCGAGGAGCTCCCCGAGCCGGCCGCAGGCCACGCGCCGGATCGCGCGCCCTGCTGGGTCGTGTGGCGGGATCGCGTGCTGCCACTCGCGCCCGGCGAGAACCTCGTGGGCCGGGATCGCGCCTGCGCGGTGTGGATCGACGAGAGTGGCGTGTCGCGCCGGCACGCGCGCATCCGCGTGCCCGCCGTCGATCCCGACGGCGCGGCCGGCGTGACGATTGAGGACTTGAACAGCACCAACGGCACGTTCCTGCGCGGCCGCGCCGTCACCGCCGCTGCGCCACTGGCCCACGGCGACAAGCTGCGGATTGGACCCGAGGTGCTGGTCTTCCGATCCCGTGCCTTCACGGACGCTCCGACAAAGCGCGTGCGGCGGGCGCGGCGCGGGGACTGACACCCCTCACCGACGTGCGGCAATCGC
>CAZFAT010000242.1:0-5058 GCA_964517075.1 uncultured Solibacteraceae bacterium
CAGCATCTCGCTCATTCCAGGGTCCAACCCGTTGTTTGGTCTGAATGCGCTGGGTGGCGCGCTGTCCATCCGCATGAAAGACGGCTTCAGCCACCCGGGCCGGCGGGCGTCGTTCTCGACGGGCGCGTTCGGCCGGCATCAGGCGGAGGCCGAAGTGGGCGGCGCGCGCGGCGCGATTTCGTACTTTCTTGCCGGGTCGATCGTGAACGAGGATGGCTGGCGGGATCACTCGCCGTCCACGGTCCGGCGGCTGTTCGGCAACGTCGGCTGGCTCGGGTCCAGCTCGCAAATCACCGTCTCGATGACGGCGGCCGCCAACGACATGATTGGCAACGGCGCGGCCCCCGTCGGGCTCCTGGACATCGACCGCTCCGCGGTGTTCACCCATCCGGATCGCACCGACAACGACCTCACCCTCCTCACCGTCCGTGGCCGGCGGCAGCTGTCCCCGCCCGGCGTCCTCGAGGCGGTGGCCTACTACCGGCATGGCCGCATCGGGACGTTCAACGGCGACGCCCTCGATGACGACGACGAGCCGGGGGACGAGGACGTCGACGGCGATGAAGACGTCGAGTTCAACGGCGTGAACAACCTCAGCCGGACGCGGACGAACGCGGCCGGCGCCACGGCGCAGTTGACGCGGGACGCGACGCTCCTCGGCCGCGCCAACCACTTCGTCGTCGGCGCCGGGATCGACGCCGCCGCATCCGACTTCGGCTTCGCGGCCGAGTTCGCGACGCTCACGTCCGACCGCGGCACAATCGGCAGCGGCCTCTTCGACGACGAGGCGGTGATCGATCTGCGGAGCCAGACGCGGACCGCCAGCGCGTTCGTGACGAACACGTGGTCACCCCGCGCGGCGCTGGCGCTCACGGGGTCGGCGCGCGTCAACTGGACGGACGTCACGCTGCGTGATCAGGGCGGGACGGCGCTCAACGGCGACCATTCATTCGCGCGGATCAATCCCGCGGTGGGCGTGACGTATCAGGCGGCGGCGGCCGTGAACCTGTATGGCAGCTACACGCAATCGTCGCGGGTGCCGACGCCGGTCGAGCTGACGTGCGCCGACCCCGCCGATCCGTGCCGGCTGCCCAACGCGTTCGTCTCGGATCCGCCGCTCGACCAGGTCGTGGCCGGCACGTGGGAAGCGGGCGCGCGAGGCGAGGCGCGCGGCGCGTCGTGGAGCGTTGCGGCGTTCCGCACCCTCTCGACCGACGACATCATCTTCGTCAGCAGTGGCAACCTCCGCGGGGAGGGGCACTTCGAGAACGTCGACCGGACGCGGCGGACGGGCCTGGAAGCCAGCGTCGAGGTCCGGGCCGGAAGCCGGTTCTCCGCGTTTGCCACCTACACGGCGCAGCGGGCGGTCTTCGGCACCGATCTCGTGATCGCGAGCCCGTTCCATCCGGACGCCGAGGGCCGCGAGATCGTTGTCGGCGAGGGCGCCCGGCTGCCCGGCGTCCCGGCGCACGCCGCGAAGGCCGGCGTCTCGGGCCTCGTCACGTCCGGGCTGCAGGTCGGCGTGACCGTCCGCGCGCAGTCGGCACAGTACTTCCGCGGCGACGAAGCCAACCTGCTCGACCGGCTTCCCGGCTTTGCCATCGTCAACGCCGACGTCCGCCAGCGGCTGACGGACCGCGTGGCTGCCGTCGGCCGGGTGCACAACCTGTTCGACACGGACTACGCGACGTTCGGGGTCATCGGCGACGCCGAGCTCCTGGGGGAAGCGTTCGAGGACGAGCCCCGCTTCGTCAGTCCCGGGGCCGGCATCGGCGCGTGGATTGGGATTGACGTGCGGTTCTGAGCGAGTCGGCATAGCCGGCGGACTTCAGCCCGCCGGAGTCCGGTTCACTTCAGCGCCGTAACCGTGACGTCGATCCTCGTCACCTCGCCGGTGACTTTGTCCGTCGCCGACACGAACTCTGCGCTCTGTCCATCACGCAGCAACAGCGAGTTGGACGTACTCAAGGACGTCACGGTGACCATCCCGCCGGCGGTCTTTGCCGGTACCACGGACGAATCCTCGATCGTCAGATTCACTCGGAACCGAACGCCTTCTGCAACGGCCCTGCAGATGATGTTCGTCCCCACGGGCTGATACGTGACGGAGCTGTCAGCAATCCCTTTGGGGATCGGCACGTTCTGGCCGTTTCGCAAGTGGGCCATCTCGCCATTCGCGTTGACCCAGAGCATGAACGGGAGGCTGGAAGTCTTCTTCTCACCCTGGAAGCGCGAGATCGTGACCTGAACTCTGATCGGGATCAACTGCTTGTCGGCCGCGGCCTGCGGCTTGGCGGCCTGATTCGCCTGCGGAGACGGTGTGGGCGCGGGGGTCGACTGTGCGACGATCACGGCGCTCGACAGTGCCGCGGTCAGCGCGATCAAGGGCGCGGTTCTTCGACGAATCGTGCGGATCACAGGATGCTCCTCGTGCGTGATAACGGACGGAACGGAATCGGAACTGGCTCGCCGGGTGCATCGGCCTTGCTGTCTCCCCCCGAGCCAGGGCCTCGCAAGTCGACTGGTTCTAATTCAAATCTGACGGGCTGAATCTCGATAACGGCCGGCCTGACGACCGTCGGTTCGAAATCGAGGCCGGGCCCCGAGAGCAATTCGGCCGAGACACGCCCCGCCTTGACGGATTCCTGCAGTTGTTCGAGGCCGATGCGGACGTTCGGCGAGACGATCACCTCAGGGTGCCCGAGTCGATTGGTAGTGGCAGCCGACCGATCATGTGGCTTCGCCAACGTGTCGGACATGTTTGCGGGGACAACGCGCGCCAGCGTGGGCGCGCTCGGGCTCGGTGATCCTGGGCCGACGCTCGGCTGGGAAACGGTCACGCGCTGCTGATCGGACGTCGTTGGCGACGCGACTCCTCGAGGCCAGACGCTGTAGGCGGCGAGGACGACGGTAGCGATGGCGGCTGGGACCACGACCCACCGGACGCGAACGGGGAACGGCGCCGCACTCTTGTCAATCCGCGTCCGCACTCTGGCGGCCACCGCAGGCGACGGTTCCACCGACAGTGCCTCGTCCAGGTCGCTCAAGAGCTCATCGACGCGTTCATCCGTCATCGCAACCGCTCCCGCATCTGCTGTCTCGCCTCGAACAGGCGCGACTTCACCGTGCCTTCCGGAATGCCGAGCATCGACGCGACCTCCGCGAGGTCATGTCCCTCGATCGCATTCAGCACCACGACGATCCGAAGCTTCTCGGAGAGGCTGTCGATGACGTCCCACAGCCGCGCCGAGCGTTCCGTCGCGAGCACCAGATCTTCGGACGTCGGCGGCGAGTCAGTGACGCCCGGTGCCTGCTCGCGGGCGAGGCGCCGCACATCCGAACCCCGCCGGTCGATGGCCATGCGCCAGGCCATCCGCACCAGCCAGGCGCGCAGTCGTTCGCGGTCGCGCAACTGGCTCAGTTGACGGTGCGCTTTCGTGAGGGCGTCCTGCGCCACGTCCTCGGCGTCCTCGCGGTGACGGAGCACGCTGAAGGCCACCCGGAAGGCCAGCCGCGACCACTCCGACAGGCTCGCCTCGAACTCGCGTTCGAGCGCCGTGTCCGTCCTCACGACGGCGCCAACGAGGCTGTCGGCGAACTCATTCATCCGAACTCACCCACAAGACGGTACAGACGCGTGGCAGGTTCAGTGGTCCTGAAAGGGAGGAGCCGAACGGACCACCGCCGCCGAGGCTTCGGCGGTCCGCCGCAGCTTCAGCGAAGGCGGAAGGTGGCGCCTCGATCAGTTCAGATACATGTGCACGAAGAGCCGGAAATCGAGGCCGTCGGCGTAGGGCGCCGAGGTGAGGCGCACGGGCTGACGGTAATAGCCGGTCTCGGCGCTGATGGCGAGGTTCTCCGCCTCGGCGAACGTCATCTCGACGCCCCCGAAGATCTGCCCGCCGGTGGCGCTCGTGCGGGCGCCGGGGGTCGGAGTGCCCGAGAGCAGGCGCGCGTAGTTCACGCCGCCGCCGGCATACGGACGCAGGTCCACGTCGCGGGAGGGGTCTGGCTCGGTGAACATGACGAGCACCGAGGGCATCACCTGCGTCGACGACGCCGTCAGTGTCGGCGTCAGTCGACGCCGGTAATAGCCCGCGGTGAAATCGATGCCCACGCGCTGGCCGAACCAGTAGCGCACGGCGCCAGCGGCGCCGCGGTTGCTGACGCCCACCGTCCCGCCCAGCCCGAAGCGGTGCGGGCGCGAGCCGGTCAGTCCCTGAGGTCGGGAACGCTGCGGCGAGGCGGCGGCCGTTTCGGTCAGTGCGAACGTGGCGTGCGGCGCGGGCGCGACGGCGGGTGCAGGTCCGGCGAGCGTGGACAGCACCAGAAGCAATGAGGCGGGCGGCATGGAGCCTCCTCGGAGGGCCGGCGCTGGCACGCACGACACCGGTGTCCCGGTCGCGTGAGTCTGACACGGTTGGCCCCTTCGGCCAAAGCCCTTTAGCGCTTGCGTCCCGAGGCCGACCGTCCGCCCTCGCGAAGCTTCGGCGGACTCGCCGGAGCCTTGACGGAGGTGGTCAGGTCGGCTGACGGCTACAGGTCCGCCCGCATCAACCGTCCGTACAGCTCGACGCCGCGATGGAGCTGATCGAGGGCGATCCACTCGTCCTTGGTGTGGGCCTGCGCGATGTCGCCAGGGCCGATGATGACGACCGGGATGCCAGCCGTGGCCATGTCGCCGCCGTTGGTGGCGAACGGACCGCCGGCGGGTTCGGTGGGCAGACCCATCTCCCCGAGCACGCGCTGAACCACGGCCGTGAAGGACTGATCGGCGGCGGGCGCCAGCGGCGGGCACGAGAAGATGGGCGTCTGGGTGACCTGAAGCGCCGGATCGGACGCGGTCAGCCGGTTGAGCAGGGCATGCACAGCCGGCAGAACGTCCTCGACGCGTTCGCCCGGCACCACGCGGCGATCCAGATCGATGGCGCAGTGGTCGGGCACCACGTTGATCTGCTGGCCGCCGTGAATGATGTTGATGCTGCACTGCGCCTTGCCGGTGAGGTCGTGGCGGCGGGTGAGGCTCGGGATGTACTCGCGCTCGATGGCGCTGATGAC
>CAZFAT010000243.1:0-20660 GCA_964517075.1 uncultured Solibacteraceae bacterium
GGTACCAGGCCAGGCTCTTGTGAATGTCTTTCACGGTGATGGACACGGACGTGGCGCCGTGGAACGTTTCGGGCGCAGGCGACGGATTCGTCATGCAGGTCTCCAGATAAAGAAGGTTCCATCATGGGCCAACGGCACGGCGCCTGACAAACGGCGCGGTGGCCGCGCTGCCGAATGACGCCCGACCCGCGCACGCGGAAGATGACGAAACCGGCGTTTCGGTCGCGGGTGATCACGCGCGAGCGAAGTCTGGCGGAGAGGGTGGGATTCGGAGCGTCTGGGCGAACGCCGTAAGTGATGCAACTGCAACACTTACTTGCAGATACGCGGATTCACTCAAACCTCCAGAACCCGTCAAATCACTCAAATCACCGCCTGAACCCCGTAATGCCCCCACGGCAACGGCGCGTCGGCGACAGGTTCGCCGACGCGATCAATCAAGGTCTCCTCAGAACGAGTGGGCGCCGTCCTGCAACTCACCAGAGAGGGCGCGAAGGAAGGCGACGAGCGCGCGCCGTTCGTCCAGCGTGAACCGCGCCGGCCGCATCTCAGCGTCGAGACTTGGATTGGGTTGGCCCCCACGGTCATAGAACTCGACGACCTCTTCGAGGGACTGGAGACTGCCGTCGTGCATGTAGGGTGCGCTCCGCGCGATCTCGCGGAGCGTGGGCGTCTTGAACGCACCCTGCCCGGCCCCGGCGTCGATTGGTGCCGAAAGCGTCGCGCCTGACGATGACCGCCAGGCAATGCCAGTGTTGTGGGGACGCTCGTCGGTGAAGTTCGGCCCCACGTGGCAGGCCGTGCAGTGGCCCTTGCCGCGGAACAGCGCGAGCCCGCGCTGCTCCTCTTCGTTCAGCGCCGACCGATCGCCGTTCGCGAAGCGGTCGAACGGGGAATTGCCGGAGAGGATGGATCGCACGTAACTGGCCAGGGCGCGAGACAGGTCCTCCGGGCTGAGACCAACGCGTGCCGCGGCAACTTCGACCGACGAGTCCATTTCGTTGGGATCCTCGATGGGCAGGAGCACCTGCTCCTCGAGCGATCGGCTGCGGGCATCCCAGAAAAACGTCCGGCCGTAGCCCCGATTGATGAGCGCGGGCGTGTGGCGGCGCCCCACGCGTCCTCCGACACCAACGGCCAGCCGGCGGTCATCCGCGAACGCGCGATCGGGCCGGTGGCACGTGGCGCACGACACCGAGCCGTCGCGCGAGAGCTGGCGGTCCGAGAACAACCGGCGTCCAAGCGCAATGCCATCCGCGCAGAGCGGGTTGTCCTCGGGTACCGGCATGTAGAGGTCCAGCCCGAGGGGAATAGCAACAGATGCCGCGGCAATCAGCTGGATCCACATGTCGTCAGTCTCGGGTCCGTTGCCCGGTCATTTCTTCCCCCTCGTCGGCTTCGGCGAGAGCGTCATGGCGAAGCTGAATCGGTAGAGACCTTTGTCCACTGGTGCGAAGGCGTTGCTGTAGTCGAAGAGCCGGCCGATCGAGCCGGCCGGCGCCTGCAGCAGGTACGCGTCGCTCCCCGGCTTCCTTGGCTGTCGCGGAAACGCGGTCTCTTCCTACTTCGCCGCTTTCAAAAGGGGCGACACGTTGTCGATCGCCCAGAGCTCATCCTGGCCCCCGTTGACTCGTGTGACGACGCGCGAACCGTCGGGCGACAGCGATGCAGCGAAGCCGGGTATCCCGGTCGGTTCCACGGTGCCAGAAGCGATGTCGATGCGAAGCGTGTTGTCGGCTTGGCCACCGATCACGACCAGCAGCGCTCGACCGTCTCGGGTCCAGATCAGGTCTTGGATGCGGCGGCCGAGCTGAGTGCCAATGACTCGCGGGTTACTACCGTCGATTCCCACCAGCAGGACTCTTTGGTTCACACCGACGGCCAGCGATCTGCCATCAGAGCTCACACCCAGCCCGGAATTGAAACTGAAGTCCTCAGCGGTAACGTGGACGTCGCGCTCTCGACCGGTCGTGAGATCGAACGCCACAACCTTTCGCTGCCCACGACGCATGTAGAGCGTCTTGTCATCCGGAGAAAGGACGGCCGGTAGGAGGAAGCCGGGGATGGGCGATACCGACAAGTCGGCCAGTTCGCCCGTCTCGACGTCGAGGCGACCGAACTTCGGCACCGTGTTGACCGTCCCGTCGGGCGCAGTTCTCACGAGGAGGTGCCGGCCATCGTGGAACCAAACGGGCAACCGGAGCCCGGGAAATTCTCTGTCGGAGCCGGTCGTCAAAGACCGGACGACCACGGTTGCGGGCCCTGCGGTCGAAGCCCGGCGCTCGTACGCGATCGACGAACCGGTCGGCGACCAGACCGGGTCCCAGCCGCCAACGCCGAGGGTAATCTCAGCCGGGGCGCTCGCTGCACGCGCGAGGCCTGCTGGGTTCATGCCGTGGACGCTCAACCAGCCGACATTGACCGGGACCTGGTAGTAGTAGCTGCCGGAGGCGGTCATGCCGAGCGCTGAGCCGCTGCTGGCCAGATCACGATTGATAACAAACGGTGTACCCGCCGGCTTGCCGCCCTTGACCGGCACGGCCCAGAGCGCGCCTCCACTGCTCACGAGTAGATGAGATCCGTCGGCCGTCCAGACCGGCATCTGTGCCCGGCCCGGCACGCTGGTGATCTCCGTCTCGCTCGAGCCGTCTGCCGCCAGGATGTAGACATGTTTGTCGGACGAGTCCGTTGGACGCGCCGCGGCCGACCTGGGGTTCGTCACGAGAGCCGAGTACGCGACGTAGCGACCGTCCGGCGACACACTGACCCGGTCTCGACCGTCTTGCCGCCGCCAGTCGAGTGACTTCAGTGTTTTCTGACTTCCGTCCGTCACCGACACCCACAGGAGTTGCCATGTTTCGTCGGGTCGAATGATCTCGGTCAGGACGGAGCTCCCATCGGGCGACCACGCCCACGGCCAAATGCTCCGAATCTCGCCGTCGCTCGCCCCACGCAACAGGGTCAGCGGTGTACCGGTGTCGTCGGTCGAGAGCACACGCAACTCGTGTGGCCGAGGGTACCGCTCGGTGCGGACGAAGGTGTATGCGACGCGCCTCGAGTCAACGGAGAGAACGGGCGCGACGGTGAAGGCGTTCTCGACTGGCTGACTTCGGAGGTGCCGGACTGCGCCGGTGGCCATGTCGCGCAGCGCCAGTCCGCCATTGTCTGCCACGCCAGAGATCCACCGGCCGTCGGGCGAAACTGAAGCGACTTCGGCGAGATCGATGCCATCTGCATGAACTTGCCTGACCCTCAGCGCCTGGCTGCCGCCGCCCGCGACGCCTGCCAGCGCGGACCGCGCCGCCGCGAGCGCTACGGGCTGGTCTGGGTAATCCTTGACGATTCGCGCGAAGACCTGCCGCACCTCGGCGCTGCCGAGCTTCTGATAGCAAGCGGCCAGACCGAGGAGAGCCTGCGCGGCCGCGCCACGGTCCGTCGTCTGAAACCGATCGACGATCGCCTGATAGGCCTTGACGGCCGCGGGCAGGTCGCCTTCGACCACCTCAAGATGGCGCGCCTTGGCAAGCAGCGTCTCGGCTTGACTACCCGTCTGTGCTGCAGCCGCCGCGAACCCGGCGACCGCGATCATCCAACCAATTGCGAGCAGGAATCGCTTCATGACGGGTCTCCTCGCAACGAACACTACCGGCCGACACTGTGGTCTGCCGGCACGGAAGCGTCAGGTCTCGGTCAGGCCTCGGAGCCGTGACAGTCACACGTCGGAAGGTCAGCTCTCCAGCCGATAACCCAGACCTCGTACGTTCTTCAGGTACTGAGGCGCTCCGGGATTGGACTCGATCTTCCGCCGGAGGCCGCCGATGTGGTTGTCGAGGGCTCGATCGGAAAGCGCGGCGCCGGGCCCCCACGCCTCGGAGATGAGCTGGTCGCGGGTGACGATGCGCCCGTGCGCCCGCGCCAGGATCTGGAGCAGCTTGAATTCAATCGGCGTGAGCTCGGTCGCACGCCCGTTGAGGCGGACCTCGCCTCGTCCAAAGTCGATTTCGGCCTCACCAACGCGCAAGGCCGGCATCGCGCGATCGGCTCCAGCGCGGCGCAGGAGCGCCGCGATCCGCGCGCGAAGCTCGCGGACACCGAACGGCTTTGTCACGTAGTCGTCGGCGCCGGATTCGAAGGCCAGCACCTTCTCCGCCTCAGCCGTGCGCGCCGTCAACATCAGGATTGGCGTCGTGACGCCCGTACGCCGGAGTTCGCGGCACACCTCGAAGCCGTCCTTCCCGATGAGCATGACGTCGAGGACGATGAGGTCGAAATGGCCACCGCGGGCGCGGCGGATGGCCTCGCCACCCTCGCCCGTGACATCGACGTCGTAGCCCTCGAGGCGCAGGTCGTCTTCGAGCGGCAGTGCGATGTTGGGTTCGTCCTCCACAATCAAGACGCGTGGCATGCCTGACGTCCTCGCCCTCAGTGTCCGCTCGACGCAACCACATCGACTGCCGACTCGTGAGCTGGTCGATCGACCGGAACCTCTGCCAGTGGCAGGAGCAGCGTGAACGTGCTGCCGCCGCCCGCTGCTTCCTGGACAGCGATTTGGCCGCCGTGCGCGGAAGCGACGTGGTGGACGATGGCCAGGCCAACGCCCGTGCCCTTGACGCGTCCATCTTTCGCGGCGGTCCCTCGGACGAAACGCCTGAAGATGGCCTCGCGTTCGTGTCGAGCGATGCCTGGCCCTTTGTCTGCCACGTCGATCGCTGCGTGGTCAGCTTCAAGATGCCATCTCACGGTGACGGTGGATCCGGCAGGCGAGTACTTGACGGCGTTCTCGACAAGGTTTCGAAGGGCCAGGCGAACAGCATCACGATCTGCGCGAACCGTGAGGTTGTCAGCAGGTGGGCGGATGTCAATCGCGGTGCCGCGCTCGAGCGCTTGCGGCTGTACGTCACCGACAGCCAACTCGACGAGCGCCGCCACGCCGATCGACTCGAGGGCGTACTGCACGTCCCTGCCGTCAAGGCGTCTGAAATCGAGGACCTGCTCGACCAACCGCTGCAGACGCGTGGCTTCGACGACGATGGCGCGGTAGTACCGCTGGCGTCTCGGCTCGTCGGTGATCCGGCCCATCTCCAGCATTTCACCCATCTGGCGGACCGTCGTGAGCGGCGACCGGAACTCGTGCGATACGGCGGCGACGAAGTCGGACTGGAGCTGGTTCACGCGGGCCTCGCGCGTGATCGCGCGAGCCATCAAGTACGTTGCCGCCCAGATGAACACGAGCGCGGCTGTGGATATGACGATGAGGCCGGCACGACCGTCGCTTCCTGGCATCGGGGCTGCACTGAGGCGCAGTTCCCATGAGCCATCTCCACTGCCAACCAGACGCGTCGCGTGCGGCGAGGGCATCTGTTCGGCGCCGGCAATTCGGCGTCCGGCGGGATCGACGAACTGCCAGGACGCCGCAGCCGGAACCGCTGGTTGAATGAACGCCTCCACCAGAGTTGCGGCGGCGACAACGTCCTCTCCGCTCGCCCGCCACACGAGAACGACACCTCGATCGTCGAGGCGCAACACCCGCTGCCCTCGCCGCGATGTGCCCACATCCGGCCAGGCGTCCGCAACAACCTCGGCAATCCGCCACGCCTCCGGCTTAGGTATGTTCGTCAGTCCGTCGCGGTAGTACGTCGCAATGCCCCGCGAGATCGGCCAACTGCCGCTATCGAGTGCGGCAGCTAATTGAGCGCCGATGCGGCGCTCGCCCTCGACATCGGCGAGGGCCGCGAGCACTCGGCGTTGGCCGTCGAGGCCGACGAGCGCCGCGGGCAGGCCGTCGGTCGTGAGACTGCCCAGCGCGATCAGCTCGCCGTAGGTCTGGAGAGCGGTCCGAAGGTCGCCCGCAGTTCTGAGCGTGCGACCGAGACGCAACAGCGCTCCAGCCCGGACGAGCGGATCCGTTGTCCGAGCCAGGCTGCGATAGACCTCAGCCGCCGCCTGCAAATTGCGGGTCTGAAACTCGAGTCGTTCCCCCGCCGCGAACGCCGGATTGGGTGGAATCGAAGGAGGCTCCTCCGGCAGAAATGGGAGTCCGCCGAGCGCGGTGACGACGAAGCGGTTGGCGCGGCGCGCCAGAACAACCGTTCCATCGACGTGCGGCGGTGCAGCCTCGGTGCCAGCCAGCCACGCGCTGAGCCGGTCGCCAAGTTCGGCGACGCGCCCCCTCACGGCGGCCGCCATCGTGTCCGCGGCGGCATCCAGCTCCGTCTGCGCACGGCTGGCATCCAGAGCCTGCTGGCGATCGAACAGCAGCCAGCCGAAGCCGGCGACGACAGCCGACGCGACGACCGATGTCGCCACGAGCGCGACGAGGAGGAAGCGCAGGCGAGACACGGGAGCCGGCCGTATTGTACGGGCCCGGCGTTCGGAGTCAGACTCCGGGAAGCGTCAGATTTGCGTCAGGTCCAGGACGAACGGCAGCGGGCAAACGGACGCGAGCGCGCCTGGCGATGTTCTGCAGGGCCGTGGGCAGCCCGTCACTCGCCTCGCTTGACGCGCACCTTCCTCGGAGTGGCCGAAACAATGCAGCCCCTCCAGGTCTCGACGGCCTCCGATCGGAACAACGACGCGACCCGCTCGGCAAGGGCGAGTCGACCGGGCTGCGGCAGCCTGACCAGAAGCAAGCCATGATGTATTCCAGGCATGTATTTCCTGGCGTCCGAGAAATCAAGATCCTGCGTCACGAGAAATCGGCCGGCTGCCTGAGCGGTGGCCCACACCACGCCATCGTCACGCCCGGCGATCTGCTCGTCTGGAACCGTATCGACATCGTGTCCAAGATCAGTGAGGAGTTCGACGAGTTGATGCGGCAGGTTCTCGTCGAGCTTGATGTTCACCGCGTGAGGGCCTCGGTGACGGGTAGATCCTCCTGCGCTGACGCCGCAGCGAACGCGATCGCGGCTCGAACATCCAACTCGGTGAGCGTCGGGAAGTCCTTGAGGATCTCGTCGACCGTCGCCCCTTCGGCGAGGCTGGCAAGGACGGTGCGCAGAGTCACCCGCGTCCCCTTGATGACGGCCTGCCCTCCCGCGACCCTGGTGTCCCGGTGGATCCTGTCCTGATAGTTGAACGTCAAGGTGAACCTTGACGCCATTCTACGCGCCTGCGGGGCGCGCACCCGGTCGATGGCGCTTCGCACCGGGGGCAGAGAGATCTTAGACGGAGGAGACGGGTGGGGAAACCCACCCACGTGCCGTCGTGTCGGATACGAAACAAGTGCAGCGAGAACACCGCGCCTGCAAACAATTGATTCGAAATGGGTTGGAGTTGGCGGAGAGGGTGGGATTCGAACCCACGTGCCGGTTACCCGACAAATCGCTTTCGAGGCGATCCCGTTACGACCACTTCGGTACCTCTCCGCGCCTTTCAGTCTACCAGCCGCCCCGCCCACCCCGGACTGCACCGGCGCCGGGATGCGGAACGCAGGCGCCAGCCCGGGTGGGCCCAGCCCGCCAGAGTCGACAGAACTCGCGACGGGAACTAGATTACCGGCATGCCGACAGAGTCTCGGACGAGCACCAACCGGCCAGGCATCGTCTGGCTGACGCCCGCGCTGGCGGGAATCGTCGTCGTCACGATGGCCGCCGGGTCGGCGTCCGGCTGGTCCGGCGCGGCCAAGGCCGCCGTGCCTCAGACCACGCCGGCGAATTGCGTCGACATCGGCACGCCGACGCCGGCCGTGGTCTACACCTATCAACTCACCGAATCGACGGGCGGATCGTCGCAGACGACCCGGCAGTGGCAGGCGATCAGCCCCACCGGCAGCCGTGTCCGCGTCACCGGCCGGCGCGGCGTCGAGATCCAGATCAACGAGCATCACATCGTGAACGACGTGGCGGTCATCGACCGGTCCACGAAGACGAACGCCGCCGGCGCCACGATCGACGCGACCGTGTTCCGGCCGGGCATCGTCGGCGATCCCGCCTTTCGCGCGTGCGCGGGCCGCTCGTGGCCGATCCCGTCCGTCACCGCCGCCTACCAGTCGACCGGGACCAAGGCGTCGGCGGCGACCCCGGCCGGCACGATGCGCATCGTCGCCCTGCGCGAACGGATCACGGTGCCCGCCGGGACGTTCGAGACGGTGCGCTACGTGCGAACGTCGCAGTCGGTGGACGAGTACTGGAAGTCCCTCGAGCACGGCGTCATCGTGAAGCATGTCGGAACGCTGCCGAACGCGGTGGTCACCGAGGTCCTGGTGTCGATCAAGTAACCATTCGAGACGGCGTCACCGGCGCGCCGCGAAGAACCGCTGCATCCGCTCGCCGCAGTCTCGGGCCAACACCCCGGAAATCACCAGCAGGCGGTGGTTCAGCGCTGCGTGCTCGTGCGCGCGCTGGGTGGACTCGATGGCCCCCGCCCGCGGCTCGGTCGCGCCGTAGACCAGCGTCCCGATCCGCGCGTGGACCAGCGCACCGACACACATGAGGCAGGGCTCCACCGTCACATACAGGGCGGCGCCCGTCAGCCGGTAGTTCCCGACGCGCGCGCCAGCGTCCCGCAGCGCCACGATCTCGGCGTGCGCCGACGGATCGTGCGAGGCCACCGGCTGGTTGCGCCCCCGGCCGATGATCTCGTGGCCGAGGACCACGACGGCGCCCACCGGCACTTCCCCGGCCGCGGCCGCGGCATCGGCCAGCGCCAGCGCCTCCCGCATGAGTGCGTCGTGCGTCATCGCATCAGCAGGCGGGCCGGTAGGCTTCGGCCCGCGTATCGAGGGGCATCGCGGAACCAGCTCAGCGTCCGACGCCGATCCAGATCCTGAACGTCAGACCGCCGAGGTCGTTCTCGTCAAACGCCGCGGAGGCGCCGCCCGCCCCCAAGGCATCCGTCAGGCGCCGGTGTTGGAGCTCGGCGCCGAAACCGAGCACGCCAGCTAGCTGGACGTCCACGCCGCCGAAGAGCAGCGACCCCGTAAACGTCCCCGACGTATCGTCACCGGGTTCGTCGAACTCGGTCGTCTCCTCGTAGGAGAGACGGACGATGCCGCCGCCGCCGTAGGGGATAAGCCGGCCACGGCGGCCGAATCGCCAGCCGCCCGCGACCTCGAGCGGCCGCATCCGGATCGATGTCTCCACCCCCACCGAGCTCGCGTCGTCGTCAAACACAACGACGCGCGTGCCATCCACGCGGATCCTGGAGAGTCCGACGCGCGCGAAGGCGTTGCTCCAGATGCGGAGGACTTCGGCACCGGCGCCAAAGCCGGTGAGGTCGCTCGTGCCCACGACCGCGCGAAACGACTCGGATGCGGCCATGCGATTGACGTCGAAGCTCGCGAAGGCCCGCAGGCCCATCGGCTGGCGTGGGGCCGCGGGCCGGGCCTGCTCCGCGTCCTGCGTGCCCTCCCCGGCCGGACCGGGAAGGTCTTGCCCGTCGGCAGGCGCAGGCGCCAGCAGGAAGACGGTGGCGATCGCCGCGGTCGCGAGCGTGGTGCCGAACACCGGGGACACTAGCGCCACACGCCCTGGCCAAAGACGGTGGCGCGGCCCTGAATGAGACCGTGACCGAACTGCGTATCGGTGCCCGACTGGCCGAGATCGCGCGCCGACGCCTTGATGAACGCCTCAATCGCGCGCGGGCTGGACACGCCCTGCGACATGAGCAGCGCCGCGACCCCCGCGGCGTGGGGCGCTGCCATGGACGTGCCGGAGTATCCGACTTCCGCATACCGATCGAAGCGCGGGCGCAGAATCGACGGGACGGAGTCGAGCGGAAACAGGGTGACCTGCCAGATAAAGCCGCTGTCTTCCCCGCCGCCGTCGCGCGAGCTGCCGCCAGGCGCCGTCACCTCGATGTAGGTCCCGGTCGAGGAGTAGTACGCCCGCGCCAGCGACTTGCCGATGGCGCCCACGGAGATGACCCCGTCAATCGAGGAGGCAAACGCCGCCGGGTACTGCACGGGATTGCCGGTCTCGAAGTCGTTGCCCGCGGCCAGCGCGACGAACGCGCCTCGATCGGAGGCATAAACCAGCGCATCGCGCTCGACCTGCGAGGGGTTCGCCCCCGAGATGCTGACATTGATGACGCGGGCGCCGTTGTCCACCGCATAGCGGATGCCGGCTGCGACATCGGCGCTCGTGCACGAGCCCGCCGACGCCGGGAGGGACCCGGGGGTGCCCAACTCCGCAAGGGCGATCATGAGGTCCCAGTAACCGAGGCACACCTTGATGGGCATGACGCGGACCCCGTACGCGATGCCCGCCAGCGCGAGCTGGTTGTTGGTGTCCTCGGCCAGCGTCGACGCCACGTGGGTGCCGTGCCCGCTCAGATCGCGGACGGGCTCGTTCGGGTCGTCGCTGGTGAAATCGCGCGGCTGTGTGAAGCGAGACGTCGTGAAGTCGGGGCTCACATCGAACCGGAGCGTCACGGTCTCGAACGCCGACCCGGTCCACAGCGGTGTGGTGATGGTCGAGGCCTGGGTCGTGACACCCGTGTCGAGTACCGCCACCGTGACGCTCGCGTTCCCGCCGGGGTTGATGTCCCAGGCGGCGGGCATGCCAATCAGCGACAGATTCCACTGCAGCTCGCTGTAGTCCGGATCGGACGGGACGCCAGCCGGTGCACCCGACGGCGAACCCGCCGGACGAATCGCCACCCACCGATCGGACGAGGCGCCGGCGATCCGACGGATGTAGTTGGGCTCGGCAAACTCGACGTCGGGATGCGCGGCCAGCCGGCGCGCGAGTGCGATGGCGTCAGGCTGCGCCGGATCCCTGACGAGCGCGACGTCGCCAATCCACCGCAGGTCGTCCACCGTCGTCCGGCTGCGGACGGCCGCCAGCGCGCGCTGCTGATCGCGGCGCGCGGCGCGATTCCTGAATTTGACCAGGACCTCGCCGGGAACGTAGGTAAGCCCCCGGACACCGGCTTCGGCCAGCGCCCCGGCGCGAGTCCGCACGGCCTGCGGGGAGACCGCTCCCGGCGGCGACCCCGCCGGTCTGGCCACGGGTCGTGCTGGTGAGGCGAGCGGCTGGCGCCCCCGGGCCACGCGCTGGGCCCGAAGATCGGCCAGGCCGGCGAGAACCACGAGCGCCGCCAATCCCAACAGGAAGAGCGAGGCACCTCTGCCGGGCCCGGGCCGCCGGCGAGTCATGAGGGCCGCCGCCTGCCTTCGCCACGCCGTCGCATTGGCGTGGCCAGCCCGCGGAGAACGAGCATCGTTCGGCGAGACAACAGCACCTCCGCGCGTGGCCTCAGGACACCTGGCGAGGGAAGATCCGCGCCGCAGCCTGTCCGCGGCACGGCAAAATGGCGCGCCCTGCACGACTCGAACGTGCGACCTCCTGGTTCGTAGCCAGACGCTCTATCCAACTGAGCTAAGGGCGCGCAAGAAATCCACTATAGCAAACCGGCCCGATCGCGGCCGGGCCGAAGCAGCGGATAATCCTGCCATGTCCGTCGCGGCCCACCAGAACGCCGCGCCCGCCAGGGTGCGTGCCTTCGTGCTGACCGTCAGCGACACGCGAACGCTGGCGACCGAAACGAGCGGCCGGTCCATTGCCAGCCTCCTCGAGGACGCCGGTCATCAGGTTATCGGCCGGGACATCGTCCGGGACGAGCCTGCGGACGTGGCCGAGCGGCTCCGCCGTGAGCTCGCTCGCGGCGAGACTGACGTCATCATCACGACCGGCGGCACGGGCGTCTCGGCACGCGACTCGACGCCTGAGGCCGTAGCCGGACTCTTGGACAAACCGCTTCCCGGCTTCGGCGAGCTGTTCCGCATGCTGAGCTTTGCCGAGATTGGCCCGGCCGCGATGCTCTCCCGAGCGGTGGCCGGCACGTCGGGCCGGACCGTGATCTTCCTCCTTCCCGGCTCCGAAGCCGGGGTCCGCCTCGCTCTGACCCGCCTCATCCTGCCAGAGCTCGGGCATGTGGTGGGAGAGCTGAGGAAAGGCACTGATGAGGTTAAGAGTTAATGACCTTTGACCTCTAACCTCAGACCTGATCTAAGCGCCCCCATGCGTCCCTTCACCCACACCATCCCCTTCTCTGACGCCCTGCGGCGCGTGCTCGAGGTCGTGGTGCCGGTCGAGCGCACCGAAGTCCTGGGGATTGCCCTGTCGGACGGGCGGGTCGCGGCCGAGGACGTGACCGCGCTGGCGGACGTCCCGCCGTTCGATCGGGCGGCGATGGATGGCTACGCGGTTCGCGCGGAGGACACGACGGGCGCAGCGCCGGATGCGCCGCGACCGCTGACCTGCGTGGAACGGGTGCTCGCGGGGCAGGTCACCGCCCGACCCGTGGAACCCGGGGAGTGCATCGAAATCGCCACAGGTGCTCCGGTACCCGCGGGCGCCGACGCGGTGGTCATGGTCGAGCAGACACGGCGGGACGGCGGCGTCGCCCAGATCCTCGCGGCGGCAGCCGCCGGCCAGCACATCGCGAGGCGAGGCGCCGACCTCGCCGCGGGCCAGCCCGCAATTCGTGCCGGGGACGTGCTCAGCCCGGCGCGCGTCGGCGCGCTCGCCGCCGTCGGCCGGACTCGCATTGCCGTGTTCGCGCGGCCGTCGGTGGCCCTCCTGTCCACCGGAAACGAGCTGGCGGAGCCGGGCGCGGCGCTCCAGCCCGGACAGATTTACGACGTCAACCGCTTCACCATCGACGCCGTCGTCCGGCGACACGGCGGAACCGCCACGACCCTGCCGGCCGCCGCCGACGTCATTCCGACGCTCGCCGGCGCGCTGCGCGCGGCGGCGGCCTCGCACGACATCATCCTGTCGTCAGGCGGCAGTTCGGTGGGCGAACGGGATCTGATGCTGGACGCGCTGGCGCTGACGGGCGAGGTGATCTTTCACGGCATCGCGGTGAAGCCGGGCAAGCCCACGCTCTTCGGCCGCATTGGCCGCACGGCGGTCTTCGGGATGCCCGGCAATCCGACGTCCTGCTTGTCGAACGCCTACATGCTGCTGGTGCCGTTCCTTCGAGCCACCGCGCGGCTGCCGCCGTGGACGCCGCGTCGGCTGCGCCTGCCCCTCGCCCGCCGCATCGTCTCGACCGCGGGCCGGCATCAGTTCTACACGGTCCGAATCGAAGACGGCCGGGCGGTGCCGGCGTTCAAAGGATCGGGAGACATCACGAGTCTCGCCGAGGCGGATGGTTATATCGAAATACCTGCGGACACGGACGAGGCCGAGGCGGGGACGGAAGTCGAGGTTACCTTCTTCTGACGTTGTATTGATGATTTGTCGATCGCCAATTCACGGCTTCAGACGCTTGTTCACCTCGTCCCAGTTGATGACGTTCCACCAGGCGGCGAGGTAGTCGGGACGTCGGTTCTGGTACTTGAGGTAGTAGGCGTGCTCCCAGACGTCGATGCCGAAGATGGGGCGCTTGCCGTCCATCAGCGGGTTGTCCTGGTTGGCCGTGCTTTCAATCGCGAGCGTGCCGCCGGCGTCGACGAGCCAGACCCAGCCGCTGCCGAAGCGGCCGACGCCGCCCTTGTTCATCTGTTCCTTGAACGCGTCGAACCCGCCAAAGGCGGCCATCGCGTCGGCAATGGCCCCGGTCGGCGCGCCGCCCTTCCCCGGGCCCATGATCTGCCAGAACATCGTGTGGTTGACGTGGCCGCCGCCGTTGTTGCGCACCGCGGTGCGGACGTCCTCGGGCACGGCCGACAGATTCCGGATGAGATCCTCCGCACTCTTCGCCGCCAGGTTCGCATGCTTCTCGATCGCCGCGTTCAGGTTGTTGACGTAGGCGGCGTGATGCTTCCCGTGGTGAATCTGCATCGTCTGCGCGTCGATGTGCGGCTCGAGCGCGGCGGCGTCATAGGGAAGCGGCGGAAGCTGATGGGCCATGCGGAATCCTCCTACACCACGGACAACATGCGATCGAGCGCGAGGCGCGCCTCGGACTTCACCGGCTCGGGCACGATGATCCGGTTGTGCACCTCGCCGTCGAGGAGCCCGTCGAGCACCCAGAGCAGGTGGTTGGGCGAGACGCGGAACATCGTGGAGCACAGGCAGCCGAGCGTGTCGAGCGTGACGACCGTCCGCTCGGGGGCGACCTCGTGGGCCAGGCGGTTGACCAGATGCACTTCCGTGCCGACCGCCCAGACCGATCCGGCGGGACTGTTGCGGACGGTCTTCAAAATGTACTCGGTCGAGCCGGCATCGTCGGCCGCCTGCACGACGTCGAGCGTGCACTCGGGATGGACGATGACCCGGCCACCCGGATACGTCTTCCGGAACTGTTCGATCTGCCGCACGGTGAAGCGCGTGTGGACGCTGCAGTGCCCCTGCCAGAGCAGCAGCCGCGCGCGGCTGATGGCGTCGGGCGTCAGCCCGCCGTAGGCCACATCGGGGTCCCACAGGGCCATGTCGTCGAGCGCCACGCCCATCCGGTACGCCGTGTTGCGGCCGAGGTGCTGGTCGGGCAGCATCATCACCTTGTCGCCATGCGCCCAGGCCCACGTCATCACCTTCGCCGCGTTCGTCGACGTGCAGACGATGCCGCCGTGCCGCCCGCAGAAGGCTTTGATGGCCGCCGTCGAGTTGATGTACGTCACGGGCACGACGCTCGTGATCCCGAGGCTCGTCAACTCCTCCCACGCGGTTTCGAGTTGATCGATCGCGGCCATGTCGGCCATCGAGCAGCCGGCCGCCAGGTCGGGCAGGATGACCTGCTGGTGGGGCGCGGACAGGATGTCGGCGCTCTCCGCCATGAAGTGCACGCCGCAGAAGACGATGTAATCGGCCGTGTGCTGCGAAGCGGCGAACTGGGCGAGCTTGAGCGAATCACCGGTGCAGTCGGCGAAGCGGATGACCTCGTCGCGCTGGTAGTGATGACCGAGGATGACGAGGCGATCGCCGAGCGCGGCCCGGGCGGCCGCGATGCGGACGTCGAGGTCGGCATCGGCCAGCCGCAGGTACGCATCGGGGAGCGGCTGGCGCTCGCTGAGGCGGGTCTTTTCGTAGCCGGTCAGCAGTGCGATGTCCATGACGGGATCGGACCCAGGCCGCCTTGTGAAAAGTTTCGCAAACCTCGCCAAAGAAAAAAGCCAAACCCGCACGCGGCGCCGTGGCGAATTTGACGATGCGTCTAGTGTAGCAGAACCGCGGCGGGTTCCAGGGTGTTGTAGAGCGTGTCCCGCTCGACCGGATCGCGCCCGGCGGCCCGAATCAGCCGGCGGATCGTGGCGCTGGACAGCGCCTCGGGCGTGCGCGATCCCGCCATGTGGTAGATCCGCTCCTCCTGCACCGTCCCGTCCAGATCGTCGGCGCCATACCAGAGCGCCAGCTGCGCCACCTCGACGCCGGCCGCGATCCAGAAGGCCTTGACGTGCGGCACGTTGTCCAGCATCAGCCGCGCCACGGCGTGCACGCGCAGCGTGTCGGTCGCGGCGGGCGCGGGGAGCTTCCGCAGCTGGTTGTGCTCGGGATGAAACGCGAGCGGGATGAATACCTGGAAGCCGCCGGTCTCGTCCTGCAGCGCCCGCACGCGCAGCAGGTGATCCACACGCTCCTCCATCGTCTCGATGTGGCCGTAGAGCATGGTCACGTTCGTCCGCAGGCCGAGCCCGTGCGCGAGGCGGTGAATCGACAGGTACCGATCCGCGTCCGCCTTGTCAGGCGAAATCTTCCGGCGGGCCCTCGGCGCGAAGATCTCGGCGCCGCCGCCGGGCAGCGAGTCGAGACCCGCCGCCATCAGCGCGCGCAGCACCTGCTCGTCGGTCAGGCCATAGAGATCGGCGAAGAAGGCAATCTCGACCGCCGTGAAGCACTTCAGATGGATGCCGGGGCGAATCGCTTTGAGGCCGCGCAACAGATCCAGGTAGTAGTCGAACGGCAGATCCGGGTGCAGGCCGTTGACGATGTGGACCTCCGTCAGCGGCTGGCCGGCGCGCTCGCGGAGCTTGTCGAACACCTGCTCGAGGCTCATCGTGTACGCGCCCGGATCGCCGGGCCGGAGCCGCGCGAACGAACAGAACAGACAGCTCGCCGCGCAGACATTGGTGGCTTCGATGCGCAGGTTGACGTTGTAGTAGGTGCGCCGGCCGTGACGCGCCTCGCGCACGCGGTTGGCGAGGGCGCCGACGGCGTGCAGGTCGGGACAGTCGAACAGGCGGACGCCGTCGGCGGCCGTCAGCCGCTCACCATCGCGCAGCTTGTCGGCGAGGTCCTCGAGGCCGAGCGCCCGGAGACGAAGGGACACGCCAGCCTCGGCCGGCGGGCTAGCCGACGCCCATCACGGTCACGCGCAGGCTGCGGGACCGGGGCCCATCGAGTTCGGCCATCAGCACGCGCTGCCACTGCCCCAGCACGACTTCCCCGCCGCTCACCTGGAGCGTGAGGCTGTGGCCGAGCACGAGCGCGCGCAAATGCGAGTCGGCGTTGAAGCGGTCGCAGTCCGAGTGATCCGGGTTGTTGTGCCGCCACTCGGCGTCACGCGCGACGACGTGCTCGAGGAACTCGCGGATGTCGGCGAGGAGCGCGGTCTGGAACTCGTTGATGAAGACCGAGCAGGTCGTGTGCATCGAGAAGAGATTGACGATGCCTTCCCGGATCCGCAGGCAGCGCACCAGCGCCATCACGCGGTCGGTCAGGTCGAGCACCTGCACGCGGCTGTCGGTCTGCACGGTGATTGTCTCGCCGTGCACGGTCAGTGCACCGGCGACCGACGTCACGTCTGCCACGGGCTGATCGCGGACCGTGACCGTCGAACTCTTGCTCATGCGGGCCTCGTGATGTGACGACCGCGTCGACGCGCCGCGTGAAACCGCCACGGCGCCGCGCACGCGGCCTGACTACAAACCTGGGATGTTACTGGAACTGCCACGCGCCGGCAACGGCCCGCGCGCCTCCCGGAATGTCACCTCATTTTGCCATGCTATACTCCGCCGCGACAACCGACGCTCGCCCGGCGGCCAACGGAAGTGGGTGCGAATCCCACACGGTGCCGCCACTGTAAGCGGGGAGTCGGCGTCCTGCGCCGTTCCAGACCATCCGGATCGGCGCGCTGCCAATCACAGATTCGGCAGCACGCCTGTGAAGTTGTGTGCATTCGCAGGCCGTCACTGTGCGTGGCGACGGAGGGTCCGTCGCGCGTGCGCATGGGAAGACGAGGACGTCGGCGACGATCCGCAAGTCAGGAGACATGGTCCCCGGGCCGTCCTTCACCCCTCGCTCGAGTCAGCGCGGGGATCGGCGCCTTGCACGCCGACGGAGGTCCCCATGTCCCGACGTCTCGTCGTCCGCGTCTGCCTCACCTCCGTCCTGTCGCTCCTGTCGCTCGCCGCCGCCCACGCCGACACCCTGCGCGGCCGGGTCCTCGATCCCGATCAACGTCCAGTCGCCGACGCCGTGGTCATCGTCATGCGCGGCGCCGCCGTGATCGTGACGGTGCGGTCCGCGGCCGACGGCGCGTTCGGACCGGTGACGTTACCGCCCGGCGCCTATGAAGTCACGGCCGGCGCGCCAGGCCTGCGCTCGACGTCGCGCGCCGTTCGCATCGTGGCGGGCGCACCCTCGGCGTTGACGATTATGCTGGCGCTCGCGGCCGTCGGCGAGTCGGTGGTCGTCTCGGCCGCGCAGGTCGACACGCCCCTGTCACAGGTCACCGATGCGGTCACGGTGCTCGATCGCGCGACCCTCCACCAGTGGCAGGTCGCGACCGCCACCGATGCGCTGGCGTTCGTCCCTGGCTTCCATCTGGCCCGATCGGGCGGACCGGGCTCGCTGGCCTCGCTGTTTCCCCGCGGCGGGGAGTCCGATTACACGCTCGTACTCGTGGACGGTGTGCCGCAGAACACCTTCGGCGGCGGATTCGATGGCGCCCATCTGCCGGCCAGCGGCCTCGATCGGCTCGAGATCGTGCGCGGCCCGCAGAGTGCGTTGTACGGCGGTGGCGCCATCGGCGGCATTCTGCATGCCGTGACGCGGCACGGCGGGCCTCTCCGCGCCGAGACCACCGTTGAAGCGGGCAGCTACGGCACCACCGCGGTCAACGGCGCCGCGACAGGTTCGGTGGGCCCCTGGACCTTCAGTGGGCACGTGGACTGGCTCGGCACCGACGGCGACACGCGCGAGATGCCCTCGATCGGCGGGCCCGTGAGCAATGCGGACTACGAGCGTCTCGAGGGTTCCGGGAGCCTCGCGTGGAGCGACGGGCCGTCGCGCCGCGTGCGCGTGGATCTGCGCGCGGGCCGCAACGATCGCGGCACCCCCGGTCCGTACGGCAGCGATCCGTTCCACGCGTTTGGCGGCCTCGATCTGATCTCGCGCGGCGAGAATCGCTTCTCGTCCGTGAGCGCGTCCGGCCAGTTCCGCCAGACCGGGAGGCTTACCCACCGCCTGCAGCTGTCGTGGGCCACGTACCGCGGCCACTTCGTGGCGCCGTTTGGCGATTCCGACGATGACACGCGACGGGTCACGGGCCGATATCAACTCGATGTCGACGCGCGGATCCCGATCTCGGCCGGCTGGGAGATCCAGGACGAACGCGCGGACAACACGTTCGTCACGAGCCGCACCTTCGCGTTCATCCCGATTGACCGGACGGTGGCGGGCTGGTTCGTGGAAGCGCGGCCGGCCATGGCCGGACGGGTGTTCATGAATCTGGGCGCGCGGCTCGAGCGGATTGCCCGCGCGCCGCTCGCAGCCGACGCCTTCGGATCGCGGCCGGACCTGCCCGAGGATCTCGTGTGGTCCCTGAACCCGAAGGTCTCGGTGGCCTGGATCGCGAGGGTGGGCGTCACCGGCGCGAACGCTCCCCTGCTCGGCTGGACGAAGCTGCGCCTGGGCGCGGGCACCGGCATCAAGCCGCCCACGACGTTCGAGATTGCGTTCACGGACAACCCGACGCTCAAGCCGGAACGAAGCCGCAGCGTGGACGCCGGCATCGAGCAGGCCCTGGCGGGTGGAGCGGCCGTCGTGGACGTGGTGTGGTTCCGCAACGATTACGACGACCTGATCGTGTCCGTGCGCACCGACTTGCAGGAGCGGGGCGTCAGCCGCCACACGACGGACAACGTCTCCAACGCCCGGGCGCGCGGCGCCGAGGTCGGCGTGACCTGGCGCCCGACTGCGACGCTTGCGGTCCGCGGCGGGTGGACATGGCTCGACACGGAAGTCCTCGGCATCGACCGCGCGCCCGAGGAAGCGCCGCTGCCCTACGTCGTGGGCGATCGGCTGATTCGCCGGCCCGCACAGCAGGGTTCGCTGGCCGTCACCTGGACCGGGCAGCGCGCCGGCGCGTTCCTCACCCTCAACGGACGAGGCACCATGCTGGATCTCGAGCCGAACTTCGGCGCCGGCGCGTGTTTCGGCCAGCCGGCGCCCTGCCGCGCGGTCATCGACAACCCCGGCTACGTCACCACCGGCATCGGCGCATCGCTCCGGCTCAATGCCGCCGTGGAGGTCTTCGGACGAGTCAGCAACCTGTTCAATCGCGCCTACGAAGAGGCGCTCGGTTTCCCAGCGCTGGGCCGGGCCGGAATGGTTGGCCTCCGTGTTACTGGACGCCGTTGACGTCGCCTTCGGCTATCGCGGCGCACGGCGCCGGCTACCGCCCGAGGCCGGCGCCGACGGGCTGGTGATTCGCGGCGTCTCGCTGTCGGTCCCACGCGGTGGCTTCCTCGGCATCCTTGGACCGAACGGTTCCGGCAAGACGACGCTGCTGAAGCTGATTGGCGGCGCGATCACGCCGACCGAGGGCACGGTGCATCTCGACGGCCGGCCGGTTTCAGCCATCCCACGGCGTGAACTCGCCCGACGACTGGCCGTGGTGCCGCAGGAGACGCGTCTCGCGTTCGACTACACGGCGCTCGAGATCGTGCTGATGGGCCGCTATCCCCACCTGGGCGCCTTTGCGTTCGAGGGACCGGCCGATCTGGCGGCCGCGCGCGAGGCCCTCGCCACCACCGGAACAGCCGATCTGGCGGACCGGGCCTTCGCGACGTTGAGCGGGGGCGAGAAGCAACGGGTCATCATCGCCTCGGCGCTCGCACAGCTCGACGCGCGGGCCGACGGCGGGACGCGTCCGGACGGCCTGCTGCTCCTCGACGAGCCGACCGCCTCGCTCGACCTGCGTTACCAGATCGAGGTGGCGTCGCTCCTGACGCGGCTCAACGCGGAGCATCGCATCGCGGTCGTGCTGTCCACCCACGACCTGCGCCTGGCCCGCGCGCTGTGTTCACGGCTGGCGCTGCTGTCGGGCGGCCGCGTGCTCGCCGAAGGCACGCCGGCCGACGTCCTGACGCCCGCGCTCGTCGGACAGCTCTACGGGATCGGCGCCGATCTGGCGGCGCCCGTCCTGGTGTGATGCCGTCGCCAACCCCGCTCCGGCGCGGACTGCCGGTCGTCGCCATGGGTTTCGCCGTGATGATGCTGGCAGTCGTGGCGGCCCCCTTCATCGGCTCCACGCCGATCCGGCTCTCCGAAGTCTTCGGACGCCGGACACCGTTTGCCGACAACGTCGACGCGCAGATCTTCTTTCTCGCGCGCCTGCCGCGTGCGCTCGCGGCCGCCCTGGTCGGTGGCACGCTCGCCGCCGCGGGCGTGGTGTTTCAGGGGCTGCTGCGCAACCCGCTCGCCACGCCTTACACGCTCGGAGTCTCGGCGGGCGCCTCGCTCGGCGCGATGCTCGCCATCACGATGGGCGCCTCGCTGCCGGTCGTGGGTGTGGCCGGCGCCAGCCTGGCCGGCGCCTTCGCGGCGGTC
>CAZFAT010000244.1:0-25342 GCA_964517075.1 uncultured Solibacteraceae bacterium
TCCGCGAGGCCGCGCCCGCCCGCTGACCCGTCGCCCGTCGTCCGGGCCCGCGGCGCGCGACCGGTACCGTTCGTGATCCCGCGCGGCCAGATACAATCACCTGATGAGCGTCTTAAACGAAACGGCGGTGCTCGACGCACTCCGGCGGGTCCAGGATCCCGACCTTCACAAGGACATCGTGACGCTCGGGTTCGTGAAGGACCTGCGGATCGCCGACGGGCGCGTGGCCTTCACGATTGAGCTGACGACGCCCGCGTGTCCCGTGAAGGACCTCATGCGGGAGCAGGCGCGCGCGGCGGTGGCGGGCGTGCGCGGCGTGGCGGACGTCGCGATCGAGATGACGGCCGCCGTGCGTCCGGTGTCGCGCGGCGAGGGCGGCCGCGCACCGGTCGAGGGCGTCAAGAACATCATCGCCGTGGGCGCCGGCAAGGGCGGCGTGGGCAAGACGACCGTCTCGGTCAACCTCGCCGCGGCGCTCGCCGCGCGCGGTAGCCGCGTCGCCATCATCGATGGCGACATGTACGGCCCCAACGTGCCGATCATGCTCGGTCTCAAGACCCGGCTCGAGACAGACGGGCAGAAGATCGTACCGGCCGAGCGCTACGGTCTCCAGGTCGTCTCGATGGCATTCCTGACCGATGACGACGCCCCGGTGATCTGGCGAGGGCCGATGCTGCACGGCGCCATCCAGCAGTTTTTCCGCGACGTCCGCTGGCGTGACATCGACTATCTGTTCGTGGACCTGCCGCCGGGCACGGGCGACGTGGCGCTCAGTCTCAGCCAGTCGGTGCCCGTCGCGGGCGCCGTGCTCGTCACGACACCGCAGAGCGTGGCCGTGGCCGACACCCGGCGGGCCATCCACATGTATCGCAAGCTCAACATTCCGACGCTCGGCCTGATCGAGAACATGAGCCACTTCGTGTGTCCCGGGTGCGGTCGCGAGAGCGACCCCTTCGGCCGCGGCGGTGGCGAGGCGCTGGCCGCCGAGCTGGGCCTGCCCTTTCTCGGGCACGTGCCGCTCCACGAGACGCTGCGCGTGGCGGGTGACGACGGCATCCCGCTGGTGCTGGGCGATCCGTCGTCGGCGGCGGCCCGCGCCCTGATCGCGGCGGCCGAGCGCGTCGCGCAGCAGGTGTCGGTGGCCTCGTTCGGGCCGCGCGCGATTCCGCTCCTGCCCGTGCCATAAGGTTAGACCACGCCGATGCCCGCCCCCGATTCCATGCACGTGCGCTTCACGAAAGTGACGCTTGCCAACGGCCTCGACCTCATCGTGCACGAAGACCACCAGGTGCCGCTCACGGCGGTGAGCGTCTGGTACCACGTCGGATCGAAGGACGAACGTCCGGGCCTCACGGGCCTGGCGCACCTGTTCGAACACCTGATGTTCGAGGGGTCCGTGCATCAGCCGGCCGGCTACTTCGCACCGCTCCAGGAAGCGGGCGCGTCGCTGAACGGATCGACGAGCACTGACCGAACCAACTACTGGGAGCTCGTGCCCCGCGACGCGCTGCCGCTCGCCCTCTGGATGGAAGCGGATCGCATGGGGTGGTTGCTGCCGGCGCTGTCCGATGCCCGCTTCGAGGCGCAGCGGTCTGTCGTGCTCAACGAGCGGCGGCAGAGTTACGAGAACCGGCCGTACGGCCTCGCGCAGTTTGCGCTGATGGAAGCCCTGTTCCCGCCCGAGCATCCGTACCACTGGCCGACGATCGGCCGCCCGGCCGATCTGGCCGCGGCGACGCTCGATGACGTGCGCGCGTTCTTCACGCGCTACTACCATCCCGGCAACGCCTCGGTCGTCATCGCGGGCGACGTGGTGACCGACGATGCCATCCGGCTCGTCGAGGAACTGTTTGGCGAGATCCCCGCCGGCCCGACCGTGTCCCGTGTGGCGGCGCCGCCCGTTCCGCCGGTCGGCCGCCGGCGCATCGCGCTGGAGGATCGTGTCGAGGTGCCCCGTCTGTATGTGTCCTGGCCCACGCCCGGGTTGTTCATGCCGGGCGACGCCGAGATGGATCTGATTGCCGACGTCGCCGGCAACGGGCGAACCTCGCGCCTGTACGCGCGGCTGATTCACGACGAGCGCGTGGCGGTGGAGCTGGCGGCCGGTCAGACGTCGCGCGAGCTCGGCGGCACGTTTCAGATTGTCGCGTCGGCAGCGCCCGGCCGATCACTCGACGAGCTCGAGCGGGCCATTCGAGAGGAACTCGATCGGTTTGCCGAGGAGGGCCCGAGCGCGGACGAGCTCCAGCGCGGACGCACCCAGGCGGAAACCGCCTTCGTGTTCCGCGTGCAGTCGCTGGGCGGGTTCGGCGGCAAGGCCGATCAGCTCAACGCGTACAACATCTACCGCGGCGCTCCGGACAGCTTCGCCGTCGACCTGGCGCGCTATGTCGAGGCAAGTGCCGACGACCTGCGCGACGCCGCGCGCCGCTGGCTCGGTCCGGGTGCGGCCGTGGTGTTGGGAGTCGTCCCGACCGGACACGCTGATCTGGCGCCGGCGGGATCCGAGCTGGTGGAGGCCCCCCGCTGATGACCGACCGGTTCGATCCGCCGCGTCCCGGTGCGTCGATGGCGGTGCAGTTTCCGCCCATCGCCCGCGACGTGCTCCCCAGCGGCCTCAGCGTGTGGTCCGTCGCGCGCCCCTCGAGCGCCGTGGTCACGATGCTGCTGGTCATCGGCCGCGGCACGAGCGACGACCCGGCGGATCGGCAGGGACTCGCGAGTCTCACGGGCGACCTCCTCGACGAGGGGGCGGGCGACCGGGATGCCATCGGCCTGGCCGAGGCGCTCGCCCGGCTGGGCAGCCAGCTTGAAATCGACGTCGGGCCGGACGCGACGGTGCTCACCGTGACGGCGCTCGGCCGGCTCTTCGCGCCCTCGCTCGAATTGCTCGCCGATGTCGTCGTGCGGCCGCGCCTCGAGGCATCGGATTTCGCCCGTGTCCGCGAATTGCGGATGAACCGGCTGCGTCAGCTCAGCCAGTCGCCGGGCACCATGGCGGACCGCACGTACGTCTCGGCGCTGTTCGGGACGCATCCCTACGGCCATGGCGCGCTCGGCACGACGCGCTCGCTCGAGGTCATGCGGCTGGAGGATGCCCAGGCGTTCTGGCGCGCCATGTACGCGCCAGCGGCGGCGACGCTGATTGTCGGCGGTGATTTGCCGGCGGATGCCGTCCTGCAGGCCGCCGATCGGGTGTTCGGGATGTGGACGGCCGGCCCGCCGGCGCCGCAAGCCGCCACCGCGCCAGCGATTCCGGCCGATCCGCGGATCCTGCTCGTCGATCGACCGGGCGCGTCGCAGGCCGAGCTCCGCATCGGCCACGTCGGCCCGCCGCGATCCACCGGCGCCTACCACGCGCTGGTGACACTCAATGCGCTCCTCGGCGGACAGTTCATCAGCCGCATCAATCAGTCGCTGCGCGAGCAGAAGGGGATCACCTACGGCGCCCGCACGTCGTTCGGGTTCCGGCGCGTCGCCGGCACATTCGCGTGCGAGACGAGCGTGCAGGCGGACGGTACGGCGGTCGCCGTGGGCGAGATCCTCAGCCAGTTCGACGAGATCCGCGAGCCGGGCTCGGTGCTGCCGCCCGAGCTGGCCCGCGCCAAGGCCTCGCTGACACGGGGGTACGTCCGCCATTTTGAAACCGAAGGCCAGCTAGTCCGGGCCGCGGCGCAGCTCGCCACCTACGAACTCGACGACCGCACGTTCGACCGGTTCGTCCCACTCGTGGGCGCCATCACGGCCGACGACATCCATGCGGCCGCCGCCGAGTTCGTCCGGCCCGCGGATGCCAGCGTCGTGGTGGTCGGCGACGCGGCCAGCTGCCTGGCCCCGCTCGAGACCCTGGGACGCCTCGTCGTCACAACCGCTCCCGAGTTCTGAGAGTCCAAAGCCTGTCGAGATGGAGCCGCCGACCTTCCGCCTTCGCGAAGCTTCGGCGGACTCGCCATAGCCTTGGCGGAGGCGGTCAGGTCGCGGGGTCCGGTGACCGTCAGCAACTAACTCGAGGCGACACCATGGACAGCATCATCACGCCTTGCACGTTGGCGGACGCGGGCGCCTCACCGGCTGGTACACTGGCGGGCTTATGAGTGTCGCGCAGTGGAGCGTGACGATGGTCGCGATGGTCGGCGCGGTGGCGGCCGCCATCGCGGGCGCGACGATCTGGCTCCTGTTGACCGACCCCGTGAGCGGCGCGGACGCCGTATCCACGGCACTCGCCACCGGCGACCTCGCGCCGTTCATGCGCGCCATCGGCGCGGTCCTCTACGAGGCGCTGCAGGGATTGTTCAGGTTTCTGTGAGGGCTTGAAATCTGAGTTTGTGGGTTTTGGGTTATCGGTCATCGGTTCCCGCAAATTCGGAACCCGAAACCCGAAACCCGAAAACCTCACAGCCTCCCCACCAAGAACCTCGTCAACGCATACCCGTCCAGGTACTTGAACGGCGCTTTGCCCGTTGTGTAGTGGCCGCAGGGGAGGACGGCGGTCTCGTGGGGGACGCCGCGCCGGGCGAACTCGGCGAGGAACTCGCGCGAGAGATGGACGGGGAAGGTCAGATCGTAGCGGGCGTAGACCAGCAGCACGTCCCGGCCGCGCACGCGGTCGATGAAGGGCCAGGGGCTGATCGGCATCCAGCAATCGCGCAGATCGGCCAGCGTGATGTGGGGGTCCAGTCCGGCGCGCACGTGCTCGGTGGAGAGGCCTTCCCAGACGACGTCGGCGAAGAATGGAGAGATGTGGTTGAAGGCGCCCGCGCGCAGGCGCGGGTCGTGCGCCATGGCCAGCATCGCGAGGCAGGAGCCGAGGCTCGTGCCCATGATGCCGATGCGCTCGAATCCCTGGGCCGCCAGCCAGTCGGCCACGCGCCGCACGTCGAGCACGGCCTGCTGATTCGCGCGCAGCGTGCGGCCCAGGTTCGCACTCACGATGTACTCGGCCCGCACCAGCTCCGCCGGCCGGCGCTCGTCGTGGTAGGGCAGGCTCAGGCGGACGGCCGTCAGCCCGAAGCGCGCGAACAGCCGGCAGAGGCCGACGTGCCCGAGGGCGTTCGCGTTCCATTGCGGCAGCACGATGACGGCTCGGCGGGCGCCGGACCGCCGCCGCGCCTCCGGCCGGAACACGCGCGCGACGACGGTGTTGTTGACCGCGTATGGCGTGTCGATCGCGCTCGGAAACCTGAGGACGCCGTCGGCCGACAGCTCGTAGTCGGTGGTCGGGAGCGCGGCGAAAAACCCATCGCTGTCGGCCATTGCCTCGCTCGACCAGCGCTTGATCGCCGTCAGGGGATCGGGGCCTGGCGTCAGTCCGAGCCAGTCGAGTCCCCACTCGAAGGGCCGCACCAACCGCGTCGTGTCGATCGACGCCAGCCGGCGCTCCCAGGTGTGGAAGGCGTGGCTGATCATGCGGCGGCCATTCCAGCTTCGCACGCCGCGGCGAGGGACAACAGCGCGTCGGTGCGACCGATGCTCCCGACGATCTGCAGGCCGACGGGCAGGCCGGATGCCCGCAGAGGAATCGAGATGGCGGGATGTCCGGTCAGGTTGAAGAGCTGGGTGTGTTTCAGCATGGCGGCGCGGATATCGAGTGGCTCGCCCCCGACGTCCGGCGTCCGCGTCCCGGCCAGTGGCGCCACGAGCGGCAGCGTCGGCAGGACGAGCGCATCCCGGCCGCTGAGCGCCTCGTCAATCAGCCATCGAAAGTGTGCGCGTCGTTGCTGGGCCGCCAGGTACTCGGTGGCGAGCACGCGCCGGCCGTCCAGGAAACGCGCCCGCACCGTGGGCGAGTAGCGGTCGGCCCGCGCATCCAGATACGGGGCGTGCCAGTGCGCGCCCTCCGGCAGAACGATGCGCGTGTACGTGTCCGAAATGCCGGCGCCGTCGATGTCCACGTCGTCCACCGTGGCGCCACGGGCGACAAGGCGATCCAGTGCCGTCTGGACGGCGTCGTTCACGGCCGTCTCGAGCGGACGGCCGAAGTAGCCCGTCAGCCGGCCGAGCCGGAGTCCGGTCATCGGCCGTACCGCGATCGGGGCGGGCGGACGGGCGGCCAGTACGGCGAACAGCCACGCGGCATCCTGCACCGTCCGCGCGAGCGGTCCCACGTGGTCCAGCGACACGCTCAGCGGGATGACCCCGTCTGTCGGGACCTCGCCGATCGACGGCTTGAGTCCGACGACGCCGCAGAAGGCGGCGGGAATGCGTACCGATCCTCCGGTGTCGGTGCCGATGGAGGCGAGCCCCATGCCGGCGGCGACCGCGGCGGCCGATCCGCCGCTGGATCCGCCGGCGATCCGGCCGGCATCGAGGGGATGGCGGACGGCGCCGAACGCGGAGTCCTCGCTGGTCGTGCCGAGCGCGAACTCGTGCAGGTTCGTCCGGCCAATCACGATGGCGCCGGCCTCCCGCAGGCGCGTGACCACCGGCGCGTCCGTCGGGGCGACGCGGTCGTGCAGGACCCGCGATCCGGCCGTGGTCACGACGCCCGCGACGTCGATGAGGTCCTTCAGCGAGATCGGGATGCCGTGCAGCGGGCCACGGTCGATCTGGCGCCCGCGCTCGCGGTCCACGAGCCGGGCGGCCTCCCGCGCGCCTTCCGCGTCCACCGTGACGAAGGCGTTGGTGCGTTCGTGGTCGTTCGCGATGGCGGCAAGGCTGCGTTCGACGAGGTCGGCGGCGGTGATTCGGCCGGCCCGCAGGGCCGCGGCGGCCAAGACGATCGTGTCAAGCATCCCGGGTCATCGTCACATCCAGGCGTTGTCGCCGTGCACGAAGTGATTGTACGCTGCACGCACCCTGATGCGGCGCACCCGGATTCTCGTTACCATCGGTCCAGCCAGCGACGATCAGGCGTCCATCCAGGCGCTCCTGGAAGCCGGGGCCGACGCCATCCGGCTCAACTTCTCCCACGGCACGCGTGACACCCACGCCGCGTCGTGCGAGCGCATCCGCGCCGCGGCGGCGCGCGCCGGGCGCGACGTGGCCATCCTCCAGGACCTCGCCGGCCCGAAGATCCGGATCGGTGCGGTGGCCGCCCCCATCCCGCTCACGCCGGGCGACTGTCTCGTCATCGAGCGCGGCGACTTCGTCGGCGACGCCGGCCGCGTGTCCTCCACCTTCGAGGCGTTGTTCACGTCGATTCCCACGAATCAGCGCCTGCTCGTCGATGACGGGCGCATCGAACTGGTGGTCAGGGCCGCCGAACCGGGGCGGTTGACGACCGAGGTCCGGACGGGCGGCGTGCTCGAGTCGCGCAAGGGCATCAACGTGCCGGGCGTCACGCTCCGCACGTCGGCCCTGGGCCCCAGTGACGTCGAGGATCTCCGCGCGGGGATCGCCATGGGCGTGGACCTCGTCGCCGTCAGCTTCGTGCAGTCGGCCGATGACGTGCTGGCCGCCCGTGCGGCGGCCGGGGCTGCGGGCGCTCCCGATGTGCCGATCATCGCCAAGATTGAGAAGCCGCAGGCCATTGCCGGCATCGACCAGATCCTGGAGGTTGCCGACGGGCTGATGGTGGCCCGCGGCGATCTGGGCGTCGAGATTCCACTCGAGACGGTGCCGTCTGTGCAGAAGCGTTTGGTACAGGCGTCGCGGCGTCGTGGCGTGCCCGTCATCGTCGCCACGGAGGTACTCGGGTCGATGCGCACCGAGCCCCGACCGACACGCGCCGAAGTGACCGACGCCGCGCACGCCGTCGATCAGCGGGTCGACACGATCATGCTCGCGGGCGAGACGGCGGTGGGCCGGCATCCGGTTCGCGCGACCGCCATGCTCGACCGCATCATCCGCGAGGCCGAAAGCCTCGTCACCCCGCCCATCGGGTTCGTGCCGGACGGGGCCGGCTGGAGCGAGCACAACCGCGCGCTCTGCGAAGCCGCCGTGACGACGGCGACCCGGGTGCGCGCCGACATCATCGTCGCGCTGACCCGTGCGGGACGGACGGCCCGGTTGCTGGCCGCGATGCGCCCCGCGGCCAGGATCCTGGCGGTCACGCCCAGCCGCGCCACCGCCGCGCGGCTGATGCTCGTCTGGGGGATCGTTCCCGTGGTGATGGCCGAACGCGGACTGGCGGTGGTCCGCGAGGCGCTGGTCGAGCGGTGTCTGGTGCCGCCCGGCGCGGTGATCGTGCTGGTGTCCGCGCACCCGGCCCTCGGTCACGAAGACACGAACTTCCTGCACGTGGAGCGGGTGTAACGGATGGCGGGATCGGAGCGGCGTACCACCACATCAGTGCTGCGGGTCGTGTTCGACAACTCGCTGCTCCTGCTCTTCGGCGCCGTGACGGCCCTCGTGTGGGCCAACCTGGACCTCGGCAGCTACGAGCGCTTCGCCCACACGTTCCATTTCGTCGTCAATGACGTCGGCATGGTGTTCTTCTTCGCGCTGGCGGCGAAGGAGGTCTATGAAGCCACTCTACCCGGCGGTCCGCTGGCCTCGCCGCGTCAGGCCATGGTGCCCATCTTCGCCGCCGTCGGCGGCATGGTGGTGCCGGCCCTGATGTACATCGCGGCGGTGTTCGCGATCGATCGTCCGGAACTGGTGCGCGGCTGGGCGATCCCCTGTGCCACCGATATCGCATTCTCCTATCTCGTCGCCCGCCTGGTCTTTCCGGCCGGACATCCGGCAATTCCGTTCCTCCTGCTGCTCGCGATTGCCGACGATGCCATGGGCCTCGTCGTGCTGGCCGTGTTCTATCCGAGTGGTCCGCTGGATCCACTGCAACTGACCGCCTGGCTCGCGCCCGCCATCGCTGCCGCGTGGGTGCTCCGGCGCACGGGCACGCGGAGCTTCTGGGCCTACGTGGCCGGGCCGGGCGCGCTCTCCTGGATGGCGCTCCACACCGGTGGCATTCACCCGGCGCTGGCGATGGTGCCCATCGTGCCGTTCATGCCGCACGGGAAGTCCGACCTGCAGGTCTTCGGACGTGGTCGCGTGTCCGGGTTCACGACGCTCCACGACTTCGAGCACTGGTGGCGCATTCCGGTGCAGTTCGTCCTGTTTGCCTTCGGGCTCGCCAACGCCGGCGTCCCCCTGACGAGCGTGGGGTCCGCGAGCTGGATCGTGGCCGGGAGCCTGATGGTCGGCAAGCCCGTCGGCATTCTGGCGCTGACCGCGCTGTGCGTCGCCGTGGGGTTTCGTCGCGCGCCGGGGCTGGACTATCGCTCGATTGCCTTGCTGGGCGTGATGGCCGGCATCGGCTTCACGGTCGCCCTCTTCTTCACGACCGCGGCGTTTCCGCCCGGCGAAGTGCTGGACGAAGCCAAGATGGGGGCGTTGCTGAGTTTCTTCGCCGCGCCGCTGGCGCTCGGACTCGGGCGGCTGTTCATGTCACGTCACCGCGGCGGCGCCTCGGCGTAACGCTTCAGCGCAATCAGCGAGATCTGCCAGCCGCGCGAGACGACGGCGTAGTAGCGGCGCCAGCGCGGGGACGGCTCGCAGCCGTCCTGCCGCACCTGGAGCTTGCAGCCGCCCGGATCGGGCAGGCAGCTGACCTGGAGCGCCATCGGGCCGAGCGGTTGACCTTCCGGCGGAACCCAATATGCGTCCGCCACGAGAAACTGCTCGCCCCGCTTCACGTCCACGACGGTGCCGTGAAACACCCCGCCGAGGGGCCCCAGGACGTCGTCCCGATACGGCGTGGTCGGCCATTCCACGGCGTAGACGCCGAACGGCACGGGCGTCGTCACCGATCGCGTCGCCTGCCACCACGCCCGCAGCGCGTCGGGCGAGAAGAAACAGTTGAACACCGTGGCCGGCGTGGCCGCGATCACCAGGTTCTGCTCGAAGCGTTCCTCCGGAGAGGGTTCGGGTCGCGCTGCCATGGCGTGGTTACCTCTTCTATCGAATCCGGCTCACCGATAGAGCAGGTACTCAGCCCTGAGACGGGTGAAGGCGTCGACACCTGGCGTCCAGCCGCTCGCGATCTCGGCGGCGGTCACGCCGCGGTCGAGGTCCTCGCGCAGGGAGGCCGATCCCGCCAGGATGTCGATGGGCGGACGCGCGGACTCGTACTCGTAGGGCGGATCCCTCCAGGCGAAGTGTGCCGACGGTTGGCGGGCCAATGCCTCCAGCAGCGTGACGCCGGTCAGGACCGGACGGAACGTGCGCCGATCGGTCACGTGGATCTGGCACCCGCCGCACGACGTCGCCGCGTGCTTGTGAAACGTCGGCTCGAAGAGCGCGGGCCGGAAGTGGACCCCAGGCAGGTTCCGGCGGTTGAGGTCGGCCGCGAACGACTCGGGGTCGATCCCCGGCGCGCCCACCAACTCGAACGGGCGCGTCGTGCCGCGACCTTCTGAGACAGTCGTGCCCTCGAAGAGCACCATTCCCGGATAGACCACCGTGCTGTCGAGGGTGGGCAGGTTGGGCGAGGGCAGGACCCAGGGCAGCCCGGTCGCATCGAAGTAGTCGTGCCGCGTCCAGCCCTGCATCGCGATGACTTCGAGCTTGGCGCCGAGATCGAAGTGATCGTTGAAGAGGCGCGCGAGTTCTCCGATCGTCATGCCGTGCCGCATCGGGATCGGAAACTGCCCGACGAACGACTCGAAGCCGGGCACGAGCATGGGCCCCTCGACGTCCACGCCGCCGATCGGGTTCGGCCGATCGCACACGACCACGGGCAGGCCCTGCCGGCTGGCCGCACGCAGACAGTTCGCCATCGTGTAGATGTAGGTATAGATGCGCGTGCCGACATCCTGGAGGTCGACGACCAGCGCGTCGAGGCCCTGGAGCATCTCGCGGGTCGGCTCGCGGGTCTCGCTGTAGAGCGAGTACACGGGCACGCGCCGGCGGGCATCGGCGCCGTGGGGCGACTCGATCATGTTTTCCTGCACGTCCGACCGGAAGCCGTGTTGCGGGCCGAAGATCGCGCCGACGCGGACGCCGGCCGCCTGCGCCCGGTCGATCACGTGGACGAAGCGGGCATCGATGGACGCGGGGTTGCAGACCAGGCCGACCGTCCGGCCCTGCAGCAGGCCGCGGTCGCAGAGGACGTCGGATCCAAGCGCGAGAGGCACGCCCGAATGTTACTGCGGCCCGCCGCGCCGCCAGAGCAGCCAGGCTTCCACGAGGAACGTGACCGCCATCCAGGTCGCGAGGATGGCAATCGGCCAGGCCAGGACGCGAGGCGCGATGAACCCCAGCCCGGCGACGAGCGCGAGCACGACGCCCACCCCCAGCACGGGCATGAGCTCGAAGTTCTCGAGCGGCCGGCTGCCGGTGACGGCGGCGCTAATGCTGCGGCTGACCCCCGTAACCGCGCGCACGACGCGGCGCGTGGACCGATGCCGGCGGGGCGCCGGGGCGGGGGGGGGGCCGGGCAGCCTTGCGTCGGCCGGATTGGGCGCGCGGCGCTGGCCCGTCAGGACTATTTCGGTGGCCCGCTCGAGGTCCTCCTCGAAATGCGCCTCGAGCGTCTTTGCGACCGGCTCGTCCTCGATGGCGACATCCAGTTCCCAGTTGCCGAGCCAGCTGTTCAGGTTGAGGTTCGTGGAGCCGATGCGTCCCCAGCGCGAGTCGGCCACCGCCGTCTTCGCGTGGATCATGGTGCCCTTCCACTCGAAAATGCGCACACCGGCTTCGAGGAGCGGGCGATAGAGCGAGCGCGTCACCGGCACGACCCAGCCGACATCGCTGCCCTGCGGCAGGAGCAGGCGGACGTCCACGCCGTCGCGCGCCGCACGCTTCAACGCTTCGAGATATGGGCCGGTCCCGATGAAGTAGGCGTCCGTGATCCACAAGGTCCGCCGCGCGAGCGTCGTCGCCAGCAGGTCGAGGCGCAGCAGGTTGCCCGTGAACGGCTCGGTCGGAATGAGGCGGAGATCCACCGTGCCCACCGGCTGAACCGTGCCGGCGTCGACGCCAATGGACTCGGCGTGCTCGCCCCCGGCGAGCTGCCAACTGTCGGCAAAGGCCTCCTCTGCCTGCGCGACCGCCGGGCCGACGATTTCCACACCCGTGTCGCGCCATGGCTCCTGGCGGCGCTCCGGCCGTCCTTCCCACATCTGGCCGATGCAGAGGCCCGAGACGTACGCGACCTGCGCGTCGACGGTGATGAGCTTGCGGTGGTCGCGACGCAGCCACCCGAGGGCCGCGCTGAGCGACGGCGGATTGAACGCCTGCACCTCGCCGCCCGCGTCCACGAGGGGGCGGAACAACCCGAGCGCGGGCCCGAAGCCGCAGCCGAACCAGTCGTAGACCACCCGGACCTTGACGCCCTCGCGGGCCCGGCGGGCGAGCAGGTCGATGAACCGCCGGCCGACCGCGTCGCGGTGCACGATGTACATTTCGATGTGAATCGTGCGGCGGGCGCGACGGATGGCGTCTTCCCAGGCCGGGTAGTTCTCCGTGGCGTCGCGGAGCAGCCGCACGGCGTTGCCCGCAATCAGCGGCGCGCCAGCCGTCCGGCTGAACGCTTGGTTGGCCATCGTGCGCAGCGTCTGCAGATCGCGCGGAAGTGCAGGCGGCCTGGCGGCCATACGGGAGGACACGGCTGCGATCATAGAGGGATTCGCGTGGGCCGCGCCTATTGACGCTCGACACTGGTCACCGTACAGTGCGGACATGGGCTCATTCGCCCCCCGCGCGCATCGCGTGACGGCCTGGATTAGTCTGGCCGCCTTCCTGGCCGTCCTGACGATGCCGATGTTGCCGGGGTTGCACACGGCGGCCCGGGCGGAAGCCGACTGCGCCAGCGTCGGCCGCCCGGGCGGCGGCCTCGCCGTTGGTACGAACACCGCGGCTCAGCCCGGCTCCGACCACTGCGTGATGTGTCACTGGCTGCGCGCCGCGCGCAGCGCGACGGTGCCCCCGGTCGTGTCCGCCGACCCGTCGATTACCTGCGAACCCGTGGCCGTCCGGGTCACGGTCAGCGCCCTCGGCCGTCTCCTCGTCCTCGAAGGCCCCTCGCGGGCACCTCCCTCCGCCGTCTGATCCCGTTGTCTGCCCGTTCGTGCGTCGCCTCGGCCCTGCCGCGGCGGACGTCGCCGGTCCGGTCGATCGCGGGCCGGCCCACACCTGGGAGGCCACATGCGGCGTGTTCGTGGATGGTTCATCGTCGTGGGCGTCGTCGTGACGTTGTCGGTCCCGCGCGGAGGCTGGGGACAGGATCCCGCCGCCCCTGCGCCGCCGCCGCCATCGACGCCTTCGGGGCAGGCCGGGCCGGCGCCCGGAGGGCGCGCGTTCAATCCCGACATTTCCGCGATCGGCAACTTTCTCGGTGTGGCCGGCCCGAGCGGATTCACCACCGAGCCGGCGCTGCAGTTGACCGAAGCGGAGGTCGCCTTCCAGTCCGCGGTCGATCCGTACGCGCGAGCGGATTTCTTTGTCGCGGTGGGCCCGGATGGGGCCGAGCTCGAGGAGGGCTTCATCACCTTCACCGCGCTGCCCGCGAACCTCCTGCTGAAGGCGGGCAAGATACGCCCGCAGTTCGGCAAGGTCAGCACCCTGCACACGCACCGGCTGCCGACGGCCGATCGCCCGCTCGTGGCCCTGAACCTGCTCGGGGGCGAAGAGGGCCTGGCCGACAGCGGGGTGTCGCTCTCGCATCTGATTCAGAACCCGCTGGTGTTCCTCGAGCTGACGGGCGAGGTGTTCGCCGGCACCTCCGAGGTCTTCCAGAGCACCGAACGTTCACGGCTGGCGTACGTCGGTCGTGTGCGCGCTTACCGCGATCTGACGGAGTCCACCAATCTCGATCTGGGATCGTCGTTTGCCTTCGGCCCATTTCTTCCCGAGGGCTCCGAGAACGGTGAGGGTGTCGACGAGTCTGACGGCGCGCCGGCGCTGGACCGCCGGTTGGCTGGCGTCGATGTCACGCTCCGCTACCGCCCTCTGCAAGGGGCGACCTACCGGCGGATCAACGTGCGAAGTGAATTCGTCTGGAGCCGCCAGGATGCGGTCGGCGGGGACGCAGCCACGGCGTTCGGCGCCTACGCGCTGGCGGAGTACCAATTCGCGCGGCGGTGGTATCTCGGGGGCCGCGTCGATCGATCCGGACGTCCGTTCGAAGGGGAGCTCGTGGATCGGGGTGGTTCGGTGTTCGTCACGTTCTGGCCGACGGAGTTCAGCCAGATTCGCGGCCAGGTGCGCCGCACGCATCGCGCCGAGGGCACCTCGGGAACCGAAGCCCTGCTGCAATTCAACTTCTCGATTGGCGCGCACGGCGCGCACGAGTTCTGAGCGAGGGGACACTCGCCGACATGGAGCGGCCGTCGGCCCCTCCGGAGCCGAACCGATAGGAGACATGCCATGCGTTTCATCATCGCAACCGCGATTCTGACCGGCACAGTCCTGGCCGTGCCGCTGCCGGCCGCGGCGCCGCTGCGCATCGTGACCACGACCGAGGATCTCGGGGCGCTGGCGCGGGACGTGGGCGGCGATCGGGTCGAGGTCACCGCCCTCGCGCGGGGCTATCAGGATCCCCACTTCGTGGAGCCCAAACCGAGCTTCCTGCTCGCGGTGAACCGCGCCGATCTGCTGATTGCCGTCGGACGGGAGCTCGAGGTGGGCTGGTTGCCGACGCTGATCACGAGCGGCCGCAATCGGCGGGTCCAGCCTGGCGCGCCCGGGTTTCTCGACGCCTCACAGAACGTCCGCATCCTCGACATCCCCGCGGGCCAGGTGACACGCGCCATGGGCGACGTGCACTCGCAGGGCAATCCGCACTACTGGCTCGATCCCAACAACGGGCGGCTGATCGCCCAGGCCATTCGCGATCGCCTGAGTCACCTGGCGCCGGCTGAAGCCGCGTACTTCACCTCGCGCTACGACGCCTTCGACAAGCGCCTGGCAGCCGCCGAGGCGCGCTGGGACGCCACGCTCGCTCCCTACGCCGGCACCAGGATCGTCACCTATCACCGATCGTGGCCGAACCTCATGGAGCGCTGGAAGCTCAACGTCATTGGCTATGTCGAGCCGAAGCCCGGCATTCCCCCGTCTCCCTCGCACACCCTGCAGCTCATGAGCGAGATGAAGGCCCAGGGCGTGAAGCTCATCATCGTCGAGCCGTACTTCGACAAGAAGACGCCGCAGGCGATTGCGGCGCAGGTGGGCGGCCTCGTGCTCGAGCTCGCGCCGTCGGTGGGCGCGCAGCCCACCATCAAGGACTACATCGGCCTGTTCGATCACGATGTGGCGGCGCTCGCGGGCGCCTTGAAGCAGGTCACTGGAAAATAGTTGATGGATCCGCTGCTACTGTCCTTCCTGGCCGCCCCCATGGCGGCCAGCCTCATCATTGCCGGCATTCACGCCTACCTCGGCCTGCACGTGGTCGAACGCGGCGTGATCTTCGTGGACCTCTCGCTGGCGCAGATCGCGTCGCTCGGCGCCGCCATCGCCGTCTGGCAGGGCTACGATCCGCACGAGCCGATGATCTACTGGATGAGCCTGGGGTTCACCCTCATTGGCGCGCTGGTTTTCGCCGTCATCAAGGGACACGAGGCGAACATCCCGCAGGAAGCCATCATCGGCATCACCTACGCGGTGGCGTCCGCCGCGGTCATCCTGACGCTGAGCAAAGCCACCGGGCAGGCCGAGCATCTGCGCGACATGCTGGTCGGTAACATCCTCGCCGTGCAGTGGCCGGAGGTCTGGAGCACGGCCGCCATCTACGTCGTGATCGGCGCGTTTCACTACGTATTCAGACGGCGCTTCCTGGAGATCTCGGTTGACCCGGCCGGGGCCGCCGCCCGCGGCGTCCGCGTACGCGTGTGGGACTTCCTCTTCTATGCCTCCTTCGGGCTCGTCGTCACCCGATCGGTGGCCATCGCCGGTGTGCTGCTCGTCTTCTGCTACCTGATCGTCCCGTCGGTGGGCGCAATGCTCTGGGCGCGGCACATCGGTCCGCGCCTGGCCATCGGCTGGATCATGGGCGCCGTGGTGTCGCTGCTGGGCATGTACTTCTCCGTGCAGTTCGATCTGCCCACCGGCGCGACCATCGTGTGCACGTTCGGATTGATGCTGGTCCCGATGGCGATTCTGCGGCCCGTTTTCGTCAGGCGCCGCTGAAACACGGGCGTTATTGCGCAATTTTCACCACTGGACTTCCCGGCTGACTGAGCTACACTACGGCCGTGCGGGCAGATTCGATCCGTGATCGCTACGCCAAGGGGCTGGCGCTCTTCGGCCTTGGGCTGCTGGCCGGCACGGGCGCGCTCGTGGATTACTGGCCCAGCCGGGACCACCTCCCGCTCGCGGCGCCGCCCCCGCGTGGCGACCTCGGCCTGCTGGTGTCGACGTCGCACCGGGATCCGCTGGCGATTGTCGTCCCGGCCCCACCTGCGACCCGGCGCACGCCAGCACCGAGGCCGACCGAGCCCGTGCCGATACTCCACGTCACCGCCGTGTCGCCCATTGCCGGCCAGCCCGTCGCTTTGACCGCGCCCGTGGCGGACCCGGTGGTTGCACCCCTGACGGTCCTTGCCTCGGCTGCGCCCGCGACCACGGTGAGCGCGTCGCTCATCCTGCCGCCGCTGGCTACGCCGCGTCACACCGCCTCGTGGTCGACGGACGCCGACGACGCCGGGTTCCTGACCGGCGCCGTCAAACGCACGGGCGCGTCGATCCTGCGCACGAGCGCACGCGCCGGCGCGTCCGTCTTCGACGCCTTCCGCTCGCTCGGCGGCGCCCTCAAGCGCGCGCTCCCGAACTGACGCCGTGCCCCGCCGACCTGACCGCCTCCGCCAAGGCTACGGCGAGTCCGCCGAAGCTTCGCGAAGGCGGAAGGTCGGCCGTTCCATCGCCCATCCGCTCCCTGTCACACCTCGGGCGTGCCCAGGGCCTGCAGCACATCCCACCGGGTGAGGATGAACGTCTCGTCGGACTTGAAGTCCCTGACCAGGACGGCGGGGCTTGCCGGCGTGATCATCGACGCCAGCGCCTCGAGACTGGTGCAGATGTCCACGAAAGGGAAGGCGGGCTGCATCACGGCGCGTACGGGCTGCGTCTTCAGCGCCGGGTCGCGGACCAGCGCGGTGTAGAGCGACGTTTCGTTCACCGCACCGACGATGCGGCCCTCGTCGCTCACGGGGATTTGGGAGTAGTCGTGTTCGGTCATGACCTGGATCGCGCGCGTGACGGGGTCGCCCGGCGCAACGGTCAGCAGGCGGCGCCTGGGGCGTGACCGGACGAGATCGCGCGCGACGATTCCGGTTCGATCGATGAAGCCCTTGTCCCGCATCCACGCGTCGCTGAACATCTTGCCGAGGTAGCGCGAGCCGTGGTCGTGGAAGACCACCACGACGACGTCCTGCGGCGTGAACCGGCTCGCGAGCTGGAGGACCCCGGCCATCGCGGCGCCGGCGGAGTTGCCGGCGAAGATGCCCTCCTCCCGCGGGAGCCGGCGCGTCATGATCGCGGCGTCGCGATCGGTCACCTTCTCGAAGTGATCGATGACGTCGAAGTCCACGTTCTTCGGCAGGAAGTCCTCGCCAATGCCCTCGGTGATGTACGGATAGATCTCGTTCTTGTCGAAAACACCGGTCTCCTTGTATTTCTTGAACACCGAGCCGTACGTGTCGATGCCCCACAGGCGAATGCGCGGGTTCTGCTCCTTGAGATACCGTCCCGCGCCCGAGATGGTGCCGCCCGTGCCGACCCCGACGACCAGGTGCGTCACGCGACCCTCGGTGCCCTCCCAGATCTCCGGACCCAGCGTGTCGTAGTGCGCCTGCGCGTTCGCGGGGTTGTCGTACTGGTTCGCCTTCCAGGCGCCGGGCACGTCGCGGGCCAGCTGCGACGAGACGGAGTAGTACGAACGCGGATCCTCCGGATCGACGTCCGTGGGGCAGACGACGACCTCAGCGCCGAAGGCGCGCAGGGCGTCGATCTTCTCCTTCGACTGCTTGTCAGTGGTCGTGAAGATGCACCGGTAGCCCTTGACGGCCGCGGCCATGGCCAGGCCCATGCCGGTGTTGCCGGACGTGCCTTCGACAATCGTGCCGCCCGGCCTGAGGTGGCCCTGCTGCTCGGCGGCCTCGATCATCTTGACCGCCATGCGGTCCTTCAGCGAGTGGCCGGGATTGAAGGTCTCGATCTTCGCGAGGACATCGGCGGAGACGATGCCGTGTGTGATCCGGTGGATGCGGACGAGCGGGGTCCACCCGATTGTGTCCAGAATCGTGTCGCAGATCTGGCGCGGCACTGGTCGATTATAGGTCGCCGTGCGGCAGATTATTCGTCTGCTCTCGTGCAGACTTCCGTGACCGCACCGTACGCGAAAATGTCAGCGGAAACTTCTTGCAGGATGCGGGATGCGGTGTTTAACTAGCCGCGTGCGACGCCTCCCACGCCGCTCCATTCGTCCCGCGTCCGTGAACGCGTCGTCACGCCGGCCCGAAGGCATTTTCTGGTCCGGTGTCGTGCGCGACCGCGCCACGTCACGCCGTCTGGCGCTCCGGTAACATCGCGCCCGGTCGCGTTGGATCCTTCCACTCGAAAAGTCGGGTAGGCTTTCGTCTGTTCCTGCGGGCGAGTGTCGCTGCCCGGGCGACGCGGCCCGGGCCTGACATGCAGCGTCTCTGGCAGTTCGTCGCCGCGGTCACGGGCGTCCTGGCGCTCATCGTCGCCACCGCCGTGCGCCGCGATGTCGTCTTCGAGATGGATCGGCCGATGCCGTTCGCGACGGGGTTTCACCCGCCTGAACGCCAGGGTGACGAGACATTCGCCTGGACGACCGACCACGCCGAGATCGTCCTCGACGGCTTCGATCGGAGCGTCGGCTGGCAGTGCGCGGTTCGTCTCCGCGGCGGGCGTCCGGATCCCGCGAACCCGCCGGTCGTGCAGATGGCGGTCGATGGCCATCCCGCGCTGATGCGCGCGGCCGCCGGCATCTATCAGGACTTCAGCGTGGCTGTGCCCGTCGCGGCGCTCCGGCGCTTCTCGTTGGCGCTGTCCTCACCAACATTCACGCCTGGTAGCGGGGACGACCGTGCGCTTGGCGTGCAGGTCGACCGCGTGCGCTGCGTCCCGAATGGCCGGCCCATGCCGCCGGCCGGTGCGATGGTTGCGGCGGCCGTGCCGCCGGCAGTCCTGGCGATTGCGCTGGGGCTGGGCGGGCTCTCCGCCGGTGCGCTGGCGGTGACGTCGCTGCTGGTGGCCGGACTGCAGGCGATTCCGCTCTCACACCCGACGGGCCTCTACGCGCACCATGGTGTCGTGGCGGCGTGGCTGGCCGTGTGGATCGCCGCCGCGGCCCTGCTCATACAGCGCGTGGCTCAGCGGTGGACCGGCCGGCCGTGGCATCAGCCGGCACGGGTCGCGCTCGCCATCTCGGCGGGCGCGCTGTATCTGAAGCTCGTCGTCCTGCTGCACCCGGCCAAGGCGATCGTCGATGCGGTCTTCCACGCCCATCGGCTCGAGTGGGTGCTGGGCGGCCGGTTGTTCTTTACGCAGCCCATTCAGGACGCGGTGCAGTTCCCATATGCCATCGCCCTCTACGTGTTTGCGGCGCCATGGTCGCTCCTCACCGACGAACACGTCGCGCTCATCCGGATCATTGTCTCCGGCGTCGAGGCGATTGCGGGCGCCCTGGTGTACCTGATGATGGTGCGCGCCTGGCACGATCGCGCCGCCGCCGCACTGGCCGTGGCGCTCTTCCATGTCGTGCCCATTGCGTTTGCCGTGATCGGCAACGCGAACCAGACCAACGCCTTCGGCCAGTCGGCCGCCCTCATCACGACGGTGGCGGCGACGGCCTGGCCGCTCGGCCGGCAGCACCGCGCGGCGTTTGCAGGCCTCACGCTGCTCGCCGCCGGTGCGTTTCTCGCGCACGTGAGCACGTTCGCGCTCCTGGGCACCACGCTCGGCGCGATGGCCGTCCTGGGCGCGTGGCGGCGGTCGTTTGGCGCGCCCGGCGGCGCGATTCTGCTGGCGACCATCGTGGCCGCGGTGCTGGCCGTGGTGCTCTACTACGGTCACTTCCCGGAGGTGTACGCATCCATCAACGGTGCGCGCGCGCCCATCCAGAACCCGGAGGGCGGCGTGGCGGCGCAGGCGATTCCCTTCAACGTGCGCGTGCTCGACGCTCTGCGCTACGGCTGGCGCGATGTCGGCTGGCCGATCCTGGTGCTGGCGGCGATCGGGCTGTGGCGGCTGCTGGCCGACCGCGCCCGCGATCGGCTCACGTTGACCCTGGCGGCGTGGGGCGTCGCCTACGTGGTGTTCGTGGCCGTGGGTACGCTCTCACCGGTCAATACCCGGTACGAGCGGTACGCGGCCGAGTTCATCAGCCGCGTGGACTTCGCGATCTATCCCGCGGCGGTGGTGCTGGCCGCTCGGGGCGCTCTGTGGCTCTGGCGCCGCGGCCTCGCGGGCCGCGCGGCTGCCGCAACCCTGTGCCTGGGTGCGGGCGTCATCGCGTTCCGAATCTGGGTGCGATGGCTGCAGTAGGTCCTACCGCACGGTCGGGTACTTGACGCCGAGCTGTTCGAGATACGTCCCGTACTTCCCCGGGTCGTAATAGAACGCGCGCATCTCCGGGCGGAACCGTTCGAATGTGTCGCGGTTCAGCCAGGTGGGCGGCGGCGTGTCCGCGGCAATGAACGGCGTGTACTTCATGTCCTTCGTCTGGACGTCATTGAAGTACCCCCACGCCTCCTTGATCAGCTCCGGTCGGCCGATCAGATCGAGCATGGTCATCGCCTGGACCTTCGCGCCGGCCACCGCGCCCTTGTGCGCGATCGGCGTGGCCATGGCGACCGCGTTGGCCCAGTTGTGCCCAGGCAATCCCGGGATGTTCGAGGGATATCTCAGGGTGATGGTCGGCACCGTCCAGGAAACGTCGCCGATGTCGTCCGAACCGCCGCCACGATTGTCCTCATCCCGCGTGGGGCCGCCCAGCTGCGACAGCTCGGTCGCGAGGCCGTTCTGGTTCGTCGATTTGATCTCGCGCTGCAGCGCGCGGGCGAGCGTCTGATCGTCGGCGCTCCACTTCGGCAGGCCCACGGCCTGCATGTTCGCGTGCATCGCCTCGGCCACCGGCCGGTTCATGTGCTGCGGCCAGGCCGTGCCGAGAATCCGGGACGTCCAGGCGGTTCCCGTCATCATCGCCGCGGCTTCGGCCATCTTGTTGCCGGTGTCCCACATCTCCTTGATATGCGGGTAGTCCGATTCGCGGAAGTAGTACCAGACGGTGGCCGATGGCGGGACGACGTTGGGCTGCGCGCCGCCGTTGGTGACGACGTAGTGGACGCGATGCTGCGGCCGCAGGTGTTCGCGGCGGAAGTTCCAGGCCGTGTTCATCAGCTCCACGGCGTCGAGCGCGCTTCGACCGCGCCAGGGCGCACCGGCGCTGTGCGCGCTCTCACCGGTGAAGGTGTACTCGACCGACATCAGGCCGCTGCCCGAGGCGGCACCCCAGTGCACGTCCAGATTGGTACTCACGTGCGCAAACAGGCAGACGTCGACGCCCTTGAAGAGTCCATCGCGCACGAACCAGGCCTTGGTGGCGAGCAGTTCCTCGGCGACGCCGGGCCACAGCAGCAGGGTCCCCGGCAGCTTGTCCCGCTCCATGATCTGCTTCACGGCCACGGCCGCGGCAATGTTGAGCGGGACACCGCTGTTGTGCCCTTCACCGTGCCCGGGCGCGCCGGCAATCAGGGGGGCGTGGTACGCGACGCCCGGCCTCTGCGACGCGAGCGGAATCGCATCGATGTCCGAACCGAGGGCGATGACGGGCTGGCCGCTGCCCCAAGTCGCCGCCCATGCCGTCGGTACGTTGGAGATCCCACGGCGGATCGTGAAGCCGTGCTTCTCCAGAATGGCCGTGAGGTAGCGCGACGTCTCCTGCTCCTGAAACCCGAGCTCGCCGAAGCTGAAGACGGAGTCCACCATCTCCTGAATCTGCTTGGCCATGCCGTCGATGGCGGTGATGGCGGCCTTCTTGCGGGCGGCGAGTTGAGGCGGATCGGCCGGCGCCGCCGCCCGGGTCGCCGGAACGGACTGTTGCGCGGCCGTCAGGGACGACACAACGAGGACACAGCACGCGGCCCAGAGCGGGCGGGCTCGACTCATGGGGCACTCCTGGCGCGGCGGGCCGCCGCGATCGCCTTGGCGACCACGGGGGTCCATTGATCGTAGCCGGCGGGGTTGAGGTGCAGCTGGTCGGCCAGGAACAGCTCGGGCCGAGGCTGCCCGTCGGCGCCGAGCGTCGCCGGCACGACGTCCGCGTAGTGCAGGCGCGGACGCGCGCCGGAGTAGGCCTGGATCAGCGCATTGGCCTCGCGCATGGCCGGCCACAGCGTCCAGCGCGACGGGCTCGGTTTGATGGCGACGAAGATGATCTCGGTCGCCGGCCTCGTCGACAGCACGCGGTCGACAAAGCGCTGGTAGTCCTCGAGCACCCGCTGCGGCGTCTTGCCCGCCGCGATGTCGTTGTCGCCCGCGTAGAAGACGACCACGTCCGGCGCGTACTTCAGCACGGTCACGTCGACGTAGTGATTCACGTCCGAGATGTGCGAGCCACCGAACCCGCGATTGATCACCGGAAGATCCGGAAACCTGACGGCGGTGGGCCACAGCCGGATGGTCGAGCTGCCGACGAAGAGGACGGCGCTGGACGGCGCTGGCGTCTTCGCGTCGGCGTCGGCAAAGGCGCGCATCTCGGCGGCAAAACGCGCCGGATCGGGATCGGTCGTCTGGGCCGGCGCGGCCGCCGGCCACGACACCAGCATGGTGACGACCAGCAGCCGGACGACCCGGCGGAGCAGGGGTTCCTGGCGCACGGCGTGATTGTAGCCCGGACGGATAAGATCGGGCGTCATGGCTGCTCCCGTGCGAGCCGGCAGACCGCTCGACCGCGCGATCGTCGACGGCCCCATCAATCGCGCCGTCTGGCGGCTCGCCTGGCCGACGATGCTGCAGAACGTGATTGGCGGCCTGCAGGGCATGGTCGATCACGCGATGGTCGGCCATTTCGTCGGCTACACCGGTAATGCGGCGATCGGCGTCTCCTTCCAGGTCTTCCTCGTCGTCATCGTGTTCGTCACGTCGCTGTTCACCGGCATGAGCGTGCTCGTGGCCCGGTTCGCCGGCGCGGGCGATCGCGACCGCGTGAACCGCACGGTGTATCAGGCGTTCCTCACCGCCATGATCTTGTGCACGGGGATTCTCGCGCCGCTCGGCTATGTGCTCGCCCCCTCGCTGCTCGCGTTCGTCAACGCCACGCCCGAGGTGGCCACCGAAGCACTGCCGTACCTGCGCATCATGTTCGTCTTCAACGCGGGGATGCTGCTGTTCTTCATGCTGGGCGGCGCGCTGCGATCGGCCGGGGATGCCCGGACGCCGCTTCGCCTCGGCATCCTGTTGACCGTGCTCAACGTGTGCTTCAACGTGGTCTTCATCCGGGGGCTCGGACCCATTCCGGCGTTCGGCACGGCCGGCGCGGCCATCGGTACGGTGCTGGCGGGCGCCCTCGTCAGCGGGTGGGCCGTCCATCTGATGCTGACCGGCCGACTCGTGGTGGTGTGGCACCGCGGGATGGACTGGCGGCCCGACTGGACGATCATTCGGGCCCTGTTCCGCTTCGGACTGCCGGCCGGGATGCAGGGCATTGCGATGAACGTGGCCGGCGTGCTGTTGCTGCGCTTCATTGGATCGCTCGAGCACAGCGCGCACGCGCAGGCGGCCTACGCGGTGGGGTATGCCGAGCTGTTCTCGCTGATCAGCTGGACGTCGGTCGGGCTCATGGGGGCCGCGGCGGCGGTGGCGGGGCAGAATCTCGGCGCGGGGCAGCCCGAGCGCGCCATCCAAGGCGTGCACGCGGCCGCGCGGATCGGGCTTGGTGTGGCGGCGCTGGTGGGCGCGATGTTCCTGACCATCCCGCGCCCGTTGCTGGCGCTCTTCGGCATGAACGATCCCATCGCCGTGGATATCGGCACGCAGTTACTGGGCTTTCTCAGCGTGTCCGGTTTCCTCGTGACCGTGGCCCTGACCTACACGGGTGGGCTGCAGGGGACGGGCGACACCCGCTCGCCGCTCTATATTTCGATCGTGTCGCAGATTGGCGTGCCGCTCGGCCTGTGCGCCGCCATCCAGGCTACGCGCGTGCTCCAGCCCGCGGACATCTGGCTGGCCATTCTCCTCGGTCACGCGACACGCTGTGTGTTGAGCGTGCTGCGGTTCCGCCAGGGCAAGTGGCGCGCGATCCGCGTTGACCTCGAGCCATCGAGGCCGTAGGGACGCCCGCGGGAGGGCCGGTCAATAACCCGATAGCCCGATCAGCTATCCCTCACGGGCCGGCGATTGACCGCCAGGCCGGAGAGTGGGACCTCATGGAACGAGACGTTCGACCTGCCGCGTCGGCCGGTCCCCGCTGCAGATGCATGACGACCGAATGCCTTGAAGGCATCAGCTCGCGCAGCATCGTCGACGATTTCCGCTGCCTCGAGTGCGGCCCCTGTGGACCCTGGCGCGCGGGGTCAGCGATCCGCCCTGCGACGTTTCGCCAGCCGTGGGGGAGTAGCGGTCCAACCCGGACCTGCGTTGTATACTGAGGCGCGATGCTCTTCTACGGCCTCCTCACCGTCTATGTGTTGATCTGCCTGCTGCTGCTGGTGGTCGTGCTGCTCCAGCAGGGCAAGGGCGGCGGCATTGCGGCCGCCTTTGGCGGATCGAGCAGTCAGACGGCGTTCGGCGCCCGCACGGGCGCGACCGTCCTGACGCGCGCGACGACCGTGTTGGGGACGTTGTTTTTGCTGGGGGCGTTTGCGTTGACCCTCATGGGGCGTGCCGGGACAGGCGGGTCCGTCGTGACGGGCGTGGATGGCCCGGCGCCGGCGGCCACAACGCCGCCACCGGCGGTCCCGGGCCCGCCGCCCGTCGACGCGCCGCCCGCGGGCGGCACGCCGGCTGCGCCGCCACCCGCGGCGCCGCCGACGCCGTAGGATCCGCCCACGCGCCCCGGCGCGTTCGGCCTCGTGATAGCCCTCATTGCGGAAGTGGCGGAACTGGCAGACGCACCAGCTTGAGGGGCTGGCGCTCGCAAGAGCGTGGGGGTTCGAATCCCCCCTTCCGCACCAGCTTTGGAATCAGTGATTTGCAGCAAAAGCGGCCCTCGAAAATGAGGGCCGTCGGCGGTCAACTGGTCAAGTCCGTGGTCACGTCGTGCCCGCCATATCCGGTGACCTACTCTCTTAACTTTCTCCACGACCGAGGGCAAGACGGTGCGCACGTCGCTCAACGCGCCGAGCCGGGAGGCTGGGTAGCGACGGCGATATCGAGCTCGCGAAGGCGAGCAGGGTCTCCAATGACCTCGACCCGCGTGACCTTGGCGTTCGCGAAGGTGAAGGTCAGTACCCGGGACAGCTTGCCGCGCGGCGCGAGGATCAATCCGACCGATCCATTGATC
>CAZFAT010000245.1:0-4587 GCA_964517075.1 uncultured Solibacteraceae bacterium
CAGGCCGCCCCGCCCCACGCCGCCTTGACTTTGAAGACGGTAGCTTCAGGCTGCCTTCAGGCGGACCATCGAGAAGCCCGGCTGAAGCCACTCAAAACTCAGAACTCAAAACTGACCTCGTCAGTTCATGTTCCGCTTCCGTCGGCTGGCCGCCCAGCCGGGCTTGTTCGTCTGCTGCGCGCGCGCGATGGCCAGGGCGTCCGAAGGCACCGCGGCCGTGACGGACGACCCGGCGGCGATATAGGCGCCCTTCCCGATGGTGACGGGCGCGATGAGCTGTGAGTCACTGCCCACGAACACGCCGTCCTCGATGATCGTCAGGTGCTTCTGCACGCCGTCGAAGTTGCAGGTAATCACCCCGGCGCCGACGTTGACGTCCTCGCCCACGATCGCGTCGCCGAGATAGGCGAGGTGTCCGGCCTTGGAGCGCGCACCGAAACGCGTTTTCTTCAGCTCCACGAAGTTGCCGATGTGCGCGCCGTCGCCGACTTCCGACAGCGGCCGCAGGCGCGCGAACGGTCCGAGCGACACGAGCGATCCCACCGTGGACTGTTCCACCACGCATCCATCCAGCACTATCACGTCGTCGCCCAGCGTGGAGTCGCTGATGCGTGTCCCGGCATGGACGTGGCAGCGCTGGCCGATAATCGTGCGGCCCGTCAGCCGCACGCCGGGCGCGATCGTCGTGTCTTCGCCGACCGTGACGTCGGCATCGACGTAGGTGGTGCCGGGATCCTCCAGCGTGACGCCGCCGAGCATCAACTCCCGGCACTTCCGCTGGCGCAGTACCGCGGACAGCTCGGCGAGGTCCACGCGGCTGTTGACGCCCCGGAGCTCGCCCGCGTCGCTGACGCGCAGCGTCGCGAGCGGCAGACGGCGCTTCCGGTACTGGGCGATGAGGTCCGTCAGGTAGTACTCACCCTGTGCGTTGTCGGTCGCGAGCTGGTGGAGCGACTCGAACAGTGGATCGAGCTCCAGGGCGTAGATGCCACTGTTCACCTCTCGCACGGCGCGCTCGGCGGCCGAGGCGTCGCGCTCCTCGACAATGCGGGCCAGCTCCCCGCCCTGATCGCGGATGATGCGGCCGTACCCATAGGGATCGGCGAGCTCCGCCGTCAGCACCGTCGCTGCCGCGCGCGCGGCCCGATGTGTTTCGAGCAGCCGGCGAAGCGTGTCGGCTTCGAGCAGCGGCACGTCGGCATAGAGCAGCAGCACCGTACCCGTGCGGCCCGCCAGGGCGCCTTCGGCCTGCAGCAACGCGTGGCCCGTGCCGAGTTGCGGGGACTGCACGACGAACCGCAGGTTGTCGTGGTGCGCCAGTGCGGCACGCACCTCGTCCGCGCCGTGACCGACGACGATGACGGTTTCCGTCACGTCGAGGCTGTGGGCCGTCCCGAGGGCGTGCTCGATGAGCGGCCGTCCGGCCAGGGGATGCAGCACCTTGGGCCGGGAGGATTTCATGCGGGTGCCCTTGCCGGCCGCGAGAACGACGACGTGCAGTTCAGTCATGACGGACGCCGCCCCTCGCAGAACCCGCCCCGCGTGCGGTGGCTGGATTATCGCTCCGCGCGGGCCCTGCGGGCTCGTCGTTGTTGGTGGGACAAGACCTGACTCGCTCGGACGACTGGCGCCTCGAGCAGCTGGCGAAACGCCTCGAGGTCGCGGAGGGTCTCGAAATCCAGATCGTGACGGGCCTGGGCGCGGATTTCCGGGCTGACGTCGAAGGCGCGCGTCAGCAGGGTCAGAGCCGACTCGCGCGCGCCCCGACGGGCTTCGATCGCGGCCAGCAGATAGAGGGCCAGTTCGTGCCGCGGGCTGTCGTCGAGCACGCCCCGCACCAGCGTGTCGGCGCTGGCGTCCTCGCCGTTGTTGAGCGCGGCGGTGGCGGCGGTCAGGCGCTCTTCGATCGTCCGGGGCGCCGCGGGCCGGCGTTCCATCTCGCGCTGGCAGAGGGCGAGATATACGCGGCTGCGCTCCACGAGCGCCCGCTCGGCGGGAAAGCGACCGACAACCCCCTGGAAGTGCCCGGCTGCGGGCCGGTAGTCGTGCGACTGGAGCGCGGCCATACCCCGCTCGAACAGTGCGACGGCCTCGGCGGAAGGCGCGAAGCCCGAAGCGTCGGCCGGGGCCGGGGCCGGGGCCGCGAGCGTCATGCGGCCAGGCTGCCGCCGGGAACGAGCGGTGAAGCGCTTCGAGGGGCGGTTGTTGGGTCGACCTGACGCCAGCCGTGCACGCTTCGCCATTGGTAAGTCTCCGAGCAGACTCAGCCGGGGTGTTCGAAACGGTAGCAAAAACCGGAAATGAGAATCAAGGCGCCGATCCGGTAGCCCTTTTGACCGATATTTTCGCCTTCTTGATGATCTTTGCGGCGCCCTGTCCAGAGACGCCGAACGCGGAGGCAGTGAGAGCAATAGCCAGAGGCTCATCGATCACAGCGTTCTTGGTCAATCGCACAAACAGGTCGAGAACAGCCGCTGCGTCGAAGTTAGGCTTCTTTCCAGCCAATTCAGGTCCTAAGACGATCGTGAATTCGCCACGGGCCGCTGAAACATCTGGCAATGCCGTACTACTTGGGTGAAAGACATATGATTCATGAATCTTCGTCATTTCACGAATGACGAGTATCTGTCTAATGCCCCATGATGTCGCTCCTTCCTGGAGAGTTCTTCGGATCCGGTGGGGGGCTTCGAAGAAGACCACGGTCCTCGGATCGGCCGCCACCCGATCGAACCAGTCGGTCCGCGCGGCGCCCGACCGCGGCGGAAAGCCCATGAAGACGAACTCGTTCAGGGCAAAGCCGGACACTGAGACCGCGGCCGCCACGGCGCTCGGTCCGGGGACCGGCACCACGGGAACGCCGGCCTGCCGGGCCGCCGACACTAGCCGGGCTCCGGGATCGGCGATGGCCGGGGTGCCCGCGTCGCTGACGAGCGCGATGGATTTGCCGGCCTGGAGCAGGCCCACCAGCCGGGCCGCTTCGCGCGCCTCATTGTGTTCGCGCAGGCTGACGAGGGGGCGTCGCACCTTGTAATGCGCGAGGAGCTTGGCCGTGCGCCGGGTGTCCTCGGCGGCGATGAGCTCCACTTCTCCGAGGACGCGCAGCGCCCGGAACGTGAGGTCTTCGAGATTGCCGATGGGGGTCGCGACGACAAAGAGGGTGCCGGTGCCCCGATGGACTGCCATGAATCTGGTGGGCTCTCCTATAATTGGAAGTTGGTCAGGCGTCAGCCATGCCCCTCTACGAGTATCAGTGCGATTCGTGCGGTCAGCGCTTCGAGCGGATCCAGAAATTCTCGGATCTTCCGGTGGCCGCCTGTCCGGCCTGCGGCGCCCCGGTGCGCAAGCTGATTTCGTCCCCGGCCATCCAGTTCAAGGGGTCCGGCTTCTACATTACGGACTACGCGAAGACGGGCCAGTCGGGGAAGGACTCGGGCGCCGAGTCGGCCAGGGCCGAGTCCGACAAGAAGGACGCGGCGGCCTCGGCCAAGCCCGCCGACGACAAACCCGCGACGAGTACTCCCGCGTCGACCTCAGAATCGACGTCGACCAAGGCCGACGCCCCTGCGAAGACGCCGGCCACGACCGGCACCAAGTAGACGGCGGCCGGAGTCAGCCCGGCGGATCGCGTCACCCCTTGTCCAGCGTCTTGAGATACGCGCGGAACGGCCCGGCGAGGTCCGGCCTGGCCAGCGCGAAGTACACCACCGCTTTCAGAAAGCCGAGCTTGTTGCCCGTGTCGTGCCGCACGCCGGTCACTTCGCAGGCGTAGACAGGACGGCTGGCAAGCAGCCGTTTTAACCCGTTGGTCAACTGGATCTCTCCAGTGCGGCTGTCCGTAGCTTCCTCCGCTAGCGCGTCGAAGATGTCGGGCGTCAGGATGTACCGGCCGATGATGGCGAGATCCGAGGGCGCGTCGTCGGCCGACGGCTTCTCGACCAGATCGGTGACCTGGTAGACACCGGGGCGAATCGGCGTGGCGGCGATGATGCCGTAGCCGCTGATCTGGTCGCGCGGCACGTGCTCGACGAGGACGACGGGCCCCTGCACCTCGTCGAAGACCTTGAGCATCTGCGCCAGCGCCGGCGGCGTCGCATCAATCACATCGTCGGCCAGGATGACGGCGAAGGGCTCATTGCCGACGAGTGACCGGGCCGTGAGCACCGCGTGGCCGAGGCCGCGCGGCTCTCCCTGGCGCACGTAGGAGAGGCTCTTCACGAGGCTGGAGATCGTGCGCACTTCGGCGGCGAGCTCGCGTTTGCCCCGCGTTTCGAGAAACGTCTCGAGCTCAATCGAGACGTCGAAGTGGTCCTCGATCGCGTTCTTGCCGCGCCCGGTGACGATGATGATGTCCGTCAGGCCGGAGGCGGTGGCTTCCTCGACGCCGTACTGAATGATGGGTTTGTCGACGAGCGGCAGCATCTCCTTGGGCTGCGCCTTGGTCGCGGGAAGGAACCGCGTGCCGAGCCCGGCCGCCGGAAACACCGCTACCCGCACGGGTTGCATGGCAGGTGGATGGTACCAGCGGGGCGGTGCCTCTCGGAAAGCTGACAGCTGATCGCTGATAGCTAAAATCATTCCGTGAGCGGC
>CAZFAT010000246.1:0-12299 GCA_964517075.1 uncultured Solibacteraceae bacterium
GCCCTGGCGGATGTTGAGGCCCCGGCGTTCGAAGGCCTTGAAGTTCGTCCCCATGCTGATCCGGATGTCGTACGTCCCCGGCTGCACGTTGACAATGTTGTATTCGCCCTGGTTGTTGGTCGTGGTGTCACGCTTCAGGCCTGTGGCCGGATTCGTGATCACGACGCTCGCCCCCGGCACGCGGTACCCCTGCGGGTCGGTCACCGTGCCGGTGACGTTGCCATACAGCACCTGCGCCCCGGCGGGCGTGGCACTCAGGCCGACGGCCAGTGCCGTCAGACCTGCGACGAGCAGACAAGACGTTGCCCACTGTCGAACCGACATCCTCATATACACACTCCTCCGCACTCCGTCAGCGGTCGTGCCGCGCGCTCGTGGCTCTGCGGCCGGGAGGACCCAACGTACAGACCGCCGGACGCTCGAACGAGCGTCCGGCAGCGCGACGAAACCGCCAACTAAGGGGGTGAGAATGGCTGGTGAGCCGCCCAGTTGCCATCACGGGGCGGCCAGTTGTCAGTCGAATGACACTCTTCAGTGGCTCAGCTCGTGATAGGCGGCTATCTACTTCAGCGGAAGAGACTTAACCGCGCTCTGGCCGTCAAGCCAGCCGGCCGCGCGGCACGCCGTTTAAGCCGCGGGCGAGTAGGACGCAGGCCGCGCTTCAGCGCAGGAACCGGTCCGCGCGGCCACAGGTCAGTCGGAGTGTGCCGCGAGTGCCAAAGCTGGGCGCCGGCGTTACGCCGGCGCCCAGCCCTGGAGGGCGCCGTTCCCTAGTAGCTGAACCGCAGCGCGACACGCGCCTGGCGCATGGAGCCCGTCGTGTCGGTGATAACCATGAACTCGTTGTCATCCAACGTCCGGGTGCCGTCCGGATTTCGGAGGAACGTGTCGAAGTCGAGCTCCGCCTCCGGGTTGTCCCACTTCGGCCGGTTCAGGATGTTGTTGGCCTCGAACCGGATCTCGAACCGGCGATTGCCGCCGAGCGGAATCGCGCGGAAAATCGAGAAGTCGAGGTTCGTCGCCCCCGGCCCCGTGAACTGGTTCAGCGTCGACGTCCCCAGCCGCTGGCCGGTGGGCTGGTCCCACGCAAACGGGTCGTAGTACGGGCCCGGATTGTCGCACGCCAGACAGCCGGCGATGTCGTCGGCGGTGCCGAGCGCGCCATCTGGTCCGGGCTGCGCCGGTTCCCCAATGTGGCCCAGCTTCACGACTGGCCCGACGATGTCGGCGGTCTGCGGGGCGTTCTGGGTGTTCAGCTCGTCGTTATCGGCTTCCACCGTGAAGCGCTCGCCGGTGTAGATCTGGAAGATCCCGTTGACCTGCCAGTCGTTGACGATCGTCTTCAGGAAGCCGCCCGATCCCCGCCCCGTCTGCCAGGGCAGCATGTAGACGAACGAGGACGAGAACACGTGCGTGCGTCCGGTCGGCCGCCAGTTGCGATCCTGGAAGTCCGGCACCGTGTAGCTGCGCTGGAAGTTGCGCGCCCGGGCCAGCGTGTAGGCGCCGGTCAACTGCAACCCCTGCCGGAACGGCCGCCGCAACGACACCTGCAGCGAGCTGTACCGCACCTTGTTGAAGCCCGTGTAGGCGCTGAACGTCGCGACGTTCAGCGGGCTCGGGAACAGCTGGCCCGTGCTCGTGTTGATCTTGCTCACATACGGCCGCAGCGAGTTCAGCCCGTTCACGCCGTTGGTCGAGATGCTCGGGCAGTCGATGTCGGACGGATCGTCGGGCGCCACCTCGCAGGGCGGCCCCATCACGGTGCTGGCGTTGACGTTGAAGTTCGCCCACTGCCCGTCGCTGCGGTTGCCGACATAGGCCACGTCCACCGACATCGAGTAGGGCAACTGGCGCTCGACTGCGACGTTCCACGAGTGGATCCGCGGCCGGACGACGGTCTCGGGCACCATCGTCGTCGTGTTGGCGGAGTCGACCGGCAGCGGCTGCCGCACCAGGTCGTTCGACGGCAGGTCGATGAACGGAAACCCCTCGCCAATCGTCTGCAGCCAGCCCCAGTTCTGGTTGCCGTCGGTCGGCGTGTTGAAGGCCCAGTTGAGGGCGCCCGGATAGCTGCCATGGCCGCGGAACGGCCGCGTGAAGCCCTCGCCGCTGTACGCCAGCCCGTAGCCGACGCGCGCCACGGTCTGGTCGTTCAGCCGGTAGATGGCCCCGAAGCGCGGCGCGAACAGGTCCTTCTGCGCCTTGACGCCGAGGGTCGGCGACGACTCGTCGAACACCGTCGCCGGATTGTCCGGCCCGCGGCCGCCAATCACGATCTCGAGCGTGTCGAGGTCGAGCATCTCCATCCCGCGGCCGTCGCGCCGCATGACGGGGTACACCTCGTAGCGCATCCCGAGATCGAACGTCAGGCGGTCGGTCACGTTCCACCGATCGCGCACGAACAGGGCATGCGTCCACTCGTAGACGCTGAATACCTCGTTCTGGATGCTCTTCCCCGAGTTGCGGACCAGCCCGAACATCATCGCCGCGTACTGGTTGTAGAAGTTCGTGCCGGTCTGCCCCGGGATGCTGGCCATCCGGGTGGCCTGGCCCGACATGTCGAAGCGGCCGCGCGGGTTCTGCCGCTCCGGCTGCCAGTGGTCGAGCTTGCCGCGGAACATGTTGTAGCCGCCGCGGAACTCGTGCCGCCCGGCGAACTTCGTCAGGTTGGCCGTTAGCGAGATCGTCTTCTCGTTCCGGTTCTGGGGCGTCCAGTTCGGCGCCGTGCCCACCACCTGGAAGCCGGTCGTGATGCGTGGAATCCCCGCGTAGAGATGCGCGCGCGGCACGTCGGTGCGGTTCTGCGCGTTGGTTCCGGGAATGCCCAGCTCGTCGGTGCCCACCATGCCCAGCGGGAAATCGCCGCCGAAGGCTTCCTGGTCGAGGATCGAGATACCCAGCGTGCTGTCAAACGTCAGCGTCGGGCTGAGCACCCAGGTCTGGCCGAACGTCGGCTGGTAGACCGCCGTCAGTGTCCCGCCGACGTCCGGCGACGGGAACGTCCACAGGTCCGGCACGTTCGCATACATGTAGCTCAGCTTGAACCACATCTGGTGCGCATTCGTCCGGTTCAGGTTGATCTTCGCGTCGAAGTTGTTCCGCTTCGTGTCGAAGGTCTGCCGCCGGCTCCAATTGTTGCTGAAGCCGCCGGCGCCCGTGCCCTCGTGAATCGGCAAGGGCATCATGGCCAGGATCCGTTTCGCGATCGGGTCGATCCGTGCCGGGTCCATGACGTTCAGCCCCGTGGCGCACGTCGGACAGGCCGGCGGGCCCGTGTAGTTCAACTGCTGGCGCGTGTGCGCACTCGTGCTGCCGGTGTAGTTGCGCACCCCGGTGAACGGATCGCCGATGCGTTGCAGCATGCCGTTGGTATTGAAGAAGTGGCTGAAGTCGCCGTTGCGCGCCCGCTCGTCCGGCACCCGGAAGAAGTTCGTGCTCTCCCGGTGGCTGTAGTAGCCCTCGTAGGAGCCGAAGAAGAACAGGCGGTTGCGGATGATCGGGCCGCCCGTCGTCCCGCCAAACGTGTTGCGCGTGATGTCCTGGGGCTCGGTCGGCACCGCCGCAAAGCTGAACTCGCCGGCGTTCAGGGCCTGGTTCGTGTGCTGTTCGAAGGCCGACCCCTTGAAGGAGTTGGTTCCTGATTTCGTGGTCACCGTGATGGCCGCGCCCGCCGCGTTGCCCTGCTCGGCGCTCATGCTGCTCGTCGCGATGTTCACCGTCTCGATCGTCTCGGCCGGCGCCACATACGCGTTGTGGTTCGGCAGCCACAGGTTCACGTTCGCCGCCCCGTCCGTCAGGTTCTGGTTCGCCGCCATCGTCTGGCCGTTGGTCGTGAACGTGATGGTACGTTGCGGCGTGTCGCTCTCCGCGTTGGGCGTCCTGAGATCCGGCAGCGTGCCGGGCACGAGGACCACCAGCGCCTGGTAGTTGCGGTACGCGTTCAGCGGCAGGTTCGTGACCTGCACGGAATCGAGCTTGGTCGAGGTGTCGGCCTTGTCCGTCTGCAACAGCTCGGATTCGGAGATGACGTTCACGACGTCGGTCACCGTGCCGGCCTGGAGCTGCGTGTCCACGCGGGCGATGTCGCCCTGGCGGATGGTGATGCCCCGGCGTTCAAAGGCCGTGAAGTTCGTCCCCATGCTGATCCGGATGTCGTAGGTGCCCGGCTGCACGTTGACGATGTTGTAGTCCCCTTGGCTGTTGGTCGTGGTCTCGCGTTTCAGGCCAGTGGCCGGATTCGTGATTGCAATACTCGCGCCCGGCACACGATATCCCTGGGGGTCCGTCACGGTGCCGGTGACGTTGCCGTAGAGCACTTGCGCCCCCGCGGGCGCGACGTTCAGGCCCATGGCCGCGGCCAGACCTGCGACGAGTAGACAGGAACGTGTCCACTGTCGAACGGGCATCTTCATTGGTCTCCTCCTCCTCCTGGGTGCAGCACAACGCTGGACTGGCTGACCGCGGGTGCCACAGTCGAAGGGGCAGGTGGATTCAGGGATCCCCGACGTCGCCCCAGGGACTCGATTGGATCCGAGGCAAGCGCGCTGACGGCCATGCACCCACGGCCAGCACCTGTAGCTTCCGGGACGCTCCTGGTGGTGTCCATCGCGACCGTCTCACATGACGGGCCCACGGGACTGCCCGGGTAACTGCTGCAGCCCCTGGGCTTGGTCTCGTGAGTGATTGCGGAGGGCGCCTGAGATGGCTCCGCCGTCAGACAGAGGGGCCCGGGGAAGTGCCCCTTGACGGCGGCCGGAGCCAGTCACACCGGCGCCTTTGGTGGCGGCTCCCGGAGACCGCTCCCGTCCTGCTTGGAGGGGCCGCACACCGGGCTCAGACGGGGGTATTTTCAATGGACGGAGAGGGTTGACTCGCCCAATTGAGGATGTTAAGGTCCTTACTCACTCCCACTATCGGATATCAATTATGGCCATCCATCCTCCCCGGCTGCGATTTGGCGTATTCGAGATTGATGTCAAGGCCGGTGAGCTGTGGAAGCACGGCCGTCGCATCCGCCTCCAAGAGCAGCCATACCGTGTGCTGCTGGCCCTGCTCGCGGTCCCGGGCGAAACCGTCACCCGCCAGGAACTGCGTGAGCGGCTGTGGCCGGCCGAGACCTTTGTCGACTTCGACAACGGCCTGAACAACGTCATCAATCGCTTGCGCGCGGCGCTCGGCGATTCCGCGACGTCCCCGCGACTCGTCGAGACCGTCGGCCGGCGCGGCTACCGGTTCATTGGCGAGCTCGACCAGCCATTGCAGACGGAACCTCATCCGGCCGAGCCCGTCAGCGCGGCTTCCCTCGAGCACGTCGAATCGGTCGGTCACGTGACCACGGCCGAATCGGGTACGACACCCGGCGATCACGTCGAACCGCTGGCACCTGCGCTCAGCGTCGGCGTCGTCGCAGATGAGTCGCGCGCGACGCCCACGGCACCCGCCGAGATGCTGCAGCCGCTGCCGCCGACATCCACCCGCTGGGGGTTTCTGGGCGCCGCGCTCGCGGCCGGGCTGCTCCTCGCGGCCGGTGCCATCGGCCTCGCAGGCCCCGCCCGGCTGGGCTCGTGGATGGGCGGTTATGATCTCAGCACGGCGCTCAACGCCTCGCCCGGCATTCGGAGCCTCGGCATCCTGCCGCTGGCCGAACCCGAGGATGCACCCGGCGGGTTGTTCGCCTACGGCATGGTGAATGCGGTGATTGCCGAGCTCAGCCGGTTCCAGACGCTGCGGGTCGTGTCACCGACGTCGGCAGGCGGCTACCAGAATCAGCCGGACAAATCTCCACGTCAGCTCGCCGCCGAACTGGGTGTCGACACCCTGCTGCTCGGATCGGTCACTCGCAGCGACGAGCAAATCGGCGTCAGCCTTGAGCTGATCGATGGCGCCACAGGCCGTCAGCTGTGGACACAGTCGTTCAGCCGCGCCACGCCGGATCTGCTCGCCCTGCGCGCGGACGTCGTCCGTGACGTGGTGCAGCAGGTGCAGGCGAGACTGACGCCGACGCTGGTGGCGCCGGCGCCCGAGCGCGTTACGGCCAACACCCGCGCGTACGAAGCCCACCTACGCGGACAGTTCGAGACGCTCCGCCGCAATCCCATGGCGTTCGCCCGCGCGGTGAACCATTTCAGCCACGCCCTCTCGCTCGATCCCAACTACGCGCCGGCGCATGCGGGGCTGGCCTGGGCGCGGCTGCAGCAGTCCAACTGGGCGGGCAACGACCACCCCCGGGCGCACATCGAGGAGGTCCGGGCCGCGATTGCCACGGCGCTCGATCTCGATCCGAACCTATCGGAGGCGCACGTCGCGCTCTCCCTCGCGTCGCGCTTCTACAACTGGGACTGGGTCGGCGCGGAGGCGGCGCTCAAGCGAGCCATTCAGCTCAAGCCCAGCTCCGCGATGGCGCACAACGAATACACGCGCCTGCTGCTCTGCATGGGCCGGTTTGCGGAGGCGCTGACGGAGGCGCAGAAGACGGTGGCGCTGGATCCGAACGCCCCGGTCTACTGGCTCACCGAGGGCACCGTCCTCTACAACCTGCGGCGGCTCGAAGAGGCCGAAGCGCGCTATCTGCGGGCCCTTGAGCTCGAGCCCGAATTCAGCAGCGCGCGGCGCCGCCTGGTCCGGCTCTATCTCGTGCAGCATCGGCTCGCCGATGCGCGCGAGATGTTCCGCCAGCTCGAGTTGCACCCTTCACGCACGTCGGTCCGGGCCCTGCGGGCACAACTCGAGGCAGTGGCCGGCAACCGCGCCGAGAGCCTGCGGATCCTCGCCACCACTGAGAACACGGTGCTGGTCCGCGACCTGCACACGGCCGCCGCCGCGCATCTCGCGTTGGGCGATCGCACGGCCGCACTGGCCGCACTGCGTCGCGGCATCACCGAACGCACGGTGCAGCCGCTGTCGTTTGCCGCGCCCGAGTTCGATGCGCTGCGCGACACGCCCGAGTTTGCTGATCTGCTCGCCCAAATGCGCTTGCCGACCGGCAGCGTCGCCGCATTTGTCGGCGTCGGCCGACAGGACACAGCGGCGCGTGCGCTGCCCGTGCCCACGCCCGACGTGAACCTCGCCTCGCGCTGACAAAATCGACGTCGATTCTTTTCCGTCAGGAGCGGTACGCCTGCCGCCCCACACCCTGGATCGGAATGCCCTGCGCGGCCAGCACGTCGTGCTGCAGCGCATGCATGCACGCCGCCGCCTCATCGATGCGCCGGACGAACGCAATCGATCCCTGCAGAATGGGCCGGACGCGCGCGCGATCCTGCAGCCGCGCCTTCGGGTACTCGTGTTCGACAACCAGGTGCGTGTTGGGCACGTCCAGGTCGAGCAGTTCGCGGGCCGCGAGCTGATGATCCAGCCAGTCCACGGTCCGGTTCTGCAGGTACGCCAAGGGATCGTGGCGCGCAGTGCCCGGTAGCTCGTGCTCGCACAGCACGGTCTGCTTCTTCCAGGCGTTGAGCTGGTCCGCCGGGTTGTCCGACGGCCGACCGTTCTTCCAGTCGCCGCGCTCGACGGTCTGTCCGCCGTAGCCCCAGGCCGACACGCCCTTCGCGTCGATGACCTGCCCTTTCACGTGGAAGCCGCCAATCAGGAACCCGTACCCGCTGTCCTTCAGGTACTGAAAGATCGACCGCGTGTCCATGCCCATGAGGATGGCGTGCGACGGGTCGTAGTGAATCCGGAACTGGTCCCCCACGCCGTGCTTCTCGCAGATCCGGTGCAGGGCGATCCACACGCCCGGCGCGTAGGCGATGTTGTTGTGGAAGTTGTCGCTCGTCGTCCAGCCCGGCATCGGACACTGTTCGATGCGATAGCTCAGGCCGCGCGACTTGGCGGCCTTCAGGAGCGGCACGAAGTGCTCCTCGAAGTCGAGGAAGTTCTGGTCCATGCTGCGCTCCTGGTTGCGGCCGACGAACCCGCAGACGGCGGTGACGCCGAGCAGAGCGGCCGCGTCGAACACGCGCAGCATGAAGTCGTGTTTCTTCTGCCGGATCGCGCGGTCGTGGTGCAGCATGTTGTCGAAGTAGCCGATGTCGGAGAAGCCGACGCCGGTGGCCGTGCGCGCCGCTTCGACGCGCCGCGCCCGCGCCGCGTCGAACGGGGCGCGCAGATCCAGCGTGTTGGCCACCGGATCCAGCATCGCCTCGGGCGGGACGTCCGTTTCGGTCGGGTGGAGCGCCGACGACAGCTGCACGTAGCTCGCGCCCACCTCGCGCGCGAACTCCAGCCACTCTTCGATGGCGCGATCCGGATCCGGATCGCGCACCTCGCGCGGGGTCAGTTCCTGCAGGGCGGCCGTGAGCACGCCCACCTTCATGAACTTCGGTTCGAACGGCTTGATCGTCATCTCAGTAGCTCACCTTCGTCCAGACGCCGCCCTGCGTCGCGCTCGCCAGAATCGCTTCGACGACGCAGTTCTCGCGGTAGCCGTCCTCGAAGGTGGGGAACGCGGGGGGATGCTGCTCGCTGGCCTTCCGGCCCTCCGCGATGAACGTGTAGATGTCCCGCATGATGTTGGAAAACGAGTCGGGCCACCCTTCCTGATGGCCGCCGGGCATCCGCGCGTAGTGGCGGATCTCGCCGTCCAGCAGCGACGGATCCTTCACGAGCACTTCGTTCGCCCGATCGCGATGGCCGATCCAGAGCTCGTTCTGGCGCTCCTGCTGCCAGCGGATGGACGCCGTCGACCCACACACCTCGAAGACGAGATCGTTCTTGTGTCCGGCGCAGACCTGGCCGACGGTGAAGTTTCCCTTTGCACCGTTGTCGAAGCGCAGCAGCACCGACGCCAGGTCCTCGACCTTGATGTCGACCAGCTCGAACGCATCGTTCGCGCCGGCGGCCTGAAAGGCCTCGCGCGCGCCCGTGGGGCGCTTTCGCTTCGGCACGACCGTCGTCAACTCGCCGAGCACGTGGGTGATCGTCAGGCCCGTGACGTGCTGGATCGTGTCGCACCAATGCGATCCGATGTCGCCCAGCGCGGACGAGACGCCCCCCTTGTCCGGCTCGAGCCGCCAGGAGTAATCGGTATCCTTGAGCAGCCAGTCCTGCAGGTAGTAGCCGTGCATGAAGCGCGGCGTGCCGATGTCGCCACGTGTGATCATCGTGCGCGCCTGTTGGAGCAGCGGGTTGCCGCGGTAACTGAACGTCACCGCGTGGCAGACGCCGGCCTTGTTCGCCTGGTCCAGCAGTTTCTTCGCGTCCGCGGCCGTCAGGGCGAGCGGCTTGTCGGACACGATGTGCTTGCCCTTGGCGATGACCGCGGCGTTGACCGGATAGTGCAGGTAGTTCGGCGTGGCGTTGTGGACGACCTCGACCGCCGGATCGTCGAGCATCGCCTCGTAGCTGCCGTAGGCCTTCGGGATGCCCAGCGCGGCGGCTTTCTCCTTCGCCAGCGTGTCGTTCATCTCCGCCAGCGCGACGATGTCCACGAAGCCGAGGCGGCGGACCGCGTCGATGTGATGCGGCCCGATGAACCCGGTGCCGACGATGCCCATGCCTATCCGCCTCATGCGATCCTCCCGTGGACGTGCGTAAGGCCCCCTACGATAGTCGATTCCTCAGGCGGGTGTCATCGGACCGAGGGGGCGGGACGAGCAGTCCAGGTTCCAAGGGTCCAAGGTTCGCGGGCTCAGCCGCGCCGTTCGCCACGCGCCGACGGGTGTCGTACAATGGAGGTTCCTCGTTTGGGGGCGACACGGCTTCGACGGGGGCAAGGGACTGTGGGATGCGTGCCGAGCTCGTCCATCTCGCTCGTTAAACCGGTGGGCAAACCAACGTAACTGCGGATTCGCAGCTTGCGCTCGCGGCCTAACTAGGTACGCGACGTTCCTCCCGGTCAGCCGGCGGGCTGGGAAGGAACGCCATATAGCCGGCTGGTGCCGACGCGCGTCCGACGCGGCGGCACGAGACGTTTCGGACTAGCGGCGGGCCCGTTCGTCGTGCTTCGAGGCCCGCGGCGAATCAACAAGGACGACTACGCACGTAGAGTCCTGCGGCGACAGGCCTTTCGGACGCGGGTTCGACTCCCGCCGCCTCCACCATCTTTCCGGCGTGTTTCGGGCATTTCAGCCCGAAATTCCCGCCGCCTCCCCATTAGCTCCACGACTGCCCGGTTCGCCGCGTTCAAGCAGCCGGATGGCGGCTTCGAGCGCGGCCGGGCTGAGGTGCATGTACCGCTGGGTTGTGCCCAGGTCGCGGTGACCCGCCAGTTCCTGAATCGCGCGTGAAGGTGCGCCCTGCATGGCGAGGTGCGAGCAGAAGGTGTGGCGCAGGATGTGGACGCCTTTCTGCACCCCGGCTCGCCGGGCGACGCGCCGCATGATCCCCTGGACGACCTTCTGCGTCAGCGGCTGGCCGTCGTGATCGAGCAGCACGCGTGCGTGCCGTGAGTGACGCGAGCTCCGCAATGCCTCGGCGAGCCGCGACGTGAGCGGGACGTGGCGTACCCGCCCGCCCTTTGGCGCCGTAACGTGTCCCTTCCAATCGGAGCGAGCCACGCACAGACGACCCTTCGTGAGGTCCACGTCTTTCCACTCGAGCGCCATCATCTCGCCGCACCGCAGGCCCGCCTCGCCGCCGAGCAGGACGATCAAGTACGCCACGACGTCTGTCTCTCGCGCGGCTTGCGCCAATTTCTCGAAGGCCTCGAAGCTGTGGAACGTCGCTTCGGCCAGCCTATACGCGGGACAGGCGGCGGGCATCTGGGCCGGGCGCACGGCCCACGACGCCTACCTTCATCTGTCGGCGTTTCTGGGAATTGGCCAGAAGAAGGCGTCGATGGCAGTCAATATCTTGTGTCGTGATTTGGGCTGGCTGACGCCCAAGCCAGCCGAACTCAAGACGATCGACGTCTCGTACGACATTCACGTCCGACGGGTGTTCCTGCGACTCGGCCTGGTCGAATCAGACACGTTGGACGAGATTCTTCAGGCCGCTCGTGACCTCAGTCCAGAGTATCCGGGCAAGCTCGATCTCGGCGCGTGGTACGTCGGCCGGACGTGGTGCCGGCCGACGCGGCCTTATTGTGTGAACTGTCGCCTTGCGATGGCTTGCCCGAAGCGAATCGACGGAGATGGACTAGCCGCGTCTGATGGCCGGGCAGACACGCCGACGGGCGGCTAGTGGTTGACGCGGTGTCGTAGCGGTTGGCTCACGGCTGCTCCACACGCCGTCGAAGATCAGTGGCCGATTTCGACATTGCTGCCCCGCGGGCGATTGCTACCGAGAGCGTCGGCAATCTGCGCCAGAACCTTTTCCCGGTAATTCTCTTTGTCCATGCGGTGGCTGTAGTGCGTCAGGCGGACAAGACTTGAGTATTCGCCCGGAGAAATGTTCGCCGCGATCAGCCTGAAAGCAGCTGAACCGAAGGCAAGTATGGTCGGCCTCCGCGCACCCAGGTCCTTCAGTTCCTCTCGGAAGATCCCAACGCTCGTGGGCAAGATGGATGGAACAGCCCTCAGATGGTCAAGCAGATCGGTCGAACTGACCATCTCGACATCCTTAATGATGTCGGTCATGTACGCCCCATAGTACGGGGTCTGAGTGAACGCGTGCCGAATCTTGAAGTCGTTCGCTTTCGGGCTCGGGTCGTGGAAGTTTCGAAATCGCTCGGCGAAGGACCTTGAGATGTTCAGGCCAACCATGACGATGTCGTTCTTGAGAAGCCGCAGCGTTGTTGGATTGTCGGTAACGTTGAATACGCTTAAGTCACCCACGTTCGACTTCGGACCAGCGGTCGGTGTCGTCCACACGGCCCAGCTCGCGTAGCTGCCATGTCTCATCGCGATGCGTTCAAATTGTTCGAGGTCGATCATCTCGGGAGCTTTGGGCGGTAGCAATCGGGATCGGTTATCAGCCTGAACTCAGTCTCACGAAGAACGGAGCGGTTTCCGCCCATACTCGGCGAGGAAGCGCGTCACAGGGCTTCAAAGAATAACCGTCATGAGATAACCGATCGGGAAGGGGTTCCCGCGGCCTCCACGCCCTCCACGGCCTTTCGAGAGCGGCGGGGACGGTTCCCGCGGCCACCTCGTCTTCGCCATGGAGGCGGCGGGGCGCGTTCCCGCCGCTTACTGGTTCCCGCCGCCTCCCCGTGGGCTCCACGGTACGCCCGGCGATTACCGGCCACATCTCGGGTTTCAGAGGCAGCGTGTTCGGAGGGATCCGACGGAGTCGCGAAATCTGGCCAGAATTCGGCGGTTGTTGGCGACAGCCGAAACCCTCAATCCAGTTCGACTCCCGCCGCCTCCACCAGCCTTCCTCGATGATCACGCGAAGGCTGAATCAGTTGGTACGCGCTA
>CAZFAT010000247.1:0-23808 GCA_964517075.1 uncultured Solibacteraceae bacterium
CTCCTCGACGCCCTGACCGACCGCGAAGTGCTCGATCTCGTCGGTTATCTAAAGACCGTGTCACCGCTGACGGCCCGGTAGTCCACCGCCAGACGAGGGGCCCTACCGGAAGGCCAAGCCGAAGCTGAACGTGAACTCGCTGGCCTTGACGCTGTGCCGCGCCGTGCCCTGATCGACTTTGACGCCGAAGTACCGCGCGTACACGAGCTTCTCTTCGAACTCGAAATACAGCGGTCTGAAGAGGTGGAGACGGACGGCGGCGACGCCGTCCACGTCCCACCCATGGAAGAACTGGAAGCCCTTGTCGTTCGGCTGGCCGAACACCGTGTTCTCGGTATGCGGCACCGCGAACCCGCCGCCGGCCTTCGCGAGGAAGACCAGGTGACCCGTCCGGCCGGGTTCTCCCGCCAGCCGCACGCGCCTGATCAGGTTGATGAAAATCGGATTCGCGCCATTGTTGAGCTGGTAGCGCAGCACGTCCGGCGTGAGCGTGATCGACGTATCGACGGGCTCGCCGTTGAGCGTGCCGGTCATGCGGACCTGCTGATCCTGTCTGACGATCCACTTGATGTGGTCGAGGGCCAGCTCGAGGCCCCAGCGATCGTTGAAGAAGACGCCGAACCGCACGTTGTACTGCGGGACGGTCAGCGCGTGGTTGAACAGGTCGGTCCACGCCTTGCCGTCGCGCGCCTGTACGCCGACGAGCGTGAAGTCGTTGCCGAGCGACGGCTGACTGAAATGAATGTCGCTCTTCGTGAACTGGTCGCCGTTGTAGCCCCAGGACACGAAGAACTCCCGGTCGGCCGTCGCCGCTGCGGTGCCCGCCGGCGCCTGGCGGGTCCCGTCGCGGCTGATGCTGGCGCGGAGTCCATCGAACGGCGCCGCTGGCATATGCGCGATGCCTGGCAGCGTGGCGATCCAGACCAGCGACACCGCGCTGGCGGTCAGAGACATCGGCGCATTCTATCCGCTCTCACGCCGTTCTATTTCGCGTCGGGGCGCAGGTCGAACGCGGCCATCTCTTCGGTGTTGCGGACGAGCAGGATGCCGCTGGCAAACGCCGGCACGTTCCACGTTTCGCCCTCGATGGCCGGCACGCGGGCCACTTCCGAAAGCTTCTCGGGCGTCGCGGCGACGAGGACGAGCTCGCCTTCTTCGGTGATGACGACGAGGTGCGCACCGGCGAGGAGGATCTGGCCATGCCCATAGCGCCCGCCCTTCCACTTGAGGTCGCCGGTCGCCGCGTCAAGGCACGCGAGAATCCCCTCGTCGAGGCCGTAGATGAAGCCCTCGTGCAGAACCGAGGTCGATTGGCGATTCTTCATGCGGATGTTGCGCCAGATCTGTCGAACGGCGAAACGGTCGCCGGCCTTCGTCAGCTCGATCACGACCGCACCGGTGCCGTAGCCCGACGAGTAGAAGACACGGTTCTCGCCGATCAGGATGGGCTGAACCGCACTGGCGTCGTGGCCCGTGCTCCAGGGAAACTCCCAGAGGACGTCGCGCCGATCGAGACTCAGTCCGACGATCCGTTCGGCGCTGACGATGAGAAACTGCGGGACGCCGAGGAGCGTGACGTGCATCGGCGACACGTAGGCGGTCTTGTCGTCGAGGGCAGTCCACAGGCGCTGACCGGTCTGGCGGTCGTAGGCCGCGACCGACCGGCCTTTCGGTCCGCCCGGCAGGACGATCACCGCATCGCCGGCGATGAGCGGCGACGCCGCCATGCCCCACGTCAGGTTGTCGGCGTCGGCGTCCTGGAGGATGTTCGTTCGCCACACGACCTTGCCGGTCGCGGCCTCGAGACAGCGCAGCTCGCCTCGCCCGCCGAGCGCATACACGAGACCGTCGTGCCACGTCGGCGTGGCGCGCGGTCCCTCGCCGCCGCCCCACAGTCCCATGAGCCGCGAATTGAACCGTGCCGACCACGGACTGGTCCACAACTCCCGGCCGGTCATGACGTCGTAGGCGGCGACGACTTCATTCTGCGCGCGTTGCTCGATGGTGAACGCGCGGCCACCGGCGACGGCGAACGACGCGCGGCCGCCGCCGACCGGCCTCTTCCACATCGGCGCGAGTCCCTCCCAGGACACGCGGATGGGCTCGTGATAGACGCCGGTGCGGTCCGGTCCGCGAAACCCGGGCCAGCTCGACGTCTGCCCGGTCTCGCCTGGCGTGTCAATGGAGTCAGATGCACTGGCGGCTTCGACCGCCGGCGTGTCAGCGAGGTGACTCCCGTCGTACGGGCGACGCGTGGCGCACGCCGTGGTCAGCGCGACCAGCAGCGGCACTGCGAGCCAGTCAATCGAGCTCATTCACCTCAATACTATTTGAAGACCCGATCAGAACGAGACTCTGAGGCCGGCGTTGATCAGCCGGCCGGCGAGCGGCGCCCAGGCGTCCACCGCCCAACGGCCGTCGACATCGCGCGCCGGTCGCGCGATCGGATTCCAGTCCGTCTGACGGACGTCCGTCAGGTTGTCGGCGTTGACGAACAGACGCCAGCGGCCGAACTGGCGCTCGCCGAGCAGGCCGACGAGTACGTAGGACTCGCTCATCGATCGAAACGGGTTGGCGTCAAGCCGCTGCCTGCCGGTCAGGAGCACCTCCACCCCGATCCGGCCGCCATGCCCTTCCACCGCCGCGATCACCGCTCCGCTGTGTCGCGGCGTCAGCGCCAGTTCGCGGCCGTCGCGTTCTCGTGTCCGAACGTGGGTGTAGCTGCCGGTCACCGAGAATGGAGCCCGGCGCGCCCTGGCGAGGATCTCGACGCCCTGTGCGATGATGGGCTCGGATTCCGTACGGAGCGTATAGGTCGCACGGTCGATCTGAGCCGGATCATCGATCTGCGTCCGGAACGCGGTGAGCATCACCGCCGTGACCCGCGTCGTGTGCGTGAGGTCGGCCGACACGTAACGCGCGGTTTCGACCTCCAGCGGATCCTCAATCGTCAGGCGTGACAGCCCCGCCGCTTCCGTCTCTTCGGTCAGCGGCCTGGGGGTGAAGTAGCCCTGACTGGCCGACACCCGGGCGGACCACGGCCCGCCGCGGACGAGCGCCGAGCCGCGCGGGCTCAGCAGCACACCGAACAGGTTGTGGTGGTCGAGGCGGGCACTGCCGGAGAGCACCAGCCACGGCGCGACCGTCCAGTCATCGTGGAGAAAGATGCCGGGCCGCGTGGACACGTAGGTGGAAACCAGCGGCCCGCCGGACCGGATGGCGTACCAGTCCGCCGCGAGACCGGTCAGCCAACTGTGCCGCGCCGACCCACCGCTGAGCGTGATCTCGATGGTGGCTGTCTGCAGGCGATCACCCTCACGACCGTCACTGAAGTCGTGCGTGCGTGACTGGACGAACAGGATGCCCGCCCCGGCCAGGACGAGGCCGGAATCGAGCACCATCCGACCCGACAGACCGCCGTCGGCCGTCTTGGTTTCGAGCGACTCGCGCGCCATGTCATGGCCGCCCTCGCGCGTTTCGAAGGTCACGCCCGCCACGCCGGAAGCCGACCGCCCTTGTTTGTTGTCCCAGAAGACCCGCTGGCGTACGACGCCGCGCTCGTATCCGGGCAGGTCCGACCACCCGTCGTCGTTCACGTCAGTCTCTTCCTGTCGATGCGCCCCCGCCATGAACGTGCGGCTCCACGACCCGGTCCCCGGCGACGCGAGCCACAGCACGCCATCGGTCGCGTTCCGCGCGGACTGGCTGAAGAGGAACTCCCGCCGCGGCTCGCTGCCGGCCGTGCGCGAGATGAGATTGACCGCGCCGGCCAGCGCGTCCGGTCCGTAGAGCGCCGACGCCGGGCCCTTGACGACCTCGATGCGCTCGAGGTCCATCGGCGGAATCCGCAGCAGCGCAAACCCGCCCGGGCGATCGCTGAACAGCGGCGTGCCGTGGGACAGCAGCCGGGTGTACCGGCCGGGCAATCCCTGGATGCTCACGTTGGTCGTGCCGAGCACCGGCGACGTGATGTGCGTGCGAACGCCCGGCAGCCCACTGAACGCGGCCACGATGTCGCCCGGTGTTCTCAGCATTCCGGTGTCGATTCGGCCGCGATCGATCACCGTGACCGGAAGCGCCTGGTCCTCGGCGAGGCGACCGGACCGCGTGCCCACCACGACCGTGTCCGCGCCGCCCGCGATCGGCGTCAGCCCCAGCTGGACGATGCGCTCGGTGCCCGCGGCGACATCGACGCGAGCGGTCGTCGACCGGTATCCGTCCTTCGTGACGACCACGGAGGCAGCACCCGCAGGCAGCGTCAGCGCACCGGCGCCGGACGCGTTGGTCGTGGCCGACACGCCGTTCGCTGAAATGGTCGCGCCCTCGAGCGGCAGGCTGGCCGCCGCGACATGGACTCGGATCATTCCGGTCTGTGCCTGCGCCGCATCGGCGGGCCCGACGGTCAGGCCGAAGACCAACGTCACGCCTGCGCTGCAAATGGAGACCGACGCGGAGCGCAGCCGGGACGGCCAGTCAGGTGTCCGCTGCCGCGATCTGTGCCGAAGCGATCGTGGTTCCATGGGAATCGGGGTCCATCATATACGGCGACCCGTGCCTCGGGTCGGCAAGCACGTCTGTCATCACGACTCACCGCGCGTTGCACGCACCTCGAGCGGCAGCCATCTCGTCCGGTCCCCAACGTGGCCGGTCATTGCAGGCCGTAGATGACAAATCGCTCGTTCTCGTAGAGGCGCGGCAGTGCGAGTTCGCGTGGGCGCTCCACCACCAGGACATGCGCGTCGTACTTCACGCCGAGGCTCCGAAACCGCTCTTCATTGAAACTCTCGAACTCTGCGAGCGCACTCGCGCGGTCGGCGACCCGGCTCGCGACCGCCCGGTCGTACATCGCCATCGCCGAGTCCTTGCTCTGCTCGAGGAGGACGTCGCGCCACGCGGCGACGCGAACACTCGTGCCGTATTTCCAGGCGTGACCGGGATCGGCCAGCACCTGCCATCCCACGGGCCGCGTTCGAATCCACCGCATCGCCTCGGTCCAATCGTCGTCGGCCAGCGCGACGCGTGCGAGTGCCCGGCCCGTATCGTGAAGAATGAACGCACCGCGGCCGCACGCGAGCGCCACCAGCAGGGCCGCGATGGCAATCCGCAACCGCGCCTTCGGCGTCACCCAGTCGATGAGCCACCACGCCACGTAGATCAGCGCGACCGCGTCGATGAGCCAGAACACGCGATTGATCTGCAGCTGGACGACGGGCGCGATGTATAGGGCGGTCAGTGGCACCGACACGAGAAAGACGCCGACCAGTGAGAGCAGGCCCCGAACCAGCACGCGCTCGCGCGGCACGGCGAGCCCCGCAGTGTGACGCCGTCGACAGACCGCGTAAACCACGCCCGCCGTGAACAGATTCGTGGCCCAGGCATACAGCGGCCAGTCGTGCGGGAACAGATAGTCTCGTTCGCCGAGCACTGCGAGCCACTCGGGATCCATGCGAGGGGCCATGAGCGCATATCCGAGCGTGGGCAGGCCCACCACTGCGATGAGACCCGCCCGGACCTTCAGGTTCCACGTCGCGAGGAACGCGAAGCCGATCGCCCCGCCAAACCAGAGCGCGGTGGTCGGATGAACAACGGCGGCGATCGCGACGGCCCCCACCGCGAGCGTCCAGCGACGCCTGAGCAGACACCCGAGGCCGATCAGGCCCAGCGCGAAGGCGATCATGCGCGGGTGCATGTAACCTTCGAGCGTGTTGGCGCCGGTCTTGGTGATGCGGTGCCGAAGCGTCAGGAGCGCGGTCGCGCCAGCCACCGCGAGCCACGATGCTCCCAGCCCCCGGGCGAAAAAGACGCCACCCGCATAGAGCAGCAGGACGCCGATCAGGTACAGCGCGGCGAACAGCGTCGGCATCTCGACGGGCAACGTCCGCAGCGCGAGCGCCAGGACCTCGTCGCCGGCCCACAATGTCATCTGCGGGGTGAGCACAGCGGCATCGCGCGGAAACAGCGACGGATCCGCGGCGTGCGCGATCGCAGGAATGTAGAACGCCTGATCGGAGATCCCGTAGCGGTAGCCGCCGGCATTCGCAGCCGCGAGGATGACGAACGCCACCGCGCCGGCCGCCAGGGCGAGACCCAGCTTCACGTTAGATCCGCGTTCCGCGCGACTGGTCGACTTCGTCGAGGGGCGAGGATGGTCGGGGCATGGCGATGGCAGAACGTCCGGCCGATTCTAACCGCGCAGGCGTGTGCTGTCCTACCGAGTGTGGCTCACCATGAAGGGCGCACCCGTTTGCGCGTTACCCGGCTGCCCGCAGGATCGCCTGCACATCGTCGCTCGTGACCGGCCGCGGATTCGCATATGCGGCCGAGGTTACCAGGCCAGCGGCGCGCTCGATGTCCCCGGCCCGGAATCCCAGCGACCCGAGCGTGGCGAGCAGCCCGAGTCGGCGGTTGAGCGCGTGCAGGCCGGCCGACGCGTCATCCACGCCGAGCGCGCGCGCGACGCGCGCCATCGACTCTGGCGCGGCCGGCGCGTTGAACGCCGCCACGTGCGGCAGCAGCACGGCGTGCGTCGGCGCGTGCGGCAGACCGAACGTGCCGCCCAGCACGTGACACATCTTGTGATGCAGGCCCATCGCCGCCAGCTCGAGCGCGACGCCGGCGGCATGCGCCCCTCGCAGGGCCAGCGCACGGGCGCCGGGATCATCCGGCCGATCGACGATCGCGGGAAGGGCGTCCGCCAGCAGGCGCAGGGCCTCCTCGGCGGCCGACGTGGCGATGGGGCCCGCACCGGCCGCATACGTCGCCTCGACGGCGTGGGCGATCGCGTTCATGCCGCTGGCGGCGCTGACAGGGGTCGGCAGGCGCAGGGTCAGTTCCGGGTCGTAGATCACGAGCCGCGGTGCGGCGGCGGCGCTGCGGCCCGTGCGCTTCGTCTCACCGTCGGTCACGCCCCAGATGCTGGTCATCTCGGAGCCCGAGTAGGTCGTCGGCACCGCGACGATGGGCAGCGCGCGTTCGAGTGCCGCGGCTTTCGCCAGACCGATTGCGGAGCCGCCGCCGATGGCGACGAGCGCATCGGCGCGCACGCGGTCCGCTTCGGCGACGGCCGCGCGCACGCGCGCGATCGGCACGTGCAGCTCGGCCTGTCCGCACACTCCGGCCAGACGATTGCCGAGGCCCGTCCGGATCGACGCCAGCGACTTCACGCGTCCGGCGGTGGTCACGAGCAGGATCCGCGTGATCGCCAACGCGTCGACTTCGGCGCTCAGCCGCGAGACGGCGCCGGCGCCGAAGACGACGCGGACGCGCGCCCACTCGGACGTGAAGGCGGATGACATTGGACGTTCAGCGCTCACGGCCGTCGGCCGGTCATCGGTACGTCACGGTCGGGAGCGCGGCTTCGATCGACGCGCGTTCGGGTTCTTCCCACGGCGGCAGCTTCAGGCCGCGCCCGAGCGCTGCCAGATCCTCGTCCGCCGTGAAGCCCGGTTGGATGGTCGCGACCTCGAACAGCACGCCACCAGGTTCGCGAAAGTAGATCGACTCGAAGTAGCACCGATCGCGGATGTCCGTCACGCGCAGGCCGAGTCGCAGCAGTGCCTCGCGCAGCCGGCGCTGCTCCTCGCCAGTCGAGATGGCCATCGCGACGTGATGCACGGTCCCGAGGCCGTTCACCGCCGCGTCGGCGTCCGGCTCCACCACCACGTCAATCGTGTGGCCGGGACCGTCGCCGCCGGCGGCAAAGCGGGTCCGATTGCCGGACTCATCCGTCACCCGATACCCGAGCAGCTCCGTCATCAGTTCCCGCGTCCGTCCGAGCGACCGCACGACCATCGTCACGCTGTGGAGGCCGCGGATCGCGTTGCTGGCGCCGACGCCGTTGCCGGTCCACGGCGTCCGCGGGTCGCGATCGTTACCGACGAGTTCGAACCACAGGCCAGAGGGATCCCGAATGCGAAGCGCGGGGTCGTCGAACCGGGTCGTGTCCCTGGCTTCGACGCCCGCCTCCGCGAATCGGGCGCGCCAGAAGTCGAGCGATCCGGCCGGCACGGAGAAGGACGTCGACGTTACCTGCCCGGCCCCGGTGGCGCCGACGCGCACGCCCTTGCCCTTATAGGGGAAGGTTGTCCAGATCGTGCCCGGCACGCCGCGCTCGGTGCCGTAATAGAAATGGTAGACGTCGTGGTTGTCGAAGTTGACGGTCTTCTTGACCAGCCGCATCCCAAGGGTGGCCAGACAGAAGTCCAGGTCGGCTTGCGCGTCGTCGACGGTCGCGGTGACGTGGTGAAGGCCGAGGATGGGATGAACCACCCCTGGATTGTATGAGGGGTCAGAGCGACTTCAGAAACTCGACGAGATCCGCCATCTGCGGCCCTGACAGGTTCAATCCGAAGTGAGCGTCGTAGTGGGTGACGACCTCGAGCAGCGTGGCCGCGCGGCCGTCGTGGAAGTAGGGCGCGCGGTGCCAGACGCCGCGCAGGGGCGTCGTGCGAAGCTGCTTGGTGGCGCTCCGTGCCGCATAGCTCGGATCGGCGCCGATGGCAGCCGGATCGTGGAGGACCGGCACCGAGGGGTCGGGACCGCTGGCCACGTCGGTGTACGTCGGCGGCTGATGACACGTGGCGCATCCACCCTGTCCATGGAAGACGTCTTCCCCGCGTGCCGCGGCCGCGGGACTGAAGCTTCCCGCCGGTGGCGCCGGCGCGTCCAGACTCAACTGGTAGGCGAGCAGCGCCGGCAGTTTGCGGGTGATGCGATCGGGACGCTGCCGGATCGTGAGGCCGATTCGAGGATCGCTGAAGTTCCCCTCGCCGCCCATCTGCGAGATGCCCACGTACGCATTCCAGTACGAGATCGGTCCGTCTCCCGTGTAGGTCTCGAACTCCACGCCCTGCAGGCCATACGCCGGAGGGATCAGCACAGGCAGCGACGGGCTGTTGAGCGGAATGATGCTCCGCCCGTTGAAGGCGTGATGTCGCGGGTCGTACATCCCCGGTCCCCATTCGCTGAACTCCTGCTTGAGAGTCGCATCGAGCGCGGGCGAGAGGCCGAGAATGGCCCCGACGTTGAGATCGCGATTCGGCCAGCCGTCGAGCCGGCGGCCGATGCCTGTCGTGACGGAGTGGTCCACCGTCGAATGACACAGCGCGCATGTGATGCCGAGGCGACGCACACGGCCCCGACCGTCGACGTGCCCGACCAGACCCACGACGGCGTCGAGCCGCAGGAGTTGCGCCGTCACCGCCGGGTCGTCGAGGTTCACGTCCCCACGCTCCAGCGCCGCCACGAGGGCCGGCGGCAGCGCGTCGCTGTCGACGTTCAAGCCAACCGACAGCGCCACGGCGGGGCTCACCTTCTGTACCGCCTCGTGCATGCGGAGCACGTCCGTCCAGAGCTGCTCGTCGCCGAAGGTGTCGTACCGAAAGATCTCCTGACCATCCGGTGCTTTCGCGCGAGACTGGCCCGGCACGGCTGTGAACGCCACGCTCCCGATCCAGATGACAATGGCGATGCTCACGACACGCGGCATGACGGCCTCATCGAGTCAGCGGGGGGAAATAGTCTAGAAACGCAAAATCTATCTTGCATATCTGTTGCCATGGCCGTGCCCACGCGCCGCTCAGGCTCCTGTCCGTAGGCGAGCGTCCACGTCGAATGGCGGGCTGGCGACAGGGCGGCGCTTCGGGCCTAATAGGCTGAGCACGTGCCGATGTTCAGTAAGCAACTGCTCGATTCGACGCGCGGCCGCATCGTCACCGCCCTGCGTCCGGGCCAGCTCACGGCGGAGGATCTCGCATCGAGCCTGGGGCTCACCCGCAGCGCAATCCGCGCCCACCTGACGTCGATGGAACGAGACGGGGTGGTCCGCCGCCGCGGGCAGCGCCCCGGTGCGACGCGTCCGGCCGTGCTCTTCGAGCTCACCGCCGAGGCCGAGCAGTTGCTGTCGGGCGCCTACATTCCCTTGCTCACGCAGCTCGTTGATGTGTTCGTTGACGCCCTCCCTCCGACGCAGCAGGAAGCCCTGCTCCGGCAGACGGGCCGCCGGCTGGCGATCGAGCTGATCGGCGGCAGGCCGCCCGCCGGGACCCTCGCGGCGCGCAGCGCCGCGGCTAGTGACTTATTGAACCAGCGGCTCGGAGCTCTCACGCGGGTCGAACGCAATGGCCGATTCGTGATTCGCGGTATCGGCTGTCCCATCGGAGCGCTCAGCGGGAAGCACCGAGGTGTCTGCGTCGCGATGGAGAGTTTCGTCGCGGAAGTCGTCGGGGAGCCGGTGGAGGAGTGCTGCGATCGCACCGACCGCCCGCAGTGCTGTTTCAAGATTGGCGGCCGCGGTCGCTAGGCGGTCAATCAGGCGCAGGGGCAGGGAGCCCGCCACGCGGCTTGTCGTGCGGTGCATTAGAGCGACTTTCACTTCGCTGTAGCGTAGTTCTGAGTTGTGAGTGATGAGTTCAGTTTTCGCGGGCCGTCCGGAGCTCAGAACTCACTACTCACAACTGAAAACTGCTCTAGATGGACACCCCACCCCTCACCATCACGCCGCGCGGCGTCGGTGCGCCTGACGCGTGAGGGCTGGGCCGCGGTGATCGACAGCATGATCGTACGCGGCGCGAAGCTTTCCGAGGACGAGGTGCCCGTGGTCCTCGACTATCTCGCGACGCACTTTCTCGGCGAGGCGGCGCGACCGATCAATGTCAATACGGTGCCGCTGCCCGGGCACCTTCTTCATGTCGTCGAGCGTCTTGAACGGGGCCGCTTGTCACGACGGTGCGCCGAAGCCTCGGATTCGTTTCGCCAGCCAGTCCTTGATGGTTGCGAAGTACTCCGGCACGAACCGCTGCAGGGACGTCATCTCTTTGTTGGTGCCGGCCGTCGCCTCGAGCTGAAGATGATTGGCCTTCGGGAGGATGCGCAGCGTGTAGTCCGGGTGACCACCCGCTCGTAACGCGGCCTCCCAGGCCGCCTGGTTCTTGACGGCCATGATGTTGTTGTCGAGCTCTCCAAAGAGCGCCAGCGTGGGCACCCGGAGCTGGCGGAGCGTCGGCGTGGGATCGTGGAACATCAGCCGTTTCAAGAACTGCCACTGAGGATGGTCCGGTGTGCCCGGAAACGTGTCTGGCGGTGATCCCATCCGTGCCGCGAGCGTCTGCCTGGCCGCGGCGTACGTCTCCCAGCCCTGGCCCGTTCGCGCGAACTGATACTGGAGCCTCATGAGGTCCACGATCGACTCCACGGCGTGAGACGGCGTGCCGCTCGCGGTCATCTCGTTCCGGGCGTGATCGATCGTCGTCTCGGCGGCCGGAACGCCGGCGCCGGAGATGCTGATCAGAAAGGCCATGTCCCGAGCACGGGCCGCGGCGAGCGGCAGGATCCAGCCCGCCTGGCTCCAGCCCAGCATGCCAATCTGCCCGGCGTCGATATCGCCGCGCGCCTTCAGGTACTCGAACGCCGCGAAGGCATCTCCGGCCAAATCGTCGAAGGACGCCTTGTTCCAGTCGCCCGTGGAGCCGCCGACACCGCGTTTGTCGTAACCCAGCACGGCCATGCCATGGCGGATCAGAAAACGCGCGAAGGGAAGGAGCGACTCGCGATTCTGCGGCCCGGACGCGTGCACGAGAATGACGGCCGGGTGTTTCTCGCCCGTCGCGGGCCTGATCAGTGTTCCAGCGAGCTGAACATCACCATTCGAGAACCGAACGTCTTCGCGTCGCTCGGTGGCGACGCGCCGCGCGCGACGGGCCACGACGCCCTCGCGCTGCCAGGTCAGCGCCGCGATCCTGCCAGCGGCGTCACGTTCGAATGCGATACGCGACTGGATCGACGTCGCCACGGCGGCCCCTGGACCCGCAAAGAAGCGGTCCGGCCCCATGGGGTACAGCACCCGGACCTCGCCGGACTCATCGAAGGCGCCGAGCTGATTCGTTGCCGTGAACTCGTTCCACAGCTGCAGGTACACGAACGCGTCGGGGGCCCATTCATAGACGCCCGCGTACTCGCGAAGGGCCGTCTCCTCCACCGGCTGCACGGCCGGTGTCTGAGGCCACGAGCGGGCCACGGCCACCCCGACAAGCACCACCGCGACGCCGGCCGCAACGACGCTCCACGTCCGACCTGCCGTCCACTGCTGCGGAAGCATCTCTCATCGCAGCATAGGAGGGATTTCGGCTGGTCGCCAGACGTTTGTGACGGGCGACGGCCCACGGTCGTAGGCAGGCGCCGCTGCGATGCAGATGCCGGAACACCGGTCCCTGGACGGCGACAGGAGCCGCCGCCGGCTACACGTCAATCGCCACGATTTCGTGCAGTTCCACCGACGGCACCGTGACGGTGAGCACGCCTCCCGTCGTGGTCGTGCGCGGCGTCGCGCCGGCCGTGAGGAGCTGGACTCGGCCGGGCCGCACACCCTGAGGCAGTCGAACGCGAACGGTCAGCGGACCCACGGGCATCGTCTCGCGCAGCGGGCCCTTCATCATCATCGGATTCGTCAGGTTCACGAGGTGGACCGTCATCGACGTGCGCTGCCGCCACGCGGTGACGTCCAGCACCCCCGGGCCGCTCACCTCAACCGGCTGCGGTTCGTTCATCGTCCAGGCCACGAGATTGCAGAGCAGACGACCGTGGTCCGGCGCCATGACCTCCCAGAACGTCCGGGTGATGTCCCAGGGCACGTAGGCGACGCGGTTCGCGCCCAGGTCGCGCAGGTACAGCTCGCGAGTGTCCGTCCGCTCGACGCGAGGGAACACGTGCTCCATCGGCAGATCGGGATACGTGGGGATGAGCGTCACTGGCGAGGGGAACGCCAGGGTCGGCGTCACCTGGATGCGGAAGACGCCGTTGATGATGCGCGGTGTGTCGGCGAGGCCGTCGAGCACGGGATGGCGGCGGCCGGTCGCCGGATCGGGATCGAGCGCGAGATACGAGTTCTGCATCGGCCCGTCAATGCGTCCGCCGAAGGAGACTCCGAACACGTCGGCCAGGCCGAAGTTGTCGCGCCGCCGGCCCCCCTCGTCGTAGAGCGACGAGGCGAACGTCGCGAGCACGCTGCCGCCGCGGTCGACGAACGCGCGAATCGCCGCGCACTGCGCGTCGGACAGCGCCGCGGCGTCGGCCAGGACCAGCAGCTTGAAGGCGTCCAGCCGATCCGGCGTGAGGTACGCCTCGTGGACCATCTCGAACGGCACGCGCGCTTCGACCAGCGCGTGATACATCCCCATCACGTGATCGGCGGCGCGGTCGCCCTGGGTGGCGCCCGGGTGAAACGTCTCGGTCTGGTCCGACTGCAGCAGCGCCACACGGGCGAGCGGCCACTCGTTGCGCAGGTAGCGCTCGTGTGCAGCGTGCCACTGGTACAGGCGTTCGACGACGGGCAGCCAGCGACGATCGTAGAGGGTGCCGGAGAACTTGGTGAACCAGGGGCGCATGCCGTTCGCGGTGCCCTCGGCGACCCACTGACGGATCTCCGGCTCGCTCTGGACGGAGTCCTTCCAGCGGTACGGCTCCTCGACGCCGACGCTGAAGATGCCGCCAATCGGGCGCCGGCCCATGACGGACCGGTACTCCTTGGCCGTGCGGCCGTTCATCCACGCGGGCGTGAGGCCGCGTCGCGCCTGGTAGTCGGCGAACTGAATCTCCGCGAGCTCGCCGCCGGTCTTCAGGTCGGGCATGCCGTTAGGAATGAAGCGCGCCTCCGGGTTGACCGCGCGAATCGACGCGTCCCAGCGCTTCCAGAGCGCGGTCAGCCGCGCGACGCGCCACTCACGGAACCGGCGGCGCGCCGGATCGGTGAGGTTGTTGGTGCGCGGCAGGTCCAGGCCCGTGTCGGTCTTGAAGTTCGCCTGGCAGTGCACGCAATAGCAGTCGCCGCCCTGCGGCGCCCACCGGTTCGTGAAGATACCGTCCACGCGGTACCTCGTGACGATCTCGCGGTGCACGCTGTCCATGAAGTCGAAGTTGTAGGGTCCGAGCGCGCACGTGACCCACAGCTCGGGATTGGCCCAATGCCGGCGCGGCTGGCCGGAGGCGGCGACCGAGATCCAGTCGGGGTGCGCGGCGCGCACCTCGTCGCGCACCGCGTGCGGATCGGTGCGCGCGATGACGTGCATGTTCATGCGGCGGCATCCCGCGACCAGCGTGCCGAACGGATCGCTGCCGCCGAGCCAGTCGCTGCGGTGATGCAGCGGTACCTCCGTCGGGTAGTACGCGACGATGCCGCCGGCGCTGAGGCAGGCGGCGTCGGCGCGGATGCGGCGGAAATAGTCCAGCCAGAATTGCGGATCGAAGCGGCCCGGATCGTTCTCGACGAGGGTCAGCTGCGCCCAGCGCATGGGGCGGTCGAACCAGCCCGTCAGACGATCGCCGGGCATGGCGGCCGGCCCCGGCCGCTGAGGCGCGTCGGTACCCGGCGCGAGATGGGGCGTCGCGAAGACGCTCGCTCCGGCACCCGTCGTCACTTGGAGGAAGTCGCGGCGCGAAAGGGGGTCGGCCATGGCGACAGGGTACATGACCGGGGATGGGCCGAGCGTGGCAGTTTCTCTATGCTCAGGCCGCCAGACCTTCGTCCGGCGGCGCGATCAGGCCGGGATGAGGTCCTGCGCCTGCATCCACCGCAAATAGGTCGTCGCGCAGGCGTCAAGGTTCTGCCGCGAGCCGCCGCCGCGCAGCGGGGAACACATCTCGAAGACGGCGGTGCCCTCGAAGCCGCCGTCGCGGAGGCCGCTGAAAAAGGCCGCGTAGTCGATGAACCCGGTGCCGAAGGGGACGGCGCGCACCCAGTCGACGGGCTGGCGCTCGTAGTTGACCAGCTCGGGGTGGTAGCGATAGCGCGGCACGCGGATGTAGTCGGCGTTAGTGGTGATGATGGTGTGGGGCGCGGCAAGCTTCGCGGCCTCGTAGAGCGATTCTCCACGCAGCGCCGGCGACCAGGCGTCGAACCCCAGTTTGCAGTTGGGACGGTCGATGTCGCTCAGCAACTCGAGTAACGCCGCGGTGTGCAGCGCGACGTCGTGGTGGTTCTGGATGGCAATCGTCACGCCATGGGCGGCGGCGCGGTCGCACATCTCGCGGATGGCGGACACCGACCGCGTCCACTGCGCCTGCAGGTCCTGACCGTCGACTTCATAGGCGCTGAAGATGCGCACGACGCGGGCGCCGAGCTGCGCGGCGATGCGGGCCAGCGACTCGACGTAGGCGATCTGAAACTCGACGAGCGGCACTTCGCAGCCGACAGACGTCGGCTGCGCAAGGTTGGTATAGGCGGCGATCACGGCGCACCGCACGTTCGCGGCGGTCAGCGCGTCCTGAACGGGCCGCAGGGCGTCAGGTGTGGCGTCAAGCGGCGAGAGATGCGGGCGCTTGCCGGCGATCATCACCGACGGGTAGCCGAGCGCGCCGGCGTGCCCGATGAAGTCGATGAGGCTCAGGCTGGACTGGCCCCAGAGGCCGGCGTAACTGATGGAGAAGAGGGCCGGAGTCATGACGTGTCGCGGCGATAGGTTACATGAGCCGCCACACGTGTGGGTCGCTACAATGGAGGGCCACGTGAGCCGGGTCAGAACGTCGTCGAGGACGCGCGGAACCGGCGAGTGCCGACCTGAAGGTCGGCCCCTCCGTTTCTGGATCACCCTGCGTCGGACCGTCTGCGCCCTCGCGCTGGCTGCCGCGCTGCCTCTGTCGGCTTCCCAGCAGACCCGCTCGCCTGGCGCCGCGCCGCCCAACATCGTCTTCATCCTCGCGGACGACATGGGCTCGGCCGACCTCGGCGCGTACGGCCGGGGGCCCATCCGCACGCCGCACATCGACCGGCTCGCGGCTGAAGGCGTTCGTTTCACCCAGGCGTATGCGGGGAACACGGTCTGCGCGCCGTCGCGCAGCACGCTCATGACCGGCACGCACATGGGCCACACGCCGGTGCGCTCGAACACGGGCGGCGTCTCGCTCAGGCCCGACGACGTGACGATCGCCGAGATCCTGAAGAGCGCGGGTTACGCGACGGGTGGCTACGGCAAGTGGGGCCTCGCGGACGTCGGCCAGCCTGGCGTCCCCGAGCGGCAGGGCTTCGACGAGTTCTTCGGCTACTACCACCAGATTCACGCGCATGAGCACTATCCGGCCTATCTCTATCGGAACAGCGAACGCGTGGAGCTGCCGGGCAACGAAGGGATCTATGACGGCGCGCCTGCCGGCGAGCGCGGCCTTGGACCCGTCCGGGCCATCGATCCGGCGACCGGCCGGACGCGGCAGTTTGCGCACGCCCTGATTGTCGACCGCATGAAAGCGTTCATCCGGCAGCACCGCGACGGGCCGTTCTTCGCGTACGGCGCGTGGACGCCGCCCCATTCGCGCTGGGAGCTGCCGGAGGACGATCCCGCATGGCAGATGTACAAGGACCAGCCGTGGCCGCTCTCGGCCAAGGTCGCGGCGGCGTTCACGTCGATGGTGGACCGGCACGTCGGAGAGGTCATGGCGCTCCTCACCGAGCTCGACCTCGACGATCGCACGGTCGTCTTCTTCGCCTCGGACAACGGCGGGCTCAACGCGCTCAACCGCGCACCGCTCTTCAGCAACGCGCCGTTGCGCGGCGGGAAGACCACGCTGTACGAGGGCGGGCTCCGCGCGCCGCTGATCGTCCGCTGGCCGGGGCGCATCGCGCCGCGCGTCAGCCAGCACGTCACCTACTTCCCCGACGTGCTCCCGACGCTGGCAGAGCTGGCCGGCGCCCGCGATCGCGTTCCGTCCATCGTGGACGGCCTCTCCATCGTCCCGGAATTGCTGGGCGCGGCCGCCGCAGGTCGTGTGCAGACCACGCACCCGTACCTCTACTGGGAAGATGCCGACATCGACTGGAACACAGTCCGCTACCTGCCCGAGCACACGCTCCGGCAGGCCGTGCGCGCCGGCGACTGGAAGGGCATCCGCCTGCGGCCCGGCGCGCCGCTGGAGCTCTACAACCTGAAGGACGATCCCGCCGAAGCGGGTAACGTGGCGGCCGGCAACCCTGACGTCGTCGCGCGCCTCGAAGGGCACATGGCCGAGGCGCACGTCGCGCCGCCGCCGCAAGTGGAGCCGCCGCGCGTCGGCGGCCGGAGCTACCGATGATTGCGCGCCTCGGGCAGTGGAGGAGCCGGCCTCCAGGCCGCCTCGACGCGGGCGGACCTGAAGGTCCGCCGCTCCATGACAGCCAGCCGTCGATGCTTCGCCTGCTGTGTCTGTTCGTCGCGTTGGTGGGTACCAGTGTCAGCACGCAGTCCGCCCGCCTGCACGTGCTGGACATTCGGTCGGTCGACGATCTCAAGGCGTTCTTCCGGCCGGACGCGAACGGTCCGCCACTCGTCACGACGCACCGGGGCGGCTCGCGGGACGGGTTTCCCGAGAACGCCCTCGAGACGTTCGAGAACACCCTGCGGCACACCTGGTCCAGCCTCGAGGTCGATCCCCGCTACACGAAGGACCGCGTCATGGTCCTCTTTCACGATCCGACCCTCGAACGCACGAGCACGGGGGAGGGCCGTGTGATCGACCACACCGTCGAGGAGCTCCAGCGATTGCGGCTCAAGGACCCGGCCGGGAAGGTCACGCCTTACCGCATCCCGACGCTCGATCAGGCGCTGGCGTGGGCCAGGGGCAAGACGGTCCTCTTCCTCGACAACAAGGATGTTGACGTCGTCGACCGCGCGCGCGCCATCCAGAAGCACGACGCGCGGGCCTGGGCCGTGGTGATGGCCTACACGTTCGAGGACGCCCGGCGGGTGTACGACTTCGACCCGGCCATCATGATGCAGGTGTTTCTTCCGGACTCGGCGGCGATGGCGCGGTTCGAGACCACGGGCATCCCGTGGACCAATGTCGTGGGCTTCGTGACTCACGCCGAGCCGAAGGAGCCCGATATCTTCAAGCGGCTTGCCGCCAGGGGTGTCATGGGCATTCTGGGCACGTCCCGCACGATCGACCGCGCCTACCAGGCCGGGGAGATCGACGGGGTCCGGCTGCGGGCGCGGTATCGCGACGCGGTGGCCTCGGGGGCCCACATTGTCGAGGCCGACCTGGGGATCGAGGCGGGGGACGCGCTCGAAGCCCGGCGGGCGGCCGCCCCGGTCAGGCAGAGATACTTCACCATTTTCGATGCTTCTTCGCCCGTTCAGGGCCGATAACGTCAGTGCCGGCGCGCCGGAGCCGTTTGTGCGGAATTGCGCCCATTTCGGTGGGCGGCCGTTGTAGGATGTGGTAACTCCATTAGAAAGGGTGAGGCGATGATCGCTACGGGCAAGTCGCTTCCACGGCGTACGTTTCTGCGAGGCCTCGGCGCGACCATCGCGCTGCCGTTCCTGGACGCCATGACGCCCGCGTTCGCGTCGTCGGCCAAGGCGCCCCTCCGGCTCGCGTTCCTGTACGTGCCGAACGGCATCGACATGGCGAACTGGAACATCCCGCAGGAAGGCGTGTTCGGGGAGTTCCCTCGCGTCATGAAGCCGCTCGAGGCCTTCCGGAACGACATGCTTCAGCTCGGCAACCTGACGCACAACAGCGGCCGCGCGCTGCTCGACGGCGCGGGCGACCACGGCCGGTGCTCCGGGTCTTACCTCACCGGCATCCAGGTGCGGAAGTCGACGACGGACATCAAGGCCAGCATCTCCTGCGACCAGATCATCGCCAACAAGATCGGTCACGAAACGCGGTTTGCGTCGCTCGAGCTCGGCATGGACGACTCGCGCCAGGCCGGCGACTGCGACTCCGGGTACTCGTGCGCCTACACCAACAACCTGGCGTGGAGGAGCGAGACGCAGCCGCTGCCGCCGATTCTCGATCCGCGCGTGCTCTTCGAGCGGCTGTTTGGCACGGGCACCGCCTTGACGCCGGAGGCGCGTGAGCGGCAGGCGCGCTATCGCCGCAGCATCCTCGACTTCGTCGTCAGCGACACGAAGACGATGCAGTCGTCGCTCGGGCCGACGGACCGGCGGAAGCTCGACGAGTACCTGTCGTCCATCCGGGAAGTCGAACGGCAGCTCCTGAAGGCCGAGGAGGACAGCGTTGCGATCGATCCCGGCATGGGGAAGCCGTACGGCGTGCCGCCGGACTTCGCCGAGCACTTCCGGCTGATGAGCGACATGATCACGATCGCGTTCCGTGCGGACATGACGCGCGTGCTCACGTTCATGATGACGCGCGAGGGCACGAGCCGGGCGTACCGCGAGATCGGCATCCCGGACGGGCATCACCCCTGCACGCACCACATGGGCAAGACCGACCTGATGGAGAAGGTCACTCAGATCAACGAGTACCACACCAAGCAGCTCGCGGCCTGGCTGCACAAGCTCAAGAACACCCCGGACGGGGACTCGAATCTGCTCGACAACAGCATGATCGTGTACGGCGCGGGGCTGTCCGACGGCAATCGCCACCTGCACGAGGATCTGCCGACCCTGCTGATCGGCCGCGGCGGCGGCGCGCTGCGCCCGGGCCGCCGGATCATCTACCGCAGGGAAACGCCCATGGCGAACTTCCATCTCACGCTGATGGATCACATGGGAGTCCACGTGGATCAGTTTGGCGACGCGTCGGGACGGATCGACCCGGCGAGCCTCAGCTAGCCCGGGCGGACGGGCCACGCGATGCAGGCTCGCGGACGCGGCTCGGCTCGGCCGCCCATCGGGGTGGCATTCGAGGGCGATCTCGGCCGCCGGCTCGACGCCGTGCTGGTCGTGGCGCTGCTGAATGGACTGGCTTCGAAGGGGCAGGCCCGAAGCATCGCGCTGGCCATTTCCCGCCCAAGTCTCAGATCAGCGCAGCTGGCGGACGTGGTGTCCCGCTTCTACGCGAGCCGGCCGGCCGGTCCCGCGATGATCGGCATGCCCGAAGGGCCGGCCGCCGCCACCGACGCGCCGCCGGTCGCGGCGGCGCTGTTCAAGCCGGCGGCCGACGGCACCGAGCCGTACACCAGCCGCATCACGAACCTGCTCGACACTCCCGACAACGCGGTGCTCATCCGCAACATGCTCCTCGCGCAGCACGACGGGAACGCGGTCATCGTGGTCGCGGGTCCGGCGACGGGGCTGGCGCGGCTCCTCGGGTTGTACGGCGCGCCGCCGCAGATTGCGGCCAAGGTGAAGCACCTCGTGATTGCCGCGGGGGCGTTTCCGTCCGGCGGGCCAGACGCCGATCTGGCCAGCGACGTGGCGGCGGCGCGTCGAGTCTTCGCCGACTGGCCCACCCCTTTGATTGCCGTGGGAGCCGAAGTCGGCACCGCGCTGCCGTATCCCGGGGCGAGCCTCGCCAAGGACTTCGAGTGGTCCCCGAATCATCCGGTGGCTGACGCGTACCGCGGGCTGAAGCCGATGCCCTACGATGCGCCGGCGTCGGCCCTCGCGGCGACGCTGTACGCGGTGCATCCGGAGACCGACGACTTCACCCTCTCCGAGCCCGGCACGATCAGCGTCCTCGACGATGGCCGAACCCAGTTCACGCCGGGCGCGGGCGGCCGGCATCGCTACCTGATGGTGAACCCGACGCAGCAGGCTCGCGTGAGCCAGCTGTACGCGGAGTTGGTCTCGGCCGAACCGGTTCGCCGGCAGCAGCGTGGCGGGCCGCCGCCCCAGCAGCAGGAGCCACAGAAGCCGCCGGCTCCGCCCGCGAAGCCGGCCGACGCCCCGCCCGCGAAGCCGGCCGAGACGAAGCCGGCCGAGACGCCGCGGCCGCCGGCGCCACAATGAGAAGTACTGGGAGCGAATGGACGTGAAACGCTACACCCTTACCGTCGGCGTCGTCGCCATGGTCGTCCTGGCGACGGTGGGCATCCGGTCCTCTCAGCAGGGCGCGCCCGCGCCGTCGGCGTCAGCGGCGGCCCGGCCGGCGGCGCCCGCGGATCGCGCGACGCGCCCGGCCACGCAGCCGCCGACGCAGGCCGCGTTCGAATCGGTCACGAAGTCGCTCCTCTTCGACACCTGCGGCCAGTGCCACGACGACGTGCAGATGGAGGCCGGCCTCGACCTGACGCAGCCGTACTCGGTGGAATCGCTGTCCACGGATCGCGATCTGTGGGAAGTGATCCTGCTGAAGCTCAAGTCGAAGGAGATGCCGCCGCCCGACGTCGAGTACTCCGAAGCGCAGGTCAACGCCCTCGTGAAGTTCCTGGAGGGTGAGTTCCGGCGGGCGGACGCCACGATGACCCCCGATCCGGGCCGTGTCACGGCTCGCCGGCTGAACCGGACCGAGTACACGAACACGATTCGGGATCTGCTGGCCGTGGACTTCCGGGCGGAGCGGAACTTCCCGACCGACGACTCGGGCGAAGGCTTCGACAACATCAGCGACGTGCTCACCGTCTCACCCGTGCTGATGGAGAAGTACCTGTCGGCCGCCGAGCAGATCGCGTCGCGCGCGATTGGCGCCGACCCGCTGCCCGACCCGGTCGAGATCGAGTACAGCCTCCGGTTCAGGAACCTCCGCCGGATGAACCCCAGCAACGTCACGGGCACGCACCGGGTCGATTTCGACGCCGAGTACGAGCTGCGCATCGGCCTGCAGGGCCAGCGCCCGGCGGACGCCAAGCCGGTCACGCTGGGGCTGTGGGTGGACGGCCGCCTCGTGCACACGATGCCGATCGAGACGAAGCCGTCGGGGCTCGTGTACTTCAACCCGTACTCCGAGGAAAAGATGCGTGTGCCGCTGACCGAAGGGGACCACACGCTCCGGCTCGGGTTCATCGACGACGAGTACATCAAAACCTTGCCGAAAGAGAACATCTACACCGACAAGGTCAACAAATGGGTCAGCTCGGTCACCATCGTGGGCCCTTTCGAATCGGCCATCGAGAAGCCGAGCCGGAAGCAGATCCTGGTGTGCGATCCGAACACTGGCGCGGCCTGCGTGAACCAGATCCTGACCACGCTGGCGCGCCGCGCCTACCGCCGTCCCGTCACGCGCGTGGAGGTGCAGGCGTTGTCCCGCTTCGTGCGGCTGGCCCAGGCCGAGGGGCAGTCGGTCGAGCAGGGGCTGGCGCTGGCCATCCAGGCCATGCTCGTCTCGCCACACTTCCTGTTCCACATCGAACGCGATCGCTACCCGAACAACCCGAACAGGATTCACCGGATCAGCGACATCGAGCTGGCGTCGCGGCTGAGCTACTTCCTCTGGAGCTCGATACCGGACGACACGCTGCTGGCGCTGGCCGAGCGCGGCCAGTTGAGCCGGCCGGCCGTGCTCGACGCGCAGGTCGCCCGCATGCTGGTCGACGCCAGGGCGTCCGCGCTCGGGGAGAACTTCGCCGGACAGTGGCTGGAGATTCGGAATCTCGACAGCATCAAACCGGACCCGGACCGCTTCAAGGAGTGGACGCCGGAGCTGCGTGACGCAATGAAGACGGAGACGCGGATGTTCTTCGACGCGATCCTCCGCGAGAACCGCCCCATCAGCGATTTCCTCACGGCGCGCTACACGTTCCTGAATGAGACACTCGCGAAGTTCTACGGCATCGAGGGCGTGACGGGACCGGAGTTCCGGCGCGTGGACCTCACGACCGATCAGCGCGGGGGCGTGCTGAGCCAGGGTAGCGTCCTCGCCGTCTCGAGTTATCCGACGCGGACGTCGGTGGTCATTCGCGGGAAGTACATCCTGCAGAACATTCTCGGGACGCCGCCCCCGCCGCCGCCGCCCGACGTGCCCGCGCTCGACGAAGCGGCGCTGGGGAAGTCGACGTCGCTCCGGGGACAGATGGAGCAGCACCGGACGAACAGCATCTGCGCGTCGTGCCACGCGCGCATGGATCCGCTGGGATTCGGTCTCGAAAACTACGACGCGATTGGCAAGTGGCGCACGACCGACGGCACGTTCCCGGTCGACGCGAGCGGCGTCCTGCCGGGCGGCGCCTCGTTCTCCGGACCCGCCGAGCTGCGGCAGGTGCTGAACGGGATGCTGCCTGAGTTCTCCCGCAACCTGACGGAGAAGATGCTCATCTACTCGCTGGGCCGCGGCCTCGAACGCTACGACCGGCGCACGGTGCTCGAGATCACGGACAAGCTCGCCGCGTCCGGCTATGGCCTCCAGACGCTCGTGGGCGAGATTGTCCGCAGCCTGCCGTTCCATTCGCGCCGCGCCGAACCCCGCACGGCCGGCGTCAGCGCCAGGAACTAGTCAAGGGGTCCGTCCCTTATGCGATTTCTTGGGCTCCCGCCCCTGCCGTTGGGTGTCGTCCTGTTTGCGTCGGCGTTGACATCATGTGCTCCCGCAGGCGAACCGACGCCGAGTGGACCTTCCGTGGTCCCTCTAGGGAACTCGACGCCTTCTGCAGCTTCGCTGCCCTTTCACGCCGCCACCTACCTTCTGGCTCTGTATGGGCCTGACTCCATGGGTTGTCCAGCTGGGCCTACCTAAAGGGTCGGCCCCTCCATCTCCACTACGTTGCTTGACCGAGCAGTTCCTGCGCCACCGCGAGGTCTTCGGGGCGGACCTGAAGTCGCACGCCGCCTCCGCTCAGCGACAGGTTGGCGTACTGGCCGCCGACGTCATCGGCCACGAGGGCGGATTCGATGCCGGCGGCGTCCAGCGCCCCCTGGGCGACCTCCGCCTCGATACGGCTGCCGAACGAGCGGACTACGATGAGTTCTGTGTCGTCCATGTAGCTAATCCTGCGGGGGCTGTCTCAGTCTACCAAGCCGGGATCGGGGGCGGGCCCGGCGGACGCGCGCGCCGCGAGTGGACGCCGGGCCGGATCGATACGTCACGGGATATGCTGACACGGGTGGAGGTTGTGATGAGACAGCGTTGGTTGGCAGCATCACTCGCGATCGCGTGCGGGACGGTCATCGGGCTTGCCGCAGAGGGCGGGCAGGGCCGGCAGGGCGGGGGCGGCGCACCAGCCGC
>CAZFAT010000248.1:0-8563 GCA_964517075.1 uncultured Solibacteraceae bacterium
GCTGTCTTGAATACTGCCCGACGGTTTGGCGTCATCACCGCCCTCACGCTCGCGACGGCCACGATCGCGGCCCAACAGAAGCCCGCGACGCCGGCGGGCCAGGGCGGCGCCCGCGGCGGCGGCGCCGCCGGGCGGGGCGCCCCGCCGCCGCAGCCGTTTCCGCGGGCCGCGCAATTGCCGCCGCCCGCGGCGCCGACGGCGGTCTACTCCCCCACCGAGCAGATTCGCGTCGCGCCCGTCGTCACGGGCCTGCAGAACCCCTGGAGCCTGGCGTTCCTGCCCGACGGCGACATGCTGGTCACCGAAAAGCCGGGCCGGCTCCGCATCATCCGCAAGGGTCAGCTCGACCCGACGCCCATCGCCGGCACGCCGACCGTCGTGGCCAGCGGGCAGGGCGGGCTGCTCGATGTCGCCCTGCATCCCCGATTTGCTGAAAACCGGCTGGTCTATCTCACGTATTCCAAGCCGGGGGAACTGGGCAACACGACCGCCCTGGCGCGCGGTCGACTCGAGGGGAATGCCCTGACGGACGTGAAGGACATCTTCGTGGCCGAGGCGTGGAGCAAAGGCTCGGCGCATTTCGGATCCCGGCTCGCGTTCGGGCGTGACGGCACGCTCTTCATGACCGTCGGCGAACGCAACGATCGCAATCGGGCGCAGGACACCAACCAGCACGCCGGCAAAGTGCTCCGGCTGAGAGACGACGGCAGCGTGCCGCCGGACAACCCGTTCGTTGGCCGGGCCGGATTCAAGCCCGAAATCTATTCCTACGGACACCGCAATCCGCAGGGGCTCACGGTGCATCCCGAAACTGGCGCCGTGTGGGCCGTCGAGCACGGGCCGCAGGGCGGCGACGAACTGAACCTGATCCTGCCGGGCAAGAACTACGGCTGGCCACTCGTCACCTTCGGGCGCGAGTACACCGGGCCGATCATCAATACGCCCTGGCGCGAGGGGATCGAGCAGCCGACGATCTTCTGGTCGCCGTCGCCGGCGCTCTCGGGGATGACCTTCTACACGGCCGATCGGTTCCCGCGCTGGAAGGGGCAGCTCTTCGTCGGCAGCCTCGCCGGCATGGCGCTGCACCGCATGGGCTTCACCGAACCCGGCCCCGTCGGCCGGGAGGCGCTACTGACCGAGCTTCGCCAGCGCATCCGCGACGTCCGACAGGGTCCCGACGGGCTGATTTATCTGGTGACCGACGCCAATCCGGGGGCGGTGCTCAGGATAGAACCGGCTCAATAGAAAGACAACGTTTACCGCCTTTCAAACAGGAACATCTCTATCCTCTGCTCGTCCGTGTGCGCGCGCTCGACGAAGCTGCGGTCGAGGGCGTCCGCAATGAGCGGCGTTGCGGGTTCGCCGGTGAGCGTGACGAGCCAGACCCGCCGGCGGTCCGTGGCGACGCGATCGACGGCGGCGGCGACTTCGTCGGCGACCGGCGGATCCTCGAGGTAGAGCGCGACCTTCTGGATGTCGTCGCGACGCGCGTAGTAGTCGAACGGCATCTGATTGAAGTTGCGATAGATCACCACCAGGTCGCCGGGAGCGGCCTGGGCCTCGAGGTGCGCGACGGCACTGCGCCACCCGTCCTTGCGCGGCGTCCGGTAGTACACGCCGAGCGGATCGACCGACCACCACGCGACGAGCGCCACGAGGCCCACGCGCAGCCACAGGCCGGGCAGCCGCGCCACGCCGTGCGCCGCCAGCAGCGCGAAGGGCACGGACGCGGGAATCGTGTACTTCGGCAGAAAGATCGGTGAGCCGAGCCGCGAGAGGGTGAACGGCAGCACGATTGGTGCGGCCAGCCAGACGATCAGGATCGTGCGGGCCGAGAGGCCGCGCGGGAGCGTCGGACTTGCGGATCGCGCGAGCCGGACGCCCCCCCAGATCGTCAGCGGCACCAGAATCGCGACGAGGGCCAGCGATCCCGCGTAGGTCAGGAAGGGGTGCAGGACGGCGATCCAGGGCCGCTCGGGAATCCAGAAGCCGCCTTGCACGCGGGTCACCTGCCGGTACAGCGTGGCCAGCCACGGCAGATAGAGCACGACGATGACGACGGACGCCGCCAGCCAGGTCCACACGGTGCGCCGGAACCAGTCGCGCGCCGTCCACGCGCCGATCGCCACGAGGGCGACCTCGGCCGCCACGATGAACACGCTGTAGATCTGCGTGTACAGCATCAGCGTCGTGATGACGACGTAGGCGGCGACCCAGCGGCGCCGTGGAGCGGCGAGGACGAACGCCTCGAGAAAGGCGTAGACGGACAGCGTGCCGAGGAGCGTGAGCAGCGTGTACATGCGCGCTTCCTGCGCGAACTCGACATGGAACGGCGAGACGGCGAGGAGCGCCGCCACCGCGAGTGCGGCGCGCCGATCCAGGAGGCGCAGCGCCATGGCGACGGCGGCGCCCATGATCCCGAGACTGAAGAGGACGGACAGCAGGCGCGCGGCCGCCTCCGTGGAGCCCACCACCCTTATCCAATAGTGCAGGACGACGTAGTAGAGCGGCGGGTGCACGTCCTGGGAGGTCTGGTCGATGATGTAGCCCAGCGACCCGCGGGCCGCGTCGATCGAAAACGCCTCGTCGAGCCAGACGCTTTCCGAGCCCAGATGATGCAGGCGGAGGGCGGCGGCCGCCGCAAAGCAGAGCAGCAGCGCGGCGACGAATCCGGTCGACCAGGGCGAGGGGCGCGGCGCGGGGGACGGTTGCGCTGCCCGGATCGTTTCTGTAACATCCCCCCTACTCTGAACATCTAGCGGCATCCGTCGCCCGTTCGCATCAGCAGAGGATACGCCAATGGCCACAATCAACCGTCGCACGTTCCTCGGCGGCCTGGCCGCCACAGGGTTCACGATCGTGCCGCGCCGCGTGCTGGGCGGCCAGGGCTTCACGCCGCCGAGCGACATGATCCTGCTCGCGCAGGTTGGCTGCGGCACTCAGGCTCAGCGCCAGGTCAACACCGGCATGGTCGCGCGGAAAGATCTGCAGTTCGTCGCGGTCGTCGATCCGAACCTCAACACACAGGACTACCTGGACTGGACGAGGCCGAACGGCAACCGCGGCTCGATCCGGAGATTCATCAACGAGCCGACCTGGTGCGAAGGCGATACCGGCGTGCGCGCCGGCCGTGAGATCGCGAAGAACGTCATCGAGACCTACTATTCGAAGAACAACCGGCCAAGCAAGGGCATCCGCATGTACGAGGACTATCGCGAGATGCTCGAGAAGGAAACCGACATCCAGGGCATCGTCGCCATCACGCCCGACCATCAGCACGCGTCGATCAACATCGCGGCGCTGAAGAAGGGGAAGGCGACCATCGCGCACAAACCGATCGCCAACCTGCTGTGGGAAGTGGACCGCCTGCTGAAGGTCGCGCGCGAGTCGTCGGCCACCTCGCATCTGCTCGCCTACAGCAACTCTCCTGGCCGGCACCTGCTCGCCGCGTGGATCAAGTCGGGCGTCATCGGCCACGTGAAGGAAGTGCACAACTGGACGAACCGGCCGCAATGGCCGCACGCCATGCGCGAGTACTACAAGTCGGGCCCGCCGGTTCCGAAGGACTTCAACTGGGCGCTGTGGCAGGGACCTGAACCGGAGCGCCTCTACCACCCGGGCTACACGCATACGATTTACCGCGGCTGGTACGCCTATGGCGCGGGCTGTCTCGGCGACATGGGCCACTACAGCCTCTGGCAGCCATACCGGATCCTGAACCTCGGCATTCCGGAGTGGGTCGAGACGACGGCCAGTCATACAGTCGCCGAGCTGGACAACAGGCGAGAGACGGCGTCGCAGGTCGCGTTCCCGCATGCCAGCTCAATGCGCTGGCATCATCCGGCCACCGCGGACCGGCCGGCGGTGGACACTTTCTGGTACGACGGCGGGATGCGGCCGCAGACGCCCGATGAACTGCTGGCCGACAACCAGGTCCTCGAGGCCGAGGGCATGCTCTTCGTGGGCGAGAAGGGCAAGATCCTCTGCGACTTCCGCGGAAGCAGCACGCCCAGGCTGATCCCGGCGAGCCGCCAGGCCGCGTTCGACGGCCAGGTCGAGGCGGGCGAGTTCGATCGCACGGGGGCCGAAGAGGAATGGATCAACGCGATCCGGAAGGGCACGAAGTCCAACGGGCGCTTCGAAAATGTGGGGGCGCTCGCCTACGCCGTCTCCATGGCCTCCATCGCGCTACGCCAGCCGTACAAGCGGCTGCACTTCAATCTCGAGAAGATGGAGTTCTCGGAGTGGAACGCGGCCAAGAAAACCCATGTCCCCAACGCCGCCGCGACCAGACTGATCAGGCGCGAGAACCAGCGGCCGGAGTGGGACCAGATCATCGGATAGGGCGATCGCGAGGGTACGAGGGATCGACGGATCGAACGCAGCACGGCCGCACCTCACGGTGCGGCCGTTGCTCTTTTCGGACCCTCGCGCGTCAGCGTCCGAACGGCAGCTCGTAGGACAAGTAGCCGAAGACCGCGGTCTCGGTGGTGCCGCCCGTCCACGTGAGCGGGACCGCAACGCCCAGAATCATCTGGTGCTCGCCGAAGTTCCAGCCGCCGCGGGCGCCGGGTGAGAGGGTGACGGTCCCTTCCCGTCCGGTGTCACGGGTGCTCACCAGAGACTCGACCGACTCGAACACGCCCTCCACCAGCAGGTTGAACATCGGCCGCACACGGTAGATGACGCTGCCGGAGACGTGCGGCGTGAGCAACGCCAGCTCTACCGACCCGCCGCCACTGGGCGCCGGCAACCCTTCCACGTGAGGGAACCACGTCGCGCCGCCGTTGGCGTGCAGATAGAAGTCGCCCACCTGCTTACTGAGAGGCAGGTTGATCTGCCAGCCGACGGCTCCCCGGTCACCATTCGGCAGGATGACCGACAGGCGCGGCGAGAACGCGGGGCGCCCTGGTGCTTCGGTCAGCAGCTGATAGCGGTAGTTGAGCTGGAGGTCGCCGACGCGTTGTTGCCCGCCCGCGCCAGCGAATGGCAGCGTGAATGAGGCCTGATGACGCATGGAGTGGACCGGCCACTCCTGCGTGAAGCCGATCTCCCAGCCCGACCGCGCGTTCGTCATCGTGAGGATGTTCTGGAAGATGCCCGCTTCCTGGTTGAAGGCCTCCTCGACCAGGAAGGAGTTGTCCATGATCTCGAAAGGCTCCGGGGCCTGCGCCACCGCCACGCCGACGCCGACGAGCACGAGACACAGGACCTGCGCGAGCTGCACGAGCAGCTTCGACGCCGCGCGCGCGCCAATCGTGATGCGGCGGCCTTCCCCCTTCACCTGCACGCTGTCGGCCAGCGGATCGCGCGCCTCGACCTCGACCATCTGTCCCGGTTTGAGATCGTGGTCTTCGACGAATCGGAGAAAGTCCGCGTCCTGATCGGTGATGCGGCCGACCATCACCGGCGTCTGCAGCGGACACGTCAGGAGGCTCTGATAGTCGGGCTGATCGACCGTGCCCTCCGGACCGGGAATCGGATCGCCGTGGGGATCGGCGGCCGGGCGTCCGAGAATCTCGTCGATACGGTCGATGAGCCGATCGGACACGGCGTGCTCGAGCTGCTCGGCTTCGTCATGCACCTCGGCCCAACTCATGCCGAGCTCCTTCACCAGGAACAACTCGATGAGCCGATGCCGCCGCAGCACGCGCGCGGCCAGCTTCTCCCCCGCGGGCGTCAGCCGGCAGCCGAGGTACGGCTCGTAGTGGACGAGTTCGGAGTCGGCGAGTGTCTTGACCATCGCCGTCGCGGTGCCCGGGACGACGCCGAGGTTCGTGGCCAGTTGCCCTAACGGGACCAACCGTCCGGCCCCAATCGCGGCTTGCGCGTGGTAGATGGCCTTCAGGTAGTTCTCGACCGTGGGGGACGGCGGCATGTGGGCTCCGGATTCACCCGCCACCAAGTGCGCGGGCTTGACTTTCACGGCATGATACCTGATATTTGGACCAGTCAAAACTAAGTTTATGGGACCCAATTGGTCGCGCCGGTCGTGGCTCCAGCTCGCGGGACTCAGTTCGCTGACAGGGACGGCCCTCTTTGGCAGCCGGCGACTCCGCGGTCAGGCCGGCCACCTGAGCAGCCACCCGGTCACCGCGCACAACGGTCACGCGATGGGCCCGGTCGGCCGCGTCGACACGAACCGATTCAATCCCGCCAGGTTCCTGAGAGCCTGGAACTTCTCCGACCTGCCGGCGGCCGAACGATCGCGGTTCTACCGCGAGACGCCCCGACCCGACGGATCGCTCCTGCGCGAGTACGAGATCGTCGCGGTCGATCGGGAGATCGAGATCGCGCCCGGCGTGTACTTTCCCGCCTGGACCTACAACGGCCAGGTCCCGGGCCCGACGCTGCGCGCCACCGAAGGCGACCGCCTGCGTGTGATCTTCGTCAACCAGGGTGCCCATCCGCACACGATTCACTTTCACGGCTGGCATTCGCCGGAGATGGACGGGTCGCTGCCGCAGCACCAGGTGGCGCCGGGTGCGCGGTTCGTGTACGAGTTCGACGCTGAGCCGTTCGGTCTGCACCTCTATCACTGCCATGCGGCGCCGCTGAAGCGCCACATCCACAAGGGTCTCTACGGGACGTTCATCATCGATCCGCGGACGCCGCGCCCGCCGGCCGACGAGCTCATCATGGTGATGAACGCCTTCGACACGAACTTCGATCTCGACAACGAGGTGTACGCCGTCAACACGGTCGGGCACTTCCACATGTACGAGCCGATTCGCGTCGCGGTGGGCTCGCTCGTGCGCATCTACCTCGTCAACGTGACCGAGTTCGATCTGGTGAACAGCCTGCACCTGCACGGCATGTTCTTCCACGTCAACCGCACGGGCACCAGCACCACATCCACCGAGATCACCGACACGCTGATGCTCTGCCAGGGCGAGCGCGCGATTCTCGAGACGACCTTCCGTTATCCCGGCGACTTCATGTTCCACGCGCACCAGAGCGAGTTCGCGGAGCTGGGCTGGATGGGCCTGTTCCGGGCCGAGGCGCGCGCATGACCGCGCACGACGCGTCCCGCGCCAGTGCACCCGGGCGGCCGCTCCTCTGGGCGATTGGGCTCCTGCCGATCGTGCTGCTGGGCCTGCTGCTCTTTCTCATCGTGCGGTCGGAGCCGGGCGAATCGCTGCGCGGCGAGGGCCATCCGCCCGTCGAGCGGCTGACCTTTCAGCGCGTGGATCTCGGCCCGGACGGCTTCACCATCACGGTTTTCAACGACGGCCCCGATCCGGTCACTATCGCGCAGGTCATCGTCGACGACGCGTACTGGGCGTACGAGGCGACGGCGGGCACGCGTCTCTCCCACCTCGGCCGGACGACGCTGAAAGTGCCGTACCCCTGGGTCGAAGGCGAGACGCACGCCGTGCGGCTGATCACCTCGACCGGCGTGACGTTCGATCACGAGATCGCCGTCGCGGTCTCGACGCCTGAAGCCGACGGTGGCACGCTGCTGACCTTCACCCTGATTGGCGTGTATGTCGGCATGCTGCCGGTCGCGATCGGACTGCTCTGGTTCCCCCTCGTGCGCCGGCTGGGGGCGCGCGGCCTCGATTTCCTGCTGGCCCTGACGATCGGGCTGCTGCTCTTCCTGCTGGCGGACGCGAGCCACGAGGGGCTGGAGTCGGCGCTGGCCATCCCCGCGTCCTATCAGGGCGTGGCGCTCTTCCTCTTTGGCGCCGCGATGGCGTATCTCGCGCTCGAGGCGCTGGGGCGCTGGCTGCAGGGGCGCGGGCGCACGGCGGAGGCCGATCGCAGCTGGGTGCTCGCGCTGCTCGTGGCCGTGGGCATCGGTCTGCACAACTTCAGCGAGGGCCTCGCGATCGGCGCCGCGTTCGTCCTCGGCGAGGCCGCGCTCGGCACGCTGCTCATTGTCGGCTTCACGCTGCACAACACGACCGAAGGGCTGGCGATCGTGGCGCCGCTCGCGCGGTCGCGGCCGACGATCCGGCGTCTCGTCGCGCTCGGGCTCATCGGCGGCGTGCCGACGATTGCGGGCGCGTGGATGGGCGGGTTCGTGTACTCGCCGGTGCTGTCGGTGCTGTTCCTGGCGATTGGCGCGGGTGCCATCGCCCAGGTGGTCGCACAGATTGGGCGGCAGATGGCCGGCGATCTACCGCTCGGCCGCTACCTGGCCACGGCGCCGGTGCTGGCCGGACTCTTCGCCGGATTCGCTGTCATGTACGCGACCGGCATGCTGGTGGGATGACCATGCACACAACGACGGTTCGCCCGGTGCGCCGGACCTGGCGCTTCCTCGTGGGCATCACGGCGGTGCTGATCGTGGGCCTCGTGGCGCTGCCGTCGCTCGTCGCGGACCCGGCGACGCCGGCGCGCGAGATCGTGCTCACCGCGCGCAGTATGGCGTTCTACCTCGACGGGAACCCGACGCCGAATCCGACCCTGACGCTCAAGGCCGGCGAGCAGGTCACGATTGTGCTTCGCAGCGAGGACACCGGGATCACGCACGACTTCGCGGTGAAGTCCTGGAAGGTGGCGACGGATTTCCTCTCCGGCAGGGGCGCCGTGTCCGTCAGCTTCCGCGTGCCCGAGA
>CAZFAT010000249.1:0-3536 GCA_964517075.1 uncultured Solibacteraceae bacterium
GCCGGAACGGCGGCGTTCCGGGCGCGCCGGGCCGGAAGCGATCGACGTCGGCGCCCCACTCCACCTCGAGCACGTGCCGGCGATCGATCCACGCCGGCAGAATCTCGGCCGACGGCGTGACGAACAGGCTCACCTTGCGGCAGACGTGGTCGCGCCATCGTCGCATCGGCTCGAAGAGCAACGCGCGATCGAGCCTGGCCTTGCTCGAACCGGGATAGTCGATCACCGGTGCGTTCACTTCGAGGACGGCCGGCAGACCGAGCCGTGCCGCGGCGAGGACCCCTTCGCCGCCGAAGTTGTGGTAGCGCTCCATGATGAGATCGGCGCCGATGCGCCGGGCCAACCGTCCGATCGCTGCCGAACGGCTCCACCGCAGCTCGCGCCGGCCGAGGGGCGGCGCCATCGCGTGCCAGGTCACGCCGCCGGGCGGCCAGCGCCCGCCGGGCCGGGTCGCGACGTGGACCTCGTGGCCGCGCGCCGCCAATCCCTGCGCCACGGATTGCACGTGCACGGAGCCGCCGAGCGTGCCCGGCACCCGCTGATCGAGCGCGACGTACAGGAGGCGCATCCGGGCCTCCATTGAATCATCAATGAGGCTCGTCCGTCCGCCGCAGCAGTGCGAAGAAGGGCCCGGACCGGATCCGTCCGAAGAGCAGCAGGTCGATCTTCATGATGGCCGACCAGACCAGCAGCCCGCGATAGAGGACGCCGCCGCGCTTGACGCGGGCCTGAGCGGACAGCCGCGCCGTGCGCTCGGGTGAGTGACTTTCGGCCGCGTCCGCCCCGCCCGGCCGCCGGGCGCCGCGCACGAGCAAGCGCTCCGCGATGCGGGCGAGGACGTTTTCGACGAAGGCGCCGATGACCGGCGTGTAGTACGTGATGCGCTCGATCCGGAATCCCGCGGCCTGCACGATCGCCGCGAGATCGTCATGGTCCATGATGGGGTTGACGTGGTCGGATTTGCGCAGGCGTTCCTGCCGGAGATCGATCAGGCCCAGCCGCTCGCAGACCCGCGCCAGCCGGTTGACGAGGCGGACGCCGACGGCCGGCCAGCCGTTCTTTCTGACGTGGGTGTAGACGAACAGCGCCCCGCCCGGGCCGAGCACCCGGTGCGCCTCGCCGAGCACGGCGACGAGTGTCGGCCGCGACAGATGCTCGAGCACGTCGAGCGACCAGGCCTTGTTGAACGCGCCGGTTCTGAACGGCGTGCGTCGGAGATCGCCGAGCACCAGGTCGTGGGCGGACACCGCCTCCGGCGCGAAGAAGGGGCTGACGTCGATCCCGACCAGGCGCGCACCGCTCTGTCGCTGCCAGGCGAGCGTGCGGCCGCTGCCACACCCGAGATCGACAATGCGATCACCGGGACCCGGCGCGAGAAACCGGCGCAGCATGTCGCTGCGGACCTTCGAGCCGAGGACCGGCGGCGCGATCAGTTCGTGGCGCGCGTCAGCGTGCAGGGCGGCGTCCACGTACTTGGTTTGTTCGGCGAAGGCCGCCGCGGGTCGGAGATCGAGGAACCCCTGATCGGCGGGGAAGAAGCGCCCGCACCCGGTGCACCGCGCGCGAGTGTTTTCCAGGTCAAGGGCCGAGGCGCAGTCGGGGCACTGCACGACATCGAGCAGATGCGGGGAGATCACAGCCGAGCCGCCAGGAGCGCCGCTTCCAGCCGCGCCGCGCGTGAGTCCCACGTGTAGTCCGCCGCCCGCGCGAGCGCGGTACGGCCCAGCGTGGCGCTGAGCGCCGGATCGGCCGCCAGGCGGCGCAGCGCGGTGGCGAGCGCCCGCGCATCGCCCGGCGGGACCAGCAGCCCTGTCTGTCCGTCGACGAGCACCTCACGGATGGCCGCCAGGTCGGACGCGACAATCGCGCGGCCCAGTCGCAGGTACTCGAACAGCTTCAGCGGGGAGGTATACCGATCCGACACGGCCGACGCGGTGTTGGGCAGGACGAAGAATGACGCCCTGGAGAGCCGCGCCGCCACGGCCGCGGGCGGCACGAGGCCCGTGATCTCGAGCCGGTCCGCCACGCCTGCCTCTCGAGCCAGGGCGGTCACTCGAGCCAGATCCGGCTCGCCGGGGTGACCGCCGACGATCAGTCCATCGATTTCCGGCGCGAGCGCCAGGGCCCGCACGAAGACATCGACGCCCTTCCACGGATAGAGATGGCCGGCGTAGGCGGCCACGGGCCGGGTCGGTGCCGGGACCGGTGAACCACCCGTGGAAGCCTCGGCGGGCGGTGCGCCATCCGGCACGACGAAGACGCGCTCGCGCCGGCCGTAGCGCCGCGTGAGCTCGTCGGCCAGCGCCTGGGTGATCGTCACATACGCGCCGGCCTTGGCCCACACGTGCCGTTCACGGCGATCGAGCCGCCGAATCTTCGCGGCCGACGGCGCGAGGTCGGGCTTGCCGAGCAGCCGCGGGATCTCCTCGCTGACGACAGGCGCCAGGCCATGGGATTCGTAGACGACCGGTACGCGAAGCCATCGCCGCCACCGCAGGAGGACGGACGCCAGGCCGAGGTCGCGCGTATAGACGAGCCCGTCGGTCCTGCGGGCGAGCCGCACGGACGCGGCGAGGAACCGCAGGCGGCTCGCTCGACGACCGGGTGCGGTCGGGATGGTGCGGACGTGGACGCCCCTCGTCGGGGGCAGACCGTAGAACTGAAACGGGTCGCGGCCCTCGCCGCTCGCGTCCGGACGAACCACCAGCGTCACGTCATGGCCGCGCGCCGCCAGCGCCTGGCACGTCGCCATCGTTTGGATGCCATTCGCGCGCTCGATGGGGAATCGCGTGTCAGCAAACGACAGCACGGTCACGACGAGCGGATTGTACCGCCCGCATGAGGCGCCCCGCGCCGCGGGCGCTCAATCGCGGCCGGTCCCGCCCGGCTGGGCCAGCCGCCGCTGGTCCAGCGGGCGGGCGAACCGGAACCACGGCATGCGGCCCTGCGAGACGTTGGCGAGCGACCTTCCCGGGTTGAAAAGGACGCGGACGACCATCTGGAGCAGGCGGTTGCCCGTCTTCTGCTCAATGAACTCGATGAAATACTGGTCCAGCACGTCTTCCGCCACGGTCAACGCCAGGGCGCCCGCGGGTGTGACGACGTGATCGACCCAGCCGTTCTGTTCGGGATGCCGGCCGACGTTGCCAATTGACGCCTCGCTCAGAATGCCGAGCTCGAACTGAAAGCTGTAGCCGGCGGCCCAGGCCATCGCCCGGGCCCGGCTTCCCCAGTACGCCCGCGTCATGCTCAGCGGGGGGTCGCGGTCGAGTTCCGTGTGATCGAGCCAGATACGGCCGGCGGCCGCGCCGTGGATCGGATGTCCGATGTAGTTAATGGCCGGCGGATCGCCGTCGTGCCACTGGCGTGGCCAGCGCACCGCGCGCACGTAGTCGCGGAAAAACGGCCCGGTGAGCTCCCGCCGGGTCCTGGGTTGAAACATCACCCGCCATCCGTGCTCGATCATGAGCAGTCGGAACGAATCCTCGAGCGCACCTTTCCAGGTCGCGCGCGAGGTCGCTTGCGAGACGCTGGAC
>CAZFAT010000250.1:0-14942 GCA_964517075.1 uncultured Solibacteraceae bacterium
CCGCGAGCAGTGACGTCGGGTCGAGGGGTGAAATGCCGGCGAATGATGACCGCATGAGCTGGGCGATCGGCAGGGCGATGAGCAAACCGGCGGCGATCCCGGAGCCGGTTGGCGCGAGCGCCTGCCGGGCGACGAGCAGCGCCGCGTGGCGCGGGCGGGCGCCAATCGCGAGCCGGATGCCGATTTCGCGCGACCGGAGGGAAACGACGTAGGCCACGGCCGCATACAGCCCCGCCGCGGCGAGCACCAGAGCCAGCAGGCCAACCGCGCCGACGGCTGTCGCTGCGGCGCGGTTGAGGTAGAGATCCGCGGCCAGAATGTCCGCCGCGGGTTCGAGGCGCGTCCAGGGACCTCGGGGTTCACGCTCCGTGATGAGGCGCGCCACGTCTCGACGGATAGCGGTCGGATCGGCCGTCCGAAGGAAGAGCGTGAAGGCCGTCGGGAAGTCTCGGCCGCCCAGCAGCGGTGTGGCCAGCGGCAAGTAAATGCGCGGGTCTCTGCTCGTCGATCCTGGGCGGTGAATCGCGTCCGAGACGACGCCGACCACCTGGACGACCGCCTCAGTCGAGCGGTCGACCCGAAGCCGGAGCGTCATGCCGACCGGCGATCCGTCTGTTACCAGTCGAGACGCGAGGGTGGCATCGACGACGGCTACCGTCCCCGCCGTGTCGGTCTCTGCCAGCGTTCGCCCGGCCTGCGTCGTCACACCGAGCGTGGCGAACCAATCCGGGGTGACGTGGACGGGGTCGGCCGACGTGCGCCGCTCGCTCTCGCCAGCCCGGAAGATGGGGACGCTGATTCCCGAGAATAGGGATTGATCGGAATAGGCCACGCTTTGCACACGGCTGTCCGTGGCGATCCGCCTAGCGAGATCTTGCGCGAGTCGGGCGGCGGCAGCGCCCTCGTCTCCAAGCCGCGAGACGTCGACATCGACCACAAGAATCTCGTCGGCCACCGGCGGCTGCTCGCCAGCCAGATGCTGAAACGACCGAGTGAGCAACGCCGCGATGACCAGCAGCCCCAACGAGAGCGCCACCTGCATCGCGACCATCACGTGGCGAAAGCGGGAGTGTGAGACGTTGCCCGCTCGATCCGTCGATCGAAGGCCCGCATGCATCAGCCGACGCGTCGTGACGAGCGCCGGCGCCATACCCGCCAGCACCGTGACGCCGCCCAGCAATGCGACCGTGAACGCGGCGACGCGCACGTCGAGGTCGAGCGAGAGGGGGATTCGTGAGGTCAGGACCTGCAGGGCCACCCAGGCGCCGAAGCCGCCAACGAGCGTGCCGGACGCCGCGAGCACCAGCGATTCCAGGAGGAGCAACCGCACGAGTTGTGCCCGTGTGGCCCCGAGTGACAAGCGCACCGCCAGTTCGCGGAGGCGAGCGCTGGCTCTGGCGAGGCGGAGATTGGCGACATTCGCACAGGCGATTAAGACGACGATGAGGGGGGCGGCCATGGCTCCAGCGACGAACGAAGCCATCCTGGCGGGCGTGGAGTCGCGCGGATAGCCAAACCGCTGCAGGTGGGCCGCCCGGGGGCGGCTCTCGTCGGGAGCCAGTCGTGAGACGGCCGGTTGCAGGAGACGTTCGGCTTCGTCATTCGCGAGGCCCTCCGGCAGGCGCGCGACCACGTCGAGATACATCCGCCGACGGGCCGCCTCGTCGTTCGCCCACAGGGCCGAGGTCGCGAGGGGGACCCACATGTCGATCGGGGCATAGTCGTCGTGGAGGGCCGACCGCCCACTCGCCCCGGCGAAGTTCGCCTCAGCCACGCCAACGATGGCTACGCGTTGGCCGCTCACGACCAGTGGACCGTTCCAGGTCTCACCCAGGTGCAGCGACCGGAACCGATGGCTGACGACACCAACCGGCGCGGCGGAACTGTCGTCAGTCGGCCCGATCAGCCGGCCGGCCTCCGCGCGGGTGCCGAGCACGTCGAAGTAGTTTCCCGACACGAACGCGACCCGGACCCGGACGGAGTGGTCTTCCACGCGAGCCGCCAGATCCAGTGCCCCCTCGGCGGCCATATCAATCGGCCCAGAGGTTGGCCTGATGAGCGTGAAATCGTCAGCGCTGATCTGTAGGTACACAGAGCCGGAGGCCCCCCACGACTGTTCTAGATAGAGGGTCGACAGCGTCGAGCGATCGACGACGCCTGGAATCGGCCCGAAGAACAGCCCGTTGAGCACGGCACCCATGCCGAGAGCGGCCGTCAGGCCGAGCCCGAGACAGGCGATCACCGCGCCGGCGTGCCAAGGGTCACGCCGAAGGAGCTGCAGCGCCTGCCTCGCGTCCGGGCGCACCCCCTCGCGCCACTGCTGACGAACGGCGCGAACGGCGATGAGCCGAACCGTGACGGCATCGAGTGGTGCGCCGAGCGCGCGGGTGAGCAATGCGCGTCCCGCTCCAGGGCGACGGTCCGCCGCATCGAACTCGCCCAGCCACTCTTCCATCCAGACGATCCGTCGCTCGCGGGGCACGAGCCTCGCCGACAGCCGCACGAGGGATCGGGCGACGCGCCGACTCATGCGCGCACGCGTTTCTCGAACAGCCGGGAGACGGCGTAAAACTTCACCTCGCCCTGGGCGAGTTCCCGCCGCCCCGTGGGCGTAATCGCGTAGTTTCGGCGGCGAGGACGGCTCGCCTTCCGCGCCTGTGCGTCGGCCTCCCAGGACGACGTCACGAGGCCGAGCGCTTCGAGCCTCCGGAGCGCCGGGTAGACCGTGCCCGAGGGCAGACCCGTGGCATCCATGATGTCGAAGCCGAAGCGATGGCCGATGGCGATGGCGCGGAGCACAAATAAGGGCACGTAGGACAGAGACATATGCTAGATTTCTACATAGTGACCCTGGAGGCGTTTCGCCGTCAAGCGATATCTGCCGTAGGCGCCCGGGGCCACCTTCCTCCTGGTAGAACTGGCCCGGCTCGATGGCGCTGCAACGGGCCGCCGACGCAGTCTCTGTCCAGGCGCTACATATATACGTATATATGTAACAGCCTCATGGAGATCCCCAAGGGATCTTGGGGCCGAGCGACGGTTTCGTGCTACCCGATTGGTACCCCGTCACACCTGCCCATATGGGTTAAGTGCCCGGCCGGGTCAACCAGGGATAGATGTGCCTTTGGGGAGTGAAGTCCTACACATTGGCGATGTGGTCCTCTGCAGGCTGGAGGTTGGAGCGGTGGGGTGCCGCACCACGCGTCTCGCTGCCGGGAGAAAGGCGCGACCGTCGTCGGGGACACCTGTTCTCACGGTAGAATAGAGGTGCATCCAGAGCGGTCCGCCGATGCGGCGGACACGGCAACCTGCCTCGGACGGCAAGGTGCCACGCGCGGCCAGCGCAGATGTGGGCGGTCACCGCCAACGAAGGTCCGAACGGACGGCCTCTGGATGCTCACAGGAGGTCGTCATGCCCCGACGAAAGTCAACCCGTTCCAAGTCAATCAAGCCCGAGCGTTCCAGCCATCGTGGGCCGGATACGTTCGCTCTCATCATGCCGCGCGGAGGCGTGCCCTTTCGGCCTGTCCGCTCGCCGACGGCCGAGAACCTCTTTCTGCTCTGGTTTTGGGAAACAGGCATTTGGCCATGGCCGGCGGGCGTCCGCATGCTCGCCCGCGCGATTCGCGGCCTCGTGCGGAACGGATGGATAGAGGAACTACCCCCGGCAGTCGGCCAGCGTCGTTCACGACGCTACGTCTTCACGGATGAGGGGCGGGACGCCCTCAGCGCGGTGCTCAAGCTCGATGGTTCCAGTCAGGGGGAGAACCGTGGCTAATGGGCGCGTGGCGCTCTACGCCCGCGTGTCAACCGCCGATCAGACCTGTGAGAACCAACTCCTCGAACTCCGGCGGTACTGCGAAGCTCGGGGCCTGGAGGTCGTCCGCGAGTTCGTTGATCATGGGGTCTCAGGTACCAAGGACCGCCGACCCGCGCTGGACGAGCTGCTGACAGACGCCCGCAGGCGCCGGTTCGACATGTTGGTCTGCTGGCGCCTCGACCGCCTCGGTCGGTCGCTCATCCGCCTGCTGGACAGGCCCGTCAGCAACGTGGCGCGTGGAGAAATAGTGGCAACGGCGGGGGCGTGATTTCGGAAGTGCTTTACCGTCAAGTACTTAGGTGGCGGTGAGGCAGGGATTCGAACCCTGGATACAGGTTTTGGCCCGTATAACGGTTTAGCAAACCGCCGCCTTCAGCCTCTCGGCCACCTCACCTGAGGGAATCTGCGCGCCTCGTCATTATAGCGTTCGCCCGCGGCGGTGAGCCGCCCGGCGGCTCCGTTACAACTGGTTCTTCACCTGGATCGTCTCCAGGATCCCCTTCACCTGATCGGGCCGCAGCGACATCGTCGCCCCGATCCGCTGCAGGAACGCGCGCTCCCGGCGATCGAGCCGGCCATCGGCGAGCAGCAGATCCGCCAGCACGGCGAGTGCCGGGCGCCGCAGGCCGCGCGGGATCGCCCTGGCGGCTCGCTCCATCAGAGTCCCGGCGTCACCGGCCCCGACGAGCCGGCGCGTCTCCTCGATCAACTTCCCCACCGCGTCCCCGGATCGCGCCCGGAACCGGCGCGTGGACCAGATCAAATGCTGCGCCCGTGCCGCCTCGTCGGCCGTCGTCCGGTCGTTGGCCTCCATGGCGCCGATGAAGAGCGTGATGAGCGCCTGGTCCACACCAGGCTTGCCGGCGGCTCGCCGGCGCCCCTGCGGGCGTGCGCGTACTGCGGTCATGCGGTCCCCCTTCGCGGGTCGGGTTCGCCCGACAACTCGCGATGCGCGCGAGCGCGCTCGCGATCGATCTGCTCGGGCGTCGCCCCGAGATCGTCGAGGATGTCCTCGATGAACGCCAGCGCCACCTCACCTTCGCCCGAGTACACGCGGTTGGCGCCCGCGGATTTCAAGTCGGCGACGTCGCGCAGATACGGCGCGCGGGCGAGCACGCGCACGTGCGGATTCAGCGTGCGCGCGGTGCGGATCACCTCGGCGCTGTTGGCCATGCCGGCCGATCCGAGGATGAGGCTGCCGGCGCGCGAGACGCCCGCGGCCTCGAGCGTCTCGGGGCGCGTCGCGTCGCCGTAGATCGCGTCGATGCCCTCCTGGCGGAGCTCGCGCACGGCATCCATGTTCAGATCGATGATCGTCGGCGTAATGCCGTTGTCGCGCAGGAGCCGCACAACGGTCCGGCCCGTCGGCCCGAATCCTACAATCACCGCGCGGTGCGCGGGATCGGCGGGACGCTCCTGCCGGGAGGGCTCGAGATCGGACGGCACGGCCTGCGCCCGGCTCAGCCGCGCGGCGAGCTGCGGCCTGGCCATGACCCAGCGCTCGATAGGACGGATCGTCCGATACGCGACGGGATTCAGGACGATCGACGCGATGGCGGTCGCCACGAGGACGTTCGTCGCTTCCGGCGCGAGAATGCCCAGCTCGCGCCCGATGGTGGCGAGAATGAACGAGAACTCGCCGATCTGCGCGAGCGACACGCCTACGGTGAGAGCGGTCCGGATCGGATAGCGCATCGCCCAGACGATCAGCAGGGCCACGGCCGGCTTGCCGATCAGCACGATCGCCAGCGCGCCGGCGACGATGCCGGGTGACTCGAGGAGCGCACCCGGATCCAGCAGCATGCCGACGGACACGAAGAACAGCACCGCGAACGCATCCCGCATCGGCAGCGCCTCGGAGGCCGCGCGCAGCGAGTAGTCCGACCGGCCGACGACCATCCCCGCCAGAAACGCGCCGAGCGCCATCGAGACGCTGAAGATGAGCGACGATCCGACGGCAATGCCCAGCGCGATCACGAGCACCGTCAGCGTGAAGAGCTCGCGCGAGCGCGTGTGGGCCACGTAGTCCAGCACGCGCGGAATCACACGCGTGCCGACGATCGCGGTGAACGCCACGAGCGCGCCGACCTTGACGGCCGTGATCAGGAGCGCCGACCAGAGCGGAGTCGCCGTGCTGGCCGAACCGAAGAGGGCCGGCAGCAAGACCAACGCGAGCACCGTCAAGAGGTCTTCGACCACCAGCCAGCCCACGGCAATGTGGCCGGCCTGCGTGTGGAGGTCATTGTTGTCGGAAAGCACGCGGACGAGCACCACCGTGCTGGCCACGGCCAGCGCCATGCCGAAGATGAGGCCGGCCGACCAGTCCCAGCCAAACGCGCGCGCCAGGAGCACGCCGAGAACGGTCGCGACCGCGCTCTGCGCCACCGCGCCGGGCACGGCCACGCGCCGCACGGCCAGCAGCTCCTCGATGTGGAACTGCAGACCGACGCCGAACATGAGCAGGATCACGCCAATCTCGGCGAGCTGCTCGGCGAGACTGGCATCGGCAACGAACCCTGGCGTGTGAGGCCCGACGAGCGTGCCGGCCAGCAGATAGCCCACGATCGGCGACAGGCCGAGCCGTTGGGTGACGTAGCCGAGGATCAGCGCGGCGCCGAGCCCACCGGTGAGCGTCAGGATGAGATCGTAGCCATGCATGCGGTCGTGTACGAGCGAGCGCCACGCACGACCTCAGCCGCCTGGATGCTCAGACCCGCACGAAGAGGATAGCCGCATCACCACCCGGCGAAGAAACCGCCTTCGTACCAATCCCAGAGGAGGTAGACAATCACGCTCTTCGGCCGGACGTCGGCGTCGGTCACGGGCAGCCGGACTCCGCCGGCCAGCCGGACGTGCTGACGGGTGTTGAGCGTGACCTGCGCGCCGGGCACGAGGTCCCACTCGATCGGAGCGCCCGTGACGAGTGGCCGCGCCGCCAGTACTTCGATCATCGGCGACCAGATCCGTCCGAACCGCGCTTGCTCGAACGTCTTGCCCACCGCAGCCCGCCAGAACACCTCCCGGTCGTGTCCACTCTTCATGGGAATGGCGAACCCCGCCTGCGCCTGAACGAAGCCGTCGCGCGGCAGCATCTGTCCGAACGTCACGAACGGCTCGAAGACCGCGCTGCCGCCGCCAAGCCCCCTGCTCTCGCTGCCGGTCGGTAACACGAACTCCGCCGCGGCGCTGACGATGTTGCCGCGCGCGAGGCTGTGCCCGAGCACCCGCTTGTACTCGAGGGCGATGTCGCCAATACCCGTGGCGCGGCCGCTGCCCGCGTTCTCCACCGAGGAGAGCGGAACGATGATCTCGATTTGGTTCAACGGGCCGAAACGCTTCTCGTAAATGAACTTGGTGACGACACTCTCCGAGCTCATCGACGTGGTCGCCACGGCCTCGTCCTCGGGGAACGCCTTGGCTGTCACGAGCGGGCGCGGCAGGTTCAGCTCGCCCCGCGGCCACCGCTCGTCGGTGCAGAACGTCCGGATATAGCGGACGGCCAGGCGCAGCTCTTCCTCCGTGTAGGTCCCGGCCCAGGAGGGCATGAGCGGCGAGAACCCTCGCGAGGGGCCGCCGCCGTGCGCCACGGCCAGGAAGGCGTCCTCGGGCTCGCGATTGGCGAAGCCGCAGTCCGAGAAGTCGGGCGGCGTCGCGACCTTCTCCAGTTCCAGGTTGACGCCGCCCTTGCCGTCAGGCCCGTGGCACGTGACGCAGATGGACTCGTAGACCTCCCGTCCGTTGCGCGGCGTCGTGCCCTGCGCCGACACGTGGAGGGGCGCCAGAAACAACAGCATCAGCGCGGACAGCACGGAGGCCAGCAGGGCGGGACGATACATGACGCACCTCACAGGGCCGGCCGGAGCAAAGAGCGTGCCCCGGGGCGCCACAGACGAAGAAGGAGCGTTCGCCGGCGTCTGACAGAGTCGTGCGGCAAAATGCCGCGCGGCGAGGGGCAGCGGCGCTGGCTATTCCACAGTGCCGCCGGAGGGTTGGCTAGTGGCCGGGACAGGCCACTAGTGGCGCACGCCGGCCAGCCGGTCAATCCACCGCGGCCGGCTGAAGGGCCTGGCGCCGGAGGGCGGATCGAGGTCATCGAGCACCCGGCGGGGCAGGTGGATCTTCAGCACCATATCGCCGGTCGGCTCGGCGGCCATCCACAGGTGACCGCCGCAGTCGTTCACGAGTTCCTGCAACGTGCCCAGGTCGACGCCAGGGGTACCCCCCTCGCTGGCGCCCGCAGCCGGCTGGCTGTCGAAGGCCGTCCGGATGTCCGGTGGCGCACTGCGTCGCACCTCGGTCACGGTGAGGAGCACGTGCGGGCCCGGGCGCACGTTCGGGTACTTCTCGGTGAACTCCTGATCCGGGGTCACGCCGGCAACTTCAATCATCAGGCGTCCACTCGACCGCATCCGCCCGCGGCCATACGCCGCCACATTGACGAGGATGCGCTCCAGCCGGTGCGCCTCGAGCTCCACGTGGATCGGCGACGAGGTCCGGGGCAGGACGAGATCAATCTCGTCGCCGGCGACCCGCTTCAGCACCGGTCCGAGATCCCGCAGCACGGTCGTGACGTCCACGAGCGCGGCGGTCTGCTGCTGCTGCTGGCCGTACACCGAGAGCTGCCCGAGCAGGCCCGCCGCGCGCGTGACCTCGTCGAGCAGCAGTTCACCGTGATAGCGCGAGCCGTCGCTGGCGAGCGACGCCACCCACTCCTGCCCTTCCTGGCTGACGTCGCGAAGCAGCCGCTCGCACGTGGCGGCCACCTCCGACGCGTAGCGCGCCACGGCCTCCATGCGCTGCGCCGTACGGAGCCGTTCCTCGAGCGACCGCACCGCGGTGATGTCCTCGGCGGCGAGATCGATGCCGTCGGCGGTTCTCGCGACGACCTGCAGGCGCACGAGGATTCGACGGCGATCCTTCCGCCGCCAGGTGGTCTCGACCGCTTCGGTCGAACCCGAGGCCAGGCGCCGCTCGACGATCCACGGCAGCTCGGCGCCGGACTCGAACACCGCGGCCGCGAAATCGACCCGCTCGAGCTCGGCCATGTTGCGGTACCCGAGCAGGCTGGTCATGGCGCGGTTGACCTTCGTGATGCCGCCGTCCGGACGGCACCGGCACAGGCTGACGGGGCTCTCCTCGAACTGGCGCTCGGCGGCGGCCCGGGTGTCCTCGAGGCGCGCGAGCAGCGGCGGCACGCGTTCGGCCTCGAGGCGCAGCGACTCGCGCTGGCTCCTGGTCGACTCGAGGTCCCCCGCGAGCGACGCCCGCTGCCGTTCGAGATCGGCGATGGCGCGCTGATCCGCCTGCTGCTGTGCCATCGCCGCGCGCAGTCGGGTCTCCACGCCGGCCAGTGCGCCTGCCGCCGCCGCCGCCGCGGCCTCCCGCTCGGCCGCCTGATCGCGCAGCCGGGTGTCACGGGTGACAATCTCGGCTTCCAGGGCGGCGCGCTCCTCGCCGCGCATCCGCGCCTCACGATCGCGCGCGGCCTCGGCCGACGCCCGGGTCTCGTCGAGCGTGGCGTGCAGCGCCTGAAGCGCCGCGCGCGCCTGCGTCAGCTCCGCCTCGATCGCGAGGCGTGTGCGCGTCGCTTCCACCCGTTCGTCCTCGCGCGCCGACGAGAGTTGCTGGACCTCGTCCTGACTCGCCGCGAGGTACTGACGCGCCAGGTCATGCTCCGTTTCGATCTGCAGGAGACGCTCCTGCAGCCCGGTCCGCGTGGACTCCCACTCAGCGCGCTCCCGCACGGCGCGCTCCTCGAGCTCGGCGAGCGTGCGCTGGCCCGCTTCGTTTGCCGCCACGGTCGCGCGGAGACGAGTCTCGGCGGCCGCGAGCGCCGCGGCGATGGCCTGCCGCTCGGCCGCCTGCTCGCGGAGCTGGGTGTCACGGGCGGCAATCACCGCGTCAAGGGCGGCGCGCTCCTCGCCGCGCGCCCGTGCGTTCTGCTCGCGCGCGGCCTCGGCCGCGATTCGGCTCTGGTCGAGTTCGGCCTGCAGCGCCTGGACGGCCGCGCGCACCTCGGTCAGTTCGGCCTCGATCGCCTGGCGTGCGCTCGCCGCCTGCGCCCGTTCCTCGTCGCCCGCCGACGACACGCGCTGGATCTCGTCCTGGCTCGCGGCAAGGTACTGCCGCGCCAAGTCGTATTCCGACCGCACCTGCTGCAGCCGATCCTGCTGGCGGGCCAGCGTGGCCTCCCACTCGGCCCGCTCGCGCGCGGCGCGTTCTTCGAGGCGCGTTTCCTGTTCGCGCGCGCGCCGGCTGAGTTCGGCGATCTGGTCGAGGAACGCTCCCTGCGCCTGCTCCGCCTCCAGCCGCACGTCTCCCAGCTCCGCTTCCACCGTCTGACGTCGCGCCAGTTCCTGCCGGATCTCCGCGGCCAGCTCCGTCTGCCGCCGCGCGGCCCGTTCGGCCGCCTCATGCCGCTCACGCGCGGCGTGCTCCTCGGCCGCCTGAAGCGCGGCCGCCGCCTCGTGGCGTTCACGCGCGGCCTGTTCTTCCAGCGCCTGAAGAGCCGCGGCCGCCTCGTGGCGTTGGCGGGCCGCCTGTGCTTCCGCGGCGTGCTGGTCGGCGGCCGCCCGCTCTTCAGCGGCGTGGAGGGCCTCGGCAAACTGTGCCTGGGCCGCGCTCAACGCCGCGCCGGCCCGCGCTTCGGCGGCCCGAAGCGAGGCCTCTGCCTGCGTCTCGGCGATGCGGAGCGCAGCGACGGTCGCCGCAAGCTCGGCCTCGGCGCGACGCTGGTGCTCGGCCAGGCTGGCACGCACGGCAGAAATCTCCGCGGCGTGCTGCCGCCGTTCGTCCTGTCGCGCGGCTTCCTGCTCGGCGAGCGCACCTTCAAGAGCCTGCCGGCGATTCGTTTCGCGGGCGAGCACGGCTTCGAACTCGCGGCGACGCTCGATGCGCTCTGCCGCGGCCAGTTCCCTGTCGGCGGCGGCCTCTTCGGCGGCGCGGCCGAGCGCCGCGTCCCGATCGGCCAGCTGAACCTGCAGGACCGACACCGTCGCCGCGGCTTCCGCCATCTGCGCACCGGCGTGCGTCTGGAAGTCCGTGAGGCGCTCGGCAAGAGCCGCACATTCCGCCGCGTGCTCGTACTCGACCTGTTGACGCGCCGCACGCTCCGCCGCCAGCTCGGCCTCGACGACGTGCCGCCGCGCGGCCTCGCGCGCGACCTCGACGTCGAACTCATCCTGTCGTTCGGCCGCTTCGGCCCTCGCAAGGTGCCGCGCCGCTTCGATCTGTTCCTCGACACGCGCGAGCGCCGCGGCCCGACCGGCAAGGGTGGCTTCCAGCGCCGCGACAGCCGCCGACGCCTCCGCCAGCTGAAACTCGGCGTGCGACCGGTACTCGGCGAACTCCCCGGTCAGGGTCGTCACTTCCGCCGCCTGCTGCTGTTCCATGCGCTGACGCGCCGCGGTCTCCTCGGAGAGGGCCCACTCCAGGGCCTGCCGGCGCCTCACTTCACGGGCCAGATCCTCCTCGATCGCGCGCACACGTTCGACGGCGTCGGCCACGACACGCTGCCGGTCGGCATCCGTCTGTTGCCGGTCAGCGGCCGCCCGCTCCTCGGCGGACGCGAGCGCGGCCGCCCGCTCGGCCAGGGTGGACTCGAGAACCACAACCGCTTCGGCGGCCTCGGCCAGTCGAGCCTCAGTGTGCGACTGGTACTCCAGGAAGCGGGCGGTGACCGCCTCCAGTTCGGCGGCGTACCGCTGGTCGGCGTGCTGGCGGGCGGTCTCTATCGCGGCCAGTTCGGCGGTGAGCGCCTGCCGACGCGCGGTTTCCTCACCGAGTTCGCGGTGCAGATCTGCACGGATCTGCACGGTATCGTCGGCGGCGGCCTGCCGATCGAGCGCGGCCTGCTGCTCGGTGCGCTGCAAGGCGTCGGCGCGATCCGTCAGCCGCGCGTGCAGCGTCTCGAGCGCGGCCGCGGCCTCGACCTGCCGGGCCGTGGCCCGGGTCTGGAGGGCGTTGAGTCGCGCGGCAGCATCGGCCAGTTGCTGCGCATGCCGTGCTTCCGCGTCCTGCAGCGCCGCCCGCGCCGCCGCGAGCTCGCCGGCCTGGGCCTCGCGCCTGGCCTCCTCCGCCGCGAGGCGCGCCTCCAACGCCGCGTGCCGGGACGGATCCTCGGCGGCGGCCGTGGCGTCCGGCCGCCGGTCGTCGTCGCGCTTCAGGGCGAGCGTTGCGGCGGCGAGTTCCTGTTCGAGCGCCTTTCGGCGGGTGATTTCCTTGACCAGCTCCGCTTCGATCCAGCCACGCGCCCCGCTGGCATCCTGTCTCGCCGCGGGCCGCGGGCCGGCCGCGGCCTCGTCGGTCCGGGACCGGGAGGCCTCGGCCTCGACAGGCGGGGCAGGGTCCCGCGTCTCCGCGCGATCCGAACGGACCAGCGAAATGGGGGCGGGCACGCTGGCCGGCCGCTCCGGAACCGTGGGCGGCGCGGGCGGCTGCGGGGGAAGCGGCTCGCCCCCGGCCACATCGGCGAACACACTCTCGCGCGGCGCCGGTCGCCCCGTGTGCAGCGCGCGGCTGACGACGTATGGCAGGTCGTTGAGGAAGGACCGGCCCTTCGAGACGATCTGGTCCGCCACCACCCGGAGTGCCAGCATCGAGGGCGCGGGATCCTGCACGGACACCACGATCACCGGCGCCGTCACCCCCGAGCTCCGGACCTGGCGGACGAAGACCGCGCAGCTCAGGTCATCCGACTCGACCTCGACGACGAGGACCGCGAAGTTCCGGTGGCTGCCGATCCACCGCCGGGCATCGGCGAGGTTGGCGGCCCAGATGACGGCGAGGTTCGGTCCGACGGACCGGAGGGCCGATGCGGCCTGTTCAGCCGAGCTGCGTTGCGCTGCAATATAGAGAACTTTCATGCACCCGGGCTCCAGCGACAGATCTGTCACTCGTCTCGTGGGGTGCTTATCGGTTGGGGCGACCGCCCCCTGCAGGCCGGACCACAGTTCCGTCGCGGAAAACCGACTTCGTGGATCGCCAGGGCCGACCTGAAGGCCGGCCCCGCCCATCAGTTCTTACTCGATTCGGCCACCCGGCATCAACTCGCTTGGCACGCTCGCCGGAATCGTCTTGTCGAAGCCTGGATCGTTCAACGCGCCCAGAAATGCGAGCAAGTCGCGCTCGCCGTTCACATTGACGCGTCGCAGCAGCGGATCGAGCTGGCCGCGCCCGACGTTGGGATTGCGACGCCAGCGGCCCCCACGGCCCTGCACGGCGTCATAGAAATCCAGCACGTCGTCGAGTGTCCGGAACACGCCGTTGTGCATGTACGGCGCCGTGAACGCGAGGTTGCGCAGCGACGGCGTTCTGAAACCGTACGTGCCGTTCACGCCGGGGTCGCTGCCCGGGAGGGCGCGGTTGTCCGGAACCCCGAGCACGTGAACTGTGAAGTCGGAGAATATCGGCCCGTTGTGACAGTTGGCGCAACCGGCGCGCTCGAAACGATCCAAGCCGCGAATCTGCGCCCCGCGCTGCCCGGAGCGAACCGTCGGCTCGCACCGAGACCATGGCCGCTCGCGCCAATCGACAGATCCCGATCTTCGGCGTAGCCGAAGCGCGGATGGTGACACGTGGCGCAGGCGACATCACGATCCCCCGAGAGGACGGGATCCCAGAACAGCAACCGTCCGAGCTCGACCTTCTCGGGCGTGGTGGGGTTGTCCGCGGGCGCGGCGGGGGCGGCGGGAAGGGCCGACAGGGCAGCCTGGGTGCGCGCCCCTCGCGTGCCCGCGAGCAGCGCCACGACGAACGCCAGAACCGCCACGAGCGTTGTCCCTGCCGACTTCATGCGAGTGCCTCCACGTGACCGGTCAGGACGAACGCTCTGATCATTCTCCGCCGCCGCGCTTGTAGCTGACCGAGATGCCGCCGCCACTGGTGTCGATGGTGGTCTGGGCGTCCGGAAGTGTCTTCAGATGCGCCAGGAACTCGCCGATGCCGCCGCCGCGCGCGCCGCGGCCCGCCACGTTGTGTGCCGTGAACAACCCGCCCGGAACGAGTTTCGGCCAGACCGCGACGAGGTAGTTCTTGTACCAGTCCTTGTCGGCGTCCGAGAAAACGAAGTCGAAGGGCCCGGATAGCGCAGGAACGATCTCGTGCGCGTCCCCGAGTCTCGCATCGATGTAGCTGGTCAGCCCGGCTTCCTTGAAGTTCGCCAGCGCCGTCCGGTGACGCCCGGGATCGAGCTCGACGGTGATCACCCGACCACCGGTCTTCGCCAGTGCCCAGGCGATCCACACCGTGGAATGCCCGGTGGAAGTGCCGATCTCGAGCGCACGCGTGTAGCGGTGCTTGAGAATCAGGTTGTGCAGAATCCGGCCGTCGCCCTCCGGCACGTTGAGATCCTGCCAGGACCCGCGATGCCGGTCGAGAAACGCCTGGACCGTCCGGTCCAGATCGGCGAAGCGATCCTGTGCGGCGCCCCTGCCAGACAGGTCGGCAGTGAGCAATGCAACGGCGCAGATGGCGAAGATGGCTTTTGTCATGATGTCAGCCTCGTCCGAATGTCATACATGCCTTACGGCAGGGAGGATTCGGGGGCTTACACCGGAGGCAAAGTTCGCTGGGTGGGCGGTCACTGCCTGAGCGCCGCCAGCAACTCTTGTTTCCAGGAATTCGTCCGCTTCAGGTCGGCGGCCAGCCGGTCGACAACGTCCCTCGCCGGTGGGGCGACCTCCCGGCCCAGGTTCCGGGCGGCGTAGGCCTCCATGACGGCCTGCAGTCGCTCGTCCGGTGTGTACGGGCGGCCGGCGCCGAGCCGTTCGGGCCACTCCCGTGATTTCGCGAGGTGGACGAGCGCCTCGTCATACCGCCGCTCCCGGATCTGGGCGCCGGCCAGCATCAGGTGGGCCCGCTCGTAGAGCGCGCGGCCTTCCGACGCGTTTTCGTAGGGAAGGACCACGAGCCGATCGAGGACGGCGAGGGCGTCATCATAGGCCCGCGCGTCGATGAGGTGCCGCGCGTATTCCAGACCCATCACGAAGTTCGCCGGGAAGCGCTCATGGCCGGCCTTGGCGATCCCGAGCGCTGCCGCCGCGTCCGCCGGCTGCGCCCCCCGCGCGCGCGCCAGCGCGAGCCATGTGCGCCAGTCGTCGGGTGCCAGCTCGTGCGCGCGCTC
>CAZFAT010000251.1:0-33782 GCA_964517075.1 uncultured Solibacteraceae bacterium
GGGCGGCCGCGACGCGATCGGCCGCCAGCGCGATCACCAGCCGCGGTTCGCTGTGCGCGATCCGGGCTCCCAGTTCGAAGGGCGTCGCCTCGGGATCCAGCGGCACGACCATCGCGCCCGCCGCCAGGACCGCGTAGTACGTCGCCACGGTGTCGGAGGTGGAGGGCGCGAGCAGGATCACGCGGTCGCCACGCCGCACGCCCCGCGCGCGGAGGCTGGCCGCGCCGCGCGTGACGGCCCTCCAGAGCGCCTCGTACGTGACCCGATCGTGGCGTGTGACGACCGCCTCTCGCGCGGGATGCGCCGCCGCGGCGCCGGCCAGGCGATCCACGAGCGTCGGCATCGCGGTCAGGCTTCGCATCGCGCCTGCTTCTCGGCAATCAGCCGGACGAGTCGGTTGACGGAGTCCAGTTTTTCCGGGACGAGGTCATCTTCGGCCAGCCGGACACGGAACTCGCTTTCGATGAACTGGATGAGCTGCATCATCCCCATGGAGTCGATGTGGCGCCGTTCCTGAAACGAGTCGTCGTCGCCGAGCGCGGACGGGTCCGAGGAAAAGAGATAGGTGCTGAGGATGTGATTCCGCAGCGTCTGGCGAACGGTATCGATCGTCACAGCCATGACGGTCCGGTCCGGGGTGTCTGAAAAGTCGCGTGCCAGATCTGCGTGGACAGCACGGTGAGAAACGCAAGGCTGTCGCGATGGCTCACCGGCCGGCCGTCGCGCGCCGCGGCCTCGATGCGCGTCGCGAGGTGCGTGACCCGGTCGGGGTCGAAGTAGCCGGCTTCCGCCACTGTCCGCGGCCCGAGCAGATCGCCGACCCAGGCCGGCTGGTCCGGTCCCACGAAGACGCGGGCGTCTGGTCCGCGGTACGGTTGCTTGGGACGCTCCACAATGGCGTGGGGGACGAGGCCGCGCGCGGCGCGCTTCAGCAGGACTTTCTCGCGGAGTCCCCGCATCTTCAGCCGCGGCGACAGGCGGTTCGCAAACTCGATGACCCGGTGGTCCAGGTACGGGAACCGGCCCTCGACCGAATGCGCCATCAGCATGCGATCGCACTGCGAGCTCAGGATGTAGCCCGGCAGCAGGAGGCGGGCTTCGAGCAGTTGCGCCCGGTGGAACAGCGGGAGTCCCTCCAGGCTCGGACCGAACCGATCGAGGACCCGCTCCGCCGGCGTGCGCGGACCGCATGCCGCCCGAAAGTCCCGCGACAGGAGCCCTTTCACCACGGGCCCGGCGGCCCATCGCGGCTCATGCGAGAACGCGGGATCGGCGGGGTTCGCGTCGAGGCCACCAAAGGCGGCGGCCAGCAACGCAGGCGGTTGCGTGCGCGTGAAGTCGAAGGAGGGGTACAAGCGCTGCAAGAGGCGCGGCCGCCACGTGGAGGATCGCTGCCGCGCGCAGAAGGCGCGCACCTTGGCTTCCTTGAACAAGTCGTAGCCGCCGAGCACCTCGTCGGCGCCTTCGCCCGTGAGCACGACCTTGCAGCCGGCGGCGTTGACGTCGGCCGCGAGGGCATGCAGGGGCGCCGGCCCGGAGCGGGTCAGCGGCACTTCGGCGGCGCGCACGACATCGGGAAATCGCGCGGCGACGTCGCGGCCCGAGCAGCACACGTGGCGGTGGTCGGAGCCAGCGGCGCGCACCATCGTGCGCTGGTAGTGGCCTTCGTCGAGATCCCGGTCGGAAAACCCGACCGAGAACGTCCGGAGCCGGCTGCCGGCGCTCTGCGCGATCAGCGCCACGAGCACGGACGAGTCCAGACCTCCAGACAAGAACGCCCCCACATCCACATCCGCCCGGAGACGCAGTCGCGTGGCATCGGCCAGCAACGCGAGCAGTTCGTCGGCCGCGTCCGCCTCGGTCGGCCGGGCCATCTCGTCCTCGGCGGCCAGCCGCCAGGTCCAGTACGTCCGCCGCCGGGCCTGCCCGTCCTCGACGACCAGCATCTGTCCCGGCTCGACCTCGACGATGCCCTCGAACAACGTCGCGGGGCTGAGCGGCGCCCAGAGCGTCATCACGTCGCAGAGCGCGTCGGCGCTGGCGCGGGGAGGCGTCGGCAACGCGGCCAGAATGGCCTTGATTTCCGATCCGAAGAGCAGCTCCCCCGGACGCTCGTGGTAATAGAGCGGCAGAATGCCCGGCCGATCCCGCGCGAGCAGGAGGCGGCGCCGCCGCGCGTCCCACAGGGCAATCGCGAACTGTCCGTTCAGGCGATGAACAAAGTCATCGCCAAGATCCTCGTACAGGTGCACCAGGACCTCGGTGTCGCTGCGTGTGCGGAACCGGTGTCCGCGCGCGGACAACTCGCGGCCAAGCTCGACATAGTTGAAGATCTCGCCATTGAACGCGACGTGGACCGAGTCGTCCTCGTTGGCCATCGGCTGGCGCCCGCCCTCCAAATCGATGATGCTCAGGCGGCGATGGACGAGGCCGATGCCGGTCGAGAGGTCCACGTACGATCCCGTGCCGTCCGGACCCCGATGGCTGAGGGCTGCTCCCATCGCCTCCAGTCGCGCGGGTGCGAGCCTGGCCGGATTTCCGTCAAACGACACAATGCCACTGATGCCACACATCTGCGGTCATCGGGCGGCGGTGCAAGGCTTGTTCCCGGGCGGGCCCGGCTCGACCGCAGGGACCAGCCGCGCGGTGAGACACAGACGCTCCAATAGTGGCAACGGAACGCCCTGCCGTTCAGTGAGGCGGTGAAGCTGGGCCGACCTCAGGTCGCCCTGCCGGCATACTTCTGATGTCTGGCGTGACACGGTGAACGTCACTTTGCCCAGCCCCAGTCCCACCCTTCGAGGCCGCGGCGGTTCACGGCCCTGACCGCGATCCGCGTGCCTTCCGGCAGCGGTGGCAAGGTCACACGGGGCGTCCGCGTCGTGAGGCGTCGGTCGAACGGACGGTCCGGCGGGCCGTAGGCGACGATGTAGCTGGTGACGTCGGATTCCGGGCTGGGCGCCCAGGCCACGTCGATGCCGCGCGGGGATCGGGTCGCGGTGACGTCATTCAGCCGCGACGGGCTGGACGCGAGGTGGACCAGCGTGGCCGCGGTCACCTTCGCCGTTTCGGCCACCTGCGCGAAGTTGACAGTGTCCAGCAAGTCGGTCGGCTGGTGGTAGTTGGGATTCCCCAGCACCGGGTACGAACCGATGCCGCCGACGATGTCGCCCCAGCCCTCGTAGAACGCAGCGGCGTCGGTGTTTCGGTAGTACTTCGCGTCGTAGAGAATCAGGTTGGTGAAGAGGAACGCCGCGCCGTGCTGGATGTCGCGGATGCCGGGATTGGAGTAGCGGATGGTGTTGTCCATCCGTGCGCCTTCGCCCGCCCAGCCGATCATGTCGTTGTTCAAGGCTCCAACAATCCGCCATCTGCCGTCCGCGGCCAGCCGCACGAACTCGCGGCTGCCGAGGAGCCCCGCTTCCTCGCCGGTGAATGAGGCGAAGACGACGGTCGCGGGCAGCGGCGTCCCCGCCAGCGCCCGGGCGGCCTCGAGCAACGCCGCCGTGCCCGATGTGTTGTCGTCGGCGCCGGGCCCGCTCGCGACCGAGTCGAAGTGGCTGCTGACGACGTAGATGAGGTCAGGGTGTGCCGTGCCCCTGAGCGTCGCCACGACGTTGGCGGTGCGGACGGTCCTGCCAGGACCACCGGGCAAGGACAGCCACTGCAGCTCGGGGGCGTAACCGAAGGATCGGTACGCCTGCTCGAGGTAGTCGATGGCCATGGCATTGCCGGGCTGCGTGAAGAACTTGGAGCCAAAGGAGGTGAGCGCCTGCTCGTGCCGGAAGACGCGCGTTGGTGAGATGGTCGCGACGGCCGACCGTGCCAGATCGGCGACAGGCCGGAAGGCTTGTGTCATCCGGCGGCGGAGGTCGGTTTCCTGGGCGAGCTGCGCCGTCAACCGGGCGCGCAGATCGTCGGCGCTGACGGTCGCCGTCAGGTCGAGCACGGACACGCTGTGCGCCGGCGACACGGTGTCGCCGTCGCGGTCGGCTTCGACCGCGAGCCTCGTGCCGTCCGGACTGGGCGCCCAGACGTACTCCGGGCTGATCGTCCGAATCGTATCGTTCGCAAACACGCGCCGGCGCTGGCCGGTCCTCACATCGTAGAGGTGCGATCGACGGTGCCGCGGTTCGCCCAGCAAGGCGAGCAGCGTGTCCGCGTTCAGGAAGCGTGGCAGGACGTCGTGCTGGATGTCCGACGTGAGGCGGTGATGCGTGCCCTTGGCGTCGGTCAGGTGGATGTCCCAGTCGGTCCGCGATCCGACGTTGGCCATGAACTGATACGCGAGCAGCGTCCCGTCCGGAGACAGCGCCGGCGCGTCCATGCGCTCGTTCGCGGCCGCGGTGCGCACGTCCGTGACCGGACCACCGCGAGTGGACGTTCGTCGAAGCACCAGCGTGCCAGTCGGGTCGCGCGCGATCCACGCCAGCGTCGCGCCGTCGGCCGATCGCGCCACCGCCGTACCCACGAGGCCGGGCAGCGTGCGAACCTCCGTGGTGCGGAGATTCTCGATGACACACGTGACGCCGGCGCCCCCGGGGCCGCCGCCGCGGCGCGCCGCCCCCTGGGCTGGGCCGACCAGGTAGACGAGCGAGCCGTTCTGCGCATCAAGTGCCGGCCGCGTCTTGACGCCGGGTTGCGTGCTGAGCCGCGTGGCGGGGCCGGTGCCGTCGGTCGCGTACACGTCCGATCGCGTCTTGTTCGGGGGATCGAGGCCGACAAAAATGACCTGCCGTCCGTCGTCCGACCAGCCGAGGGCTGACTTGACGAGGCCGCCGCCGAGCCACTCGCGCTCCGCGCCGGAGGCCAGATCGCGGACAACGATGGCGCCCGACGAGGAGTCGGCGCCTGGCGTCGGTCGCAGCCACGCGGCTCGCGTGCCGGCGGGATCGAACACGAGGCTGGTTCCGCGCACGTCGACCACGATCGGCGAGCCGGGCTCGTGGCGCACGATGCGGGTGACCGCGCCGGCGTCCGAGTCGGCGTCGTACGCGACGTAGCGGCCGCCCGCCGACAGCCGGGGATTGCGACCGTCGTGCGTCACCTCGAGCGAGGGGAACAGTCCTCCGGTCAGGAGCGCGATCCGCTCAGCATAGTCAGAGGCCTCTGGCGCGTCGAGGAGCGCGATCAGGTCGTTCAGCGCGTCCGGATACCGGCCCAGATCCCACGCCTCGACGGCGCGGTCCCACCGGACGGCAGGGGCACGCTGGGTTGAGGCGTCTCGCTGGGCGAGAGCGTGTCCCGCCTCCAGCGCGACGAAGACGAGCGTGATCAGGATGACCAGGCGTGGGGTCATCGGCGCATTCTACGACCTCTCGAAACGAGGAGCGCTCAAAGACCCGACGCGCCAGTCCGCGCGCCCGCGGGCTCCTGCTGCGTCAGGCAATGCAGCGTCCCCTGGCCCCAGACGAGATCGACGGCGTGGATGCCGACGACCTGCCGATCCGGCAACAGGTCCGCGAGGGTCTGCAGCACCTCGCGATCGCGCGGGTCGTTGAAGGTGGGGACGAGCACGACGCCGTTGGCGATGTAGAAGTTGGCGTAGCTCGCGGGCAGGCGCTCGCCGTGCGTGAACCGCGCGTGCGGGAATGGGATCGTGACGATGCGGAGCGGGCCGACGGCGGGATGGGTGGCGGCGGCCTGCAGCCGGCGCAGGTTGTCCATGGTGCGGCCGTGATTGTCATCGGCGGGGTCGGGCTCCACGGCCACGACGACCGTGTCCGCCGACACGAACCGGGCCACGTCATCGACGTGCCCGTGGGTGTCGTCGCCGACGCAGCCTGCCCCCAGCCAGATGGTGTGGCGAATCCCCAGCCACTCGGCAAACAGGCGTTCGTAATCGCGGACGCCGAGGCCCGGGTTGCGGACCTGCACGTCGCTGGTCAGCCATTCTTCGGTGACGAGCATCAGGCCCTGGCCGTTCACCTCGATGCCGCCGCCTTCGAGCACGAGCCGCTCGCCGGTGTCGGGTCGGCGCGGCTCGAGCCGCGCCAGCCCCGTAATGGCGGCGAAGGCCGCGCCGACACCGCTGTCCTGCGCCCAGTTGTCGTACTTGGCCCAGCCGTTGAAGGCCCAGTTCAGCCAGACCACGCGTCCCGCCGCGTCGATGGCCCCGGTGGGTCCGCTGTCGCGGAGCCACACGCGGTCGGTGGGCACGTTGTGGAGCCGGACACGATCCGCCCGGACCGCGTGCGCCGCGAACGCGGCGCGCACCCGATCCTGCACCTCGGTCGTCGGACAGAGCACCTCGACGGGCTCGCGATCGGCGAGCACGCGAGCAATCTCCGCGTAGGCCCAGCGCACGGCGTCGAGCTTGCCGGGCCAGTCGGGCTCGTGGTGCGGCCAGCCGATCCAGGTGGCGCGATGCGGCTCCCATTCGGCCGGCATGCGCCAGCGCCCCACGGGCGGCGTCATGCGCCCAGATACCGGTTCAGGATGGGCCCGTAGGCGTCAATCCGCCGATCGCGCAGGAAGGGCCAGTTCCGCCGCGTCTCTTCGATGCACGCGGGGTCGCACGTCGCCACGAGCACGGCTTCCTCCTCGCCGGCGGAGGCGATGAGCCGGCCGAAGGGATCGGCGATGAAGGAATGGCCGAAGAAGGTCAGGCCGTCGGTGCCGGGTTCGTCCTCATGACCGATCCGATTCGCGGCGGCCACGTACACGCCGTTGGCGATCGCGTGGGCGCGCTGCATGATCCGCCAGCTCTCGACCTGCGCGGCGCCCCACTCGGCGCGCTCTGACGGATGCCAGCCGATCGCCGTGGGGTAGAAGAGCACCTCGGCGCCGAGCAGGCTCGTGATGCGGGCGGCCTCCGGATACCACTGGTCCCAGCAGATCAGCACGCCGATGGTGGCGTAGCGCGTCTGCCAGACGTGGAAGCCGGGCGTGCCGGCGCCTCCCGGCGGCCCGCTGATGGGGCCGTCGCCGGGCGTGAAGTAGAACTTCTCGTGGTAGAGCGGATCGTCGGGGATGTGCATCTTCCGGTAGGTGCCGAGCAGCCGCCCATCGGCATCTATCACCGAGGCCGAGTTCCGATAGATGCCTGCCGCCTCGCGCTCGAAGATGGGCGCGATCAGCACGACCGAGAGCTTCGCCGCCACCTCCTGCAGCCGCGTCACCATCGGCCCCGCCACCGGCTCGGCGAGATCGAAGCGGTCGTTCATCGTCGCCTTGCAGAAGTACGGCGCGTGGAACAGCTCCTTTAGGCAGATGATCTGCGCGCCGCGCCGGGCGGCCTCCCCGATGAGGCGCTCGGCGCGGGCGAGGTTGTCGTTGCGATCGGCCGTGGCCCGATCCTGAACAAGGCCGATCGTGAACGGGGCGCGTGCCATTCCCTACTTGATCACCATGAACCGCCACAGGCGGGCGACTTCCTTGGCGTCGACGTACTTGCCGATTTCCTTGTCGAACTGCGCCTTCGTCTTCCAGGGCCGGTACTCGTTGAACTCGCGAATCATTTTCGCGGGGAGATTCGGAATCGTCTTGAACTGCTCGTCGGTCGCCGTGTTCAGATCGAGCGGAATGAACACGTACTGCTTCAGACGGTTCACCTCGGCCTGGTCGACGTACTTGCCAATCTCCTTGTCGAACTGGGCAAAGTTCACCCAGGGCCGGTATTCCTCGAACTCACGCGTCATCCGCTTCGCGACACGGGGAATGAGCAGGATCTCCGGGCCGGTCCCGGTGTTCAGGTTGATGTGCACGAAGGCCTTCTCGTAGAGCGCGGTGATCTGGGCCGGCGTCAGCTTCTGCTCGAGGAGAAACGCGTTGGCGTCCACGCTGGTCGCAAACGGACGCCGTGCCACGACGGCCTTGGCGATGGCCGGCGTCATGCCGGGCAGTGCCGCCAGCGTCCCTTCCGGGACGCCGTTCAAATCATTGAGGCCTGCGCCCACCTGCGCGCTGGCTGGCAGGGCGAGTGTCGTCGTCAGCACCGCGGCGAGCAGAGTCGTGAAGATCGTGCGCGTCATATGTGTTCTCCAGTCGGTAGCGTCCGGTTCGTCCGGTCGAACGCCGGGTGCCGGTACGTGGACACGAGGCCAAGCAATCCCAATTGCACCATGATGCCGGGGGCGAGCGTCGGCGGCGCCTTCATGTGCATCACTTTCCAGAATACATCCCAGCGCGAGATCTCGGGGTCCATGTCGAGCTGAAACTCGAGGCTGCCCTGGTAGTGCAGCACCACGCCGGCCAGTCCGCTGACGATCAACGCGGCCATCGCCGCCTGCAGCAGCCGGACCGTCGCCGCGGTGTTTCCCGTCGCGTGCAGCACGACGGCAGCGAGGCTCACGGCGATGGCCGCAAACGGCACGATCATTGTCGGGTCCTCATAGTGCTCGAGCAGCACCAGTTCGATACTGATGCCGATCAGCCCGAAGGCGAGCAGGGCGAGCAGCAGGCGGCGGAGCCTCATGTCCGGTGCCGGCGCAGGGGGCATCGTTTCAGCATACGTTTGCAGCCGATCAGTGTTTCACTGGCGGCCGCGCTCGGCGACGTGTTTCCCGCGCAGGCGCCGTAGCGCCCGCCCAGGCCGGCCGCGAAGAACAGCCGGATCGGAAGGTCGGTGATGGTGCCCGGCGCGGAGATCGCGTCGGTGCCGAGGAGAAGTCCATCGGGGGGCTAGCGCCACTGAGTGCGGCCGGTGGGCCGCCAGTGTGACGCCCGGTGGACCGCCGCGCGATCGGGCCGGGTGAACAACTTGACGAGGACCACCCCCGCGACAAACCCGCCGATGTGCGCCCAGAAGGCGACGCCGCCGCCTTCCGCGCCAATGCTAAAGATGCCACCGAGAAACTGCAGGCCCATCCAGTAGATGAGCATGACCCAGGCGGGCAGCGCCATCGTGTGGAGGAAGAACCCGAGCGGGACCATGGTGAACACGCGCCCGCGCGGGTAGAGCATCAGGTAAGCGCCCATGACGCCGCTGATCGCGCCCGAGGCGCCGACCATCGGGATCGGGGACTGCGGGTCGGTGGCCACCTGCAGGAGTGCGGCTCCGAGGCCGCAGAGCAGGTAGAAGGCCAGAAAGCGCGGCCGCGTCATCGCGTCCTCGACGTTATTGCCGAAGAGCCAGAGGAACCACATGTTGCCGAGCAGGTGCATCCATGATCCGTGCAGGAACATGTGCGTGAGGACGTTGGCCGGTTGACGCCCGGGATCGGTCAGGCACGTGAGGTCGTCCCCCATCGGGAAACCGACGCCCGGCCGCAGCGTACCGGTCAGTTCGCCGGCAATCAGGCCGAGGTTGCAGACCGAGGTGGCCAGAGGCATTTCGGCCCCCGCGCCCTGGATGCCGAGCCAGGCGATGCCGCACAGGGCGATGAGCGCCATGGTCACGAAGGGCGTGCGCTCGGTGGCGTTCTCGTCGTGATACGGAAACACCAGAGCAGCGTAGCACGCGTCACGCTGGCCGTTTCACCGTGAAGCGCCTGAAGGTGGCCGGCGCTGCGCTCCCGTGATCCAAGGGCAAAACGTGAAGAACTGAAGGACATGAAGGCGTCGCCATCGACGTTCTCCTGTGCCTTCATATCTTCACGCTCTTCACGGTAACGCTTTTGTCACGCGTCACGGGAATCGTGGATCCCTCGCGCGTGCCTCACTACAATGGCGCCATGGTGAACAGGGGATGGCGGAGTTCCGGATCGGCGGCCGCCCTCGCCTGCGCCGTGGTCGCCGGTTCGGTGCTGGTGATCGGACAGAGCGCCGGCTGGCAGGCACAGCCGGACATCGCCGCGCGCGCGGCCAAGTCGCGGCCGGATTCCAACTTCGACGAGGCCAGGGTCGGCGCCTACACGCTCCCCGATCCGCTGGTCTTCAAGGGGACGACGGTCCGCTCGGCGGAGGCCTGGCGGCCGCGCCGGGCCGAGATCCTGGACCTGTTCCGCGACCACGTCTACGGCCGATCGCCGGGACGGCCCGAGCGGCTGCGCTTCGAGCGGATCGAGGAACAGCCCAACGCCATGGGCGGCCGAGCGACGCTGACGCGCGTGGCGGTCCTGAGCACACAGGCGGGTCGCGAACACCGATTCGAGCTGATCGTCTTCCTGCCGAACCGCCGCTCGGGCCCGGCGCCAGTCTTCCTGCTGCTCAACAACCGTCCGGTGTCGAACACCGACCCGACGAGGAACGAGAAGTCGGAGTTCTGGCCGGCCGAGCAGATGATTGCCCGCGGGTACGGCATGGCCGCGATCCAGAACGGCGCGCTCGCGCCCGACAACGCCAAGACCTTCCGTGAGGGCATCATCCGCACGTTCGAAGGCACGTCCGCCGCCGCGCGCGCCGACAACGCCTGGGGCGCGGTGGCGGCCTGGGCCTGGGGCGCGAGCCGCGCGATGGATTACTTCGAAACCGATGCGCGCATCGATCGCACCCGCATCGGCGTCGTCGGGCACTCACGCGGCGGCAAGACGTCTCTCTGGGCCGGCGCTGAGGACGAGCGGTTCACGATCATCGTGTCCAACGAGTCGGGCGAGGGCGGGGCCGCGCTCGCGCGGCGCAACTTCGGCGAGACGATCGCGCAGATCAACAAATCCTTTCCGCACTGGTTCACCGCGCGCTACAAGACCTACAACGGCCGGGCCGACGCGCTGCCGGTCGATCAACACATGCTGCTGGCGCTGCTGGCGCCGCGCGCGGTCTATGCCGGCAGTGCCGACGAGGATCTCTGGGCCGACCCGCGCGGTGAATACCTCTCGCTCGTCCACGCCTCGCCGGTCTTCGCCCTCTGGGGCGACGCGCCCATGGTGGCCGAGGCGATGCCGCCGCTCAGCCAGCCGCTCATCGTCGGCCGCCGCGGGTACCACGTCCGTCCCGGGACCCACAATCTCACCGCGTACGACTGGGAGCGGTTCGCGGACTTCGGAGACCGCGTCCGGAAGAAGTAGATGGAGGGGTGAACTGGCGCAGGCCGCACGGGTCCTGCCGCCGGACAGCCCCACGTGGTGCTCGCCCCAATCCGCCTGTCACGGGGGTGGGCTCCGCGCCGCGCGGGGCGGCCCCGTCCGGCGTCACCGGTGCGGATACGCCGATTCAAGTGCGAACCGGGATTAGTTTCCCACGAGGTGGGTAACCCACCTCGTCATCACGAAACGAGCGAGCAGATCGCGAGCGAGTCGGCGAAGCAGAGCGGGGCGCCGGGGCCCCGCGAGCGGTAATGGCGCTGATGCCGAGGAGCGATGTGATGGCCGGGAGGCTCGCGCCCTCCAGGTCGTGCAGGACGATCACGGCGCGGCGACGCGGGGGCAGGTGATCGAGGGCCCGCCACACGATAGTGCGGGCCATCAAACCGGATTCCTGGCGGGCGGGAATCGTGGCGGGCTCGGTCCTGACCACCGCGGACTGTGCGCGCATATCTCTCTAGACGTGTAACCCCCGGACGATGTTGGTGGCAAGGTTCATCCCACCTGGGTTCAAAGTTCAAGGTTCGAAGTTTGAAGGTCGAAATGCCCGTCCGGTGGTGCATGATCGCGATCTGCCAACAACGCGGTCGTGGACGAGCCGGCGGGCCGGCGACTGCCCATCGAGAGGAGGCGCCCATCGTGTGGAGTGAGGTCAATCTGCTTGGCGTGTCGGCCGGCACCTGGTTCGTCATCGTCCTGCTCGTGGCTGGGGCGCTGGCCGCGCACGTGGTGCTGAGCGCCGTCGTGCGCCGCCTGGCGCGGCCGGCCACGGCGCCGGCGGCCGATACCGCCGCGCATCGTCTCGCAATCGCCCACGGTCTGCGGCGTGCCGTCCGCCCGCTGGCGCTCCTGCTGTGGGTGCTGACCGTGCACGCCGCGGCCATGGCCGTCATTCGCGAGGTCGACGGGCCCTGGGCCGGATGGGCCGCGTCGGCCGCCGACTGGCTCCGTGGCCTCGGCGTCATTGCCGGTGTCGTCTGGCTGCTGTCGCGGATCGGCCACGTCATCGAGCTTCGGCTCAATCGCGCGGCCGCGCGGACCGTGGGCACGTGGGACGACTTGTTGATGCCCCTCGCGGGCCGCGCCGTCCGGCGGCTCATGCCGCTCATCGCCCTGATCCTGGCCGCGCCGGCGCTCGCCGTGTCGCCGGACCTCCAGATGGTCTTCAGCAACGGCGTCAGTCTCGTGGTGATCGGCGGCGTCGCCTTCGTGCTCGTCGAGCTGCTCGAGGCGGCCGAAGCGGCCGTCCTCCGGCAGTATCCGCTTCAGGTGGCCGACAACCTCGAGGCGCGGCGCATTCACACGCAGGTGGTCGTGCTCAAGAAGGTGGCGCTGGTCGTCATCGGCATCTTCACGCTCGCGTCCGCCCTCATGGTGTTCGAGCCGGTGCGCCAGCTCGGGACGAGCATTCTCGCCTCGGCCGGGATTGCGGGCATCATCGTGGGCCTCGCAGCGCAGCGCAGCATCGCGACGTTGCTCGCCGGGCTGCAGATTGCCATTACGCAGCCCATCCGGCTCGACGACGTGGTGATTGTGGAAGGGGAGTGGGGCCGGGTGGAGGATATTACCCTGACCTACGTGATGGTGCGGATTTGGGATCTCCGCCGCCTCGTCGTGCCCATCACGTATTTCATCGAGCAGCCCTTCCAGAACTGGACGCACCGATCCGCGGACATCCTCGGCACGGTCTTTCTGCATGTCGACTACACCGTGCCGGTCGACGCGGTCCGCGACGAGCTGGGTCGGATTCTCCAGGCCTCCCCGTACTGGGACGGCAAGGTCAACGTGCTGCAGGTCACCGAGGCACGCGAGCGCACCCTCGAGTTGCGCGCGCTGGCGAGCGCCGCCGACGCGTCGCGCGCCTGGGACCTGCGCTGTGAGGTGCGTGAAAAACTCGTCGCCTTCCTGCGCGAGCGCTACCCTGAGACGCTGCCACGCGTGCGGGTGGCGTGGTCATGAGCACGACCGAGTCGCGTACGATCCTCCCCATGCAACATCGCGACCTCGGGACGTCAGGACTTCGGATTTCTGTCATTGGCCTCGGCACGTGGGCCATCGGCGGCTGGATGTGGGGAGGGCAGGAGGACGGCGAGAGCCGGAAGGCCATCGAGGTCGTGCTCGATCAGGGGGTGAACTGGATCGACACGGCCCCGATCTACGGGTCGGGCCACTCCGAGCAGGTGGTCGGCGACACGCTGCGATCGATGCCGGGGTCGCGCCGGCCGCTCGTATTCACCAAGTTCGGTGTCGGCGACGACGTCAAGACGACCGTGAAGTCGGCGACGCGCGAGCAGGTGCTCGCCGAGTGCGACGTCAGCCTCCGGCGGCTGGGTGTGGACCAGATCGATCTGTATCAGTTGCACTGGCCAGTGCCGCAGCCGATTCCGGAGACGGCGGGCGCCTGTGGCGAGTTGCTGCGCGCCGGCAAGATCCGTGCAATTGGCGTGTCGAACTTCTCGGTGGCCCAGCTCGAGGAATGGCGCGCGACGGGCGTGCCCGTTCACGCGGTCCAGCCGCCGTTCAACCTGCTGCGGCCGGCGGCGGCCGCCGACGTCCTGCCCTGGTGTGCCGCGAACGGTGTCGGCGCGATTGCCTACTCGCCGCTCTTCCGCGGGCTCCTCTTTGGCACATGGCGCCGCGACAAGACGTTTCCACCCGGCGACGCGCGGGGAACGCACAAGGATTACCAAGGCTCGCGGCTCCAGCGGCACCTCGACGCTGTGGACGAGCTGGCCGCGCTCGCGCAGGCCAGCGGCCTGAGCTGCGGCCAGCTGTGCGTCGGCGCACTCCTGCGCACGCCGGGGCTCACCGGCTGCATCGTCGGCGCGCGCAATGCGCGGCAGGGGTCGCTGATCGCGAATCTGGGCGTGACGGTGAGCGACGACCAGGCGGATGCGGCCTGGGCCATCGTCCACCGCCTGCAGCAGGATCTGGAACTCGTCACCGCCGGGCTTCAGCCCGGCCGACCGCAGGCCTGAAGGCCTGCGGCGACGTTGTGTAAGCACGCTTACGGCTTCTTCTCGTCCACGACACTCCGCTGGGCGTCCGCCAGAGCGCGCCGCAGCACGAACTCGATCTGCCCGTTGAGGCTGCGCAGATCGTCGTTGGCCCAGCGCTGCAGCGCGTCGAGCACCGACTTGTCAATCCGCAGAAGAAAAGGCTTCCGTTCCGCCATCACGTGCACGGCCCGCGCCGCGGCCTCTTACTGGTAAATCGTGCCCGTGTTGATCACCGGCTGCGTGTTGCGGTCCCCGCACAGGACGACCAGCAGGTTGCTCACCATCGCCGCCTTGCGTTCGTTGTCGAGTTCGACCACCGCGCGGCTGGAGAGCAGCTCGAGCGCCATCTCGACCATGCCGACCGCGCCCTCGACGATGCGCTGCCGGGCCGCGATGATGGCGCCGGCCTGCTGGCGCTGGAGCATCGCGGACGCAATCTCGGGGGCGTAGGCCAGGTGATTGATGCGGGCCTCCAGCGCCTCCACGCCGGCCTTCGCCAGCCGTTCCTGCACTTCGGTCTTGAGCTGTTCGGCAATCTCCTGCGTATTGCCCCGCAGCGATTTGTGACCCTCGATGTGCGTGTCGTACGGATACTGCGTCGACAGATTCCGCACGGCCGCCTCGCTCTGGACTTTCACATAGTGCTCGTAGTCCTGCACCTCGAACATGGCCTCGGCCGTCTCGACGACCCGCCAGACGACCACCGCGGCAATTTCGATCGGGTTGCCTTCCAGATCGTTGACCTTGATCTTGCTGCTCTCGAAATTGCGCACCCGGAGCGAGATCTTCCGTCGCGTCAGCAGGGGGTTGGCCCAGTGGAAACCCTCGCCCTTCACGCTCCCCGTGTACTTCCCGAAGAGGGTGGTGACTTTCGCCTCGTTGGGATTCACGATGAAGAACCCACGGAGGCAGACGCCGCCCAGCGCGATCAGCAGGAGCAGGGCCCAGAAGAGCGGCGCGGGACCCAATCCGGCGGCCAACTCCTGAATGAGGAGCACCACGGCGGCGATGAGCCCGCCGATGAGGACGGGAACCATGAGCCAGCCTGAGCGGGTGGACCGAACGCGTTCGCGAATCATGGTTTCCTCCGGGGAAGGTCGATCTGAGATTGCAGAGTGATATCACATTGAAATCTCATGATGCAAGCCTTTTCGCCAGCTGACCGGTTTACCCTCTCGCCAGGCGCCGTCCCGCCCGGGTCAGCAACCAGATGACAGCCACGGCGTAGGCCACTCCGAAGCTGCCGATGATCCACAGCGAGCCCGGCAGGATCCGGAACAGCCGATCGGCCAGGTACGCCTGGGCGTAGCAGAGCGGTGCCATTCCGGCGAGCGTGCCGGCGGCCACCTTCCAGGTGGGCACACCAGCCAGGCCCGCGGCATACGAGACGAGATCGGATGAGGTGAGCGGGTTTACACGGAGCAGGAAGACGATCCACGCCCCGCGCGCGACCACCCGCTCGCGGTAGGACGCCAGCGCGCCCGCCTCGAGACGCCGCGTGAGACGTTCCCCGAAGACACTGGCCAGGAGGCAGGCCAGCGTTGCGCCGATGACGTTGCCCGCGAGCGACAGCGTGCCACCCAGACCGCCGCCGAACAGCGCCCCTGCCGGGGCGTACAGTAGCGTGCCGGGAATCGGCGCGACCATCACCTCGACGACCACCGCCGCGACGTAGATGGCGGGCGCCAGCGGTCCCCACCCGGCGAGATAGACCCGCAGCCGTTCCACGGACTCGGTGGCGGAACCGGTCGAGCCGGCGAGCGCGAACATCAGCCCGCCGTGGAAGTACGAATACAACGCCCAGACGAGCGCGGCGGCCAGCGCGACGAGCGCGACGCGGAACCCCACGCGCGGATCATGACCCGAAGCGGCAAGCGGCCGCTGATCCCGGGCGTGAAGACGCGGATGCCCGTGGCCGTGCCGGCGGTCCCGCCGGAGGAGTGGATTAGAGCTCGTCGGCCGCGCCCGGTCGGGCCGGCGGCGGCGCGGCGTTCCAGGGTTCGGGAATGGCCATGGCCAGGAAGGCCGCGCCGAGCAGCGCGAGATTCCTGGTGAAGTACGCGAGTTGCTGGGTGCGCGCCGGCTCAGCCTCGGCCCAGAAGTTGTGCATCGTCGGCGTCACGCCCGCGAGAAACACGGCGATGAAGAGGGCGCCCAATCGGGGCCACTGTCCGGACAGGATGCTCAGCCCGCCGAGCAGGATCAGGAGGCCGCTCAGGGCCACGGCCACCTCCGGGGAGGGGACATCCTTCAACGCAACGTAGGCGGCCATTCCTTCCAGGTTCAGGAAGTGGTTGAAGGCGCTGTAGATGAAGTAGCCGCCGAAGAGCAGTCGGCCCGCCCAGAGCGGCAGCTCGCGCGAGCGAGCCTGGGAGCGAATCAGTTCGGCCACATCCAGCTCGGGCCGGGTGAGGTGAGGGCGATCAGCGTGTGTGGCAGTCCGCATGGTATTTCCCAAAGGCGGGCGGTGAAGAGCACCCGACCAGAGGGGTATTGCACGTTCGATGCCGCTCGGCCGAGGCCGCCCGGTACCGGTGCCGGGCAGGGAGCCAGCTCACGGGTCTGCAGGGGGCAGGCAGAAGTTAGAACGGGGCGTCAGCTTTACACGCCCCCGCGCGTGCCAACTGCATCAAATTTCACGCCGTCGCAGTTTGCGGTAGAGCTCGAGCGCCTCGCCGATGATCACGATGGCCTCGCTCGGTCCGAGCATGTCGTCGACGATGACCTGTTTGTTCTCGAGCGCTTTGTAGTCCTCGAAGAAACGCCGGACCTGCCGGAGCACGTGCACCGGCAGCTGATCCTTGTCCGTGTAGTGGGCGAAATTCGGATCTCGGGTGCTGACAGCGACAATCTTGTCGTCGATGCCTTTTTCGTCGCGCATGCGCATCACGCCGATGGCGCGCGCTTCGACGAGCGTCAGCGGGTGCACCGGCTCGAGCGCCAGCACCAGCGCGTCCAGCGGATCGCCGTCGTCGCAATAGGTGCGCGGGATGAAACCGTAGTCGGCGGGGTAGTAGACGGCGCTGTACAGGACGCGATCCAGCCTCAGCAGGCCGGTCTCCTTGTCCAGCTCGTACTTGTTCTTGCTCCCTTTCGGGATTTCGATGACGACCGGGAACGCGGTGGCGATGAGGGCGTCATCAACGTAGCTGTCGTGCCACGGGTGCATGGAGGAAGTGTACCCTCGTGGAAACCGCTATCGAAGCGCGTCGCCAAAGAACCGCAGCGTCTTCTCGAGATGCGTGGACCAGTAATCCCAGGTGTGGCCGCCCGGGAACTCCTCGTAGGTGTGGGGGATGCGGGCCTCCAACAGCCGGGCGTGCAACTCCCGATTGGCGCCCAGCAGCGTGTCGTCCGTCCCGCAGTCGAAGCGGACGCGCGGCAACTGATCCCGATGGCGCAGCATGGCCTCGAGGACCGTGCGCGGCTGGGCGGGCGAGATGACTTCGTCCATGCATTCCTCGACGAAGCCACGCATCTGGCGGCTCTCGGTAATGGACGAATGCCCGGAGGCCGCGACGAAACGATCCGGGTATCGCGCGGCAATGCGAAGAGCGCCAAAGCCGCCCATCGACAGGCCGGCGATCAGCCTCGGCGAGTGCGCGGTGACGGCGGGAACGGCGTGAGCCACCGCGGCCGGCACCTCGAACGCGATCCAGCGCTCGAAGTCCTGCTCGTGGTGCTGCAGATAGCCGCTGCCGTCGCCCCAGAGACCGTCGGACGGCATCGCGATGACGCAGGGCGGCAATGCGCCGGCTGCCTGGAGCCGCGAGGCGAGGCGGTGCGCCGCCGCCTGCCGAACCCAGGCCCAGTGGCTGCTGTAGACCCCATGCAGCAGGATCACGAGTGGAACGTCCAGCCCGGTCCGGGCCGCCGGCGGTGCATGCACGGTGATGTCGGCGCGGACGCCCATCGCGGGGCTCTTCACCGTGATCTCTCGCAGATCCTCGACCTCGTGTCGCGGGTCGGAGATGCAGATGGTCCGGAACGTCACCTGCTCGGCCGGGCCGGGCTGATTCATGACGCGAAGTCGCAGTCGTGCATGGCGCGCAGCACCAGTTCCTGCGGCACCGCGGCGTCGTCGAGCCGGAGGAGGGCCATGACGGCCGCCGCGACCTGTGCCGGCGTCAGGAACTGTTCGGTGGGCGTACGGTGGTCCGGCCGTGCGGCGGCCCAGAACCCTGTATCGACGCCGCCGGGCAGCACCGCCGTCACCCGGATGTTCAAGGGCGCCGCTTCCTCGCGGAGGCCCTGCGTGAAGCCGCGCACGCCCCACTTCGCCGCTGAATAGACCGTTTCCGTCGGAATGCCGCGAAGGCTGGCCGTGGAGATGATGTTGACGATATGGCCGCGGCCACGGGGGGCCATGACGCGAAGCGCGGCTTGGCTGCCGGCAATCGTGCCCTTGAGGTTCACCGCGATCATGCGATCGATCTCCGCCTCGGTGTAGTCGACGATGGGCCGGTGACGAGCGAGACCCGCATTATTGATCCAGACGTCGATCGGGCCGAATGTCGCTTCGGCCCTCGCGGCAAGGTCGTGCATCGCCGCAAGGGAGCTGACGTCGCCCGCGTGTGCGGCGGCGGCAGGTGTGGCCAGCCGAGCGACGGCGGTCGCGAGCCCCTCGTCGTCCAGGTCGTTGAGCACGACGCGCGCGCCGGCGGCGAGGCAGGCTTCGGCGAGCGCGAATCCAATGCCGCGCGCCGCGCCGGTCACGACGGCGACTGTGCCTCGTGGATCCATCAGCCGGAGGCGTTGAGCTGCTGCAGGTCGGCCCGCGCCGTCTGGTACGTGGCGTGGAATGCTTCCACGGCGGGATCCGGTGCGTGGCCGTGCACGCGGCACCACTCACGGTACAGCGGGGGCCACCAGTTCTCGTGCCGCGTCAGTCCTCCGGCGAGGTAGCTGGACCAGTCGATCAGCACCTTCGACCAGCACCGGTCGCCGTAGGCGAGGGCCTCCTGGGCGTTGGGGAAGTGCTTGACGAACCAGTCGCGGCCGATCCGTGCGTGCAGCACCTCGTCGGCCCAATCGTAGTCCTGGATCATGGCGGAGAACGCGTCGCCGGAGGCGACACCGACTTCCCACTCGTAGCGCTTGCCCGTCTTCGACATCAGCCCGTGTTCGATGAAATGCAGCACCGCGTGGCGTTCGATGGGCGTGAGCTGGGTGTTCAGCGCGAGCGACCAGGTGAAGTTGACGCGAACGAGCGCGGGCCAGTCGATGCCGGTCCGGACGAAGCCGACTTCGCCCATCATCGCGTGGCGCGCTTCGTCCCAGAGCTGGCGCGTCATGTCCACGGTGTAGTCCCACGGCTGGCCGGTCGTCTCGGCCAGGATGGACGCCATCATCTCGGGCACGTCGATTTCCCGGAGCCGCTTGTAATACATCATCAGCGTCTTCGCACTGGCCGGCATCGTCTCGTCGTACAGGAACTGCTCGGCGTGGACCCCCATGTTGTAGGGATCCGCGAACCGCTCATCGCGCCTGGGGGCGCTCTCGAAGGGGGGCATGGTCCGCGAGAACATCCGGTCGGGCCAGTCGCCGGTGGGGATCGCGCTCCCGTCGAGCGAACCGCCGGCGTCGAGAAGGCGACCGAGGAGCGTCGTCCAGGAGGCCAGTGCCGCGCGGCGCTCCGCGGTGACGAGGCGATCCACGCACTGCTGGCCCACGTCGGCCATCTCGTGCAGCTCGATGAGCGCAAAGCGACAGATGCGGATCGACGGATGGTCCACGAGCCGATTGGTGTCGGCCATGTGCCGGCGGAGCGCGGCGGTCAGCGCCCCGACCGCGTGTTCGTACAGGCCGACCAGCAGCGCTGCGGTATCGGGCGCTGCGAGGACTTCGTCGAAGAAGATGTCGAGCGACGCGTCGGGGACGACCTCGAGGCCGAGCGGCGGCTCCCGCATTTCGGCCACGCGCGTGCGCCACGCGGCGGCGTGCTCGGCCGCGTAGTGGGCGTGCAGCGAGAACGTCATCTTGAGCTCGTAGATCGGCTCGGCGGTCAGCCGCTTGATGAAGATCTCGTGCAGCCGCCGGAAAGCCCAGTGATGCCGTTTGAGCCGGCGCACGCAGTCTTCAATAGTCAATCCTACGCGCGCGGCGTCGGCCATCGTCGTGATGCCGGCCAGGGGCGGAAGGTCGCGATAGGAGCGGTACGTCTGTGGATCCATAGGCCATCCCGGGCAGTGGGCTCAATCTACTGCCGGCCGCGGGCCGTGGGGTAGGGAAATCTTCCAGAGGATGGAGGCAGCGCGCCCGCGGCTACAATACCGGTTCGTCGGCCGCTGATCGGCCGGCCGGGTCGAGCGGCCGATCCGTGACGCGCGGATCCGCGACCTCGCGCCCGGCGGCCAGGAAAGGAGCGTCCGATAGGAGCCCTCCGCGAACTGCGCATGTACGGGCGATTCCTGACCGGGTTGCGCACCTACCTGCGGAACACGATCACGCTCGAAGAGGCCCGCGCGGCGATGGCCAGCCGCCTGGCCGGCCGGGAAGAGGCGCTGCTCTGCGTCGCCGAACGCGGGTTCTTCGGACACGCCCAGAGTCCGTATCGTGAACTGCTGCGAATCGCCGGGTGCGAATACGCGGACTTCCGGGCGCTCGTCCGCCGTCGGGGCATCGAGGGGACCCTGAGGGCGCTTCGTGACGCGGGCGTCTACTTCACGTTCGAGGAATTCAAAGGACGCCAGCCCGTGGTGCGCGACGGACGCGAGATCGCCGTTCGAGCGGACCAGTTCAACAATCCGTACCTGTCGCACTACTACGGCACCCGGACGGGTGGATCGACGGGGGCACCTGGCCGCGTCTCGACGGACCTGACGCACCTGGCGGTGCAGGCCGAACAGCGCATGGTCCTGATGGACGCCCATGGAGTGCTGGGCGTTCCGTTTGCCATCTGGAGGCCGCCACTGCCGTCGGGAAGCGGCCTCAACTCCGTCCTGCGCGGCGCGAAGTGGGGCCGGCCGCCCGATCGCTGGTTCACGCCTCTCGTCCATCGCGACTTCCGGCCGAGCCTGAAATTCCGCCTGGCGAACAGCGCCACCATCGCGCTTGGCCGCGTGTACGGCGCGAATCTCCCCTGGCCCGAGGCCGTGCCGGTCGATGAGGCGATACGCATCGCCGAATGGATGGTGTCGTCGCGGGACCGGCATGGCCACGCCGTCGTGAATACCACCGTGAGCAATGGCGTCCGAATCGCGATCGCGGCACAGGCTGGAAAGCTGGACTTGACGGGGACGACCCTGTACATGGCGGGTGAGCCGCTGACGCCGGCCAAGGCGAGACGCATCGCCGACTCGGGCGCGCGCCTCATGACCGACTACGGCGCGGCGGAGTCGGGCCGCATCGGTCTGGGTTGCGCGCGGCCCGTGAGCGAAAGCGACGTCCACGTCGTGCTCGATACTCACTTCGTGCTGGGCTATCCGCGCGACGTGCCGGCCAGCGGCGAGGTCGTGACCTCGTTCCACATTACGTCGATTCATCCGACCGCGCCGAAGATGCTCCTGAACGTCGAGTTCGACGATTGCGGGATCCTCGAAGAACGCGCGTGCGGCTGCCCGCTCGAGGCGCTGGGCCTGACGACGCACCTGCGGAGCATTCGGAGCTTCGGCAAGCTGGTGGGCGAGGGTGTGTCACTGCTGGGCAGCGAGATGTCGCACATCCTGGAGGAGGTGCTGCCGGCACGCTTCGGGGGATCGCCGCTCGACTATCAGCTCGAGGAGAGCGACGAGGACGGCTACACCCGGCTGACGCTCGTGGTGAGCCCTCGGGTTGCGATACCCGACGAAGGGCACCTCGTGGACGCGGTGCTTCAGGCGCTCGGCGAGATCAGCGCGGCCGCCGACGTCGCGCGAGCATTCTGGCAACACGGGCACACGTTCCGCGTCCGCCGCGCCGAGCCGTACACCACGCCGCGGGGGAAGCAGTCGCTGCTGGTCAGGCGCGGGACCCGGACGGAGGCGAGCACGCGTGTCTGAGCCGATCACTCGACGGCATCTGCTGAGACGAGGCGCGGCGATGGTCGCCGGATGCGCCGTCGCGGGGCGGTCCGGTGACGCCGCGAGGGCCACGCTCGGGACGGCCGCGGGGCAGGGCGCCGCCTCGGGCTGCCTCACGGGCGCGCGGATCCGGTGGATCGTCGGGTGGACACCGGGCGGAGGGTTCGACACCTACTCGCGGCTGGCCGAGCCGTTCCTCGAGCGGGCGCTGGGGGTGCAGATCGCCATCGACAACGTCCCGGGCGCCGGGGGCCGCGTCGGCGCGCTGACCCTCTCACGCGCGCGCCCCGACGGCCGGACGCTCGGCATCCTCAACGGCTCGAGCTTCCTGTGGGAGCGCGGTCCTGATGCGAGTCCCGTCGATCTCTCACGTGACTTCACGTTACTCGCGCGCATCGCGGGACGGCAGCAGGTGATCCTCGCCAGCGCGGCCTCGGGGGCGCGCACCGTGGACGACCTCATCGCGCTGGCGCGCCGCCGCGCGATTGTCGCCGGAATCACCGCGGCCGACAGCTCGAACTTCGGGTCCATGGCCGCCCTCAGCAGTCTGCTGGGACTCTCCACGGAGTACGTCGCGGGCTATCCGGGCAGCCGGGAGGTGATCCTCGGGTTGATGCGAGGCGATGCCGACGTCACCTCGGTCGACATCGAAACGTTCATCCAGGTCCAGGATCTGACACGGGTCCATCCGCTGCTGCAAATCACACCAGAGCGCTCGCCGGATCCCAGAATCTCGCACGTCCCCCACTTGGCGGGGCCGGGCGGTCTGATCTCGCGACGGCCCGAGCTGTTCGCGGGGGATCTCGATCGCGCTCGCTCCCTGACCACGGCAATCGCGGCCTATCTCGAGTTCGGCCGGCTCATTGCGGGCCCCGGCGGCATGGCCCCGCCGCTGCGCGACTGTCTGGACCAGGGCATTCGCACGGCGCTGAGCGACGCGGCCTTCCTCAGTGCGGCGCACCGGGCGGGCCGGTCGATCGATTTCGTGCCGGGCCCGGAGTTGAGCCGCCAACTACCAGCCATCATGGCGGCCGTCCGCCCCATCGCACCCATCGCGGCGGCCGCCGCCCGCAGGATCCGTTGACGGTCCTGTCTGCCGCCTGGGACGGTCTGATGTTCGTCCTCGCCTGGCCGAACATCCTCTACCCGATCGCCGGGACCCTCATCGCGATGGCGTTCGCGTTGCTGCCCGGCCTGAGCGGCACGACGCTCATGGCGCTCGCGATCCCGCTCACGCTCGGCTGGGACCCGCTGCACGTCATGCTGCTGTACGGCGCCCTGGTCGGCGGCGCGACGTTCATGGGTTCCGTCACGGCGATCCTCCTCAACATCCCGGGGACCGCGCCGAACGCGGCCACGCTGATCGACGGCTACCCCATGGCCCAGAAAGGCCTCGCGACCACGGCGCTGGCTGCCTCAGCGACCGCGTCGGCCCTGGGCTCGACCCTCGGCGTGATCGTGCTCATCGCGCTGATTCCGGTCATCGCCCTGATGATTCCGAGCATCGGCCCGCCCGAATACCTGCTGCTCGCGGTCTGGGGGCTGATCGCAATCGGCACGATGATCCGCGGCTCGGTGGCGAAGGGATTAGCCGCGGCCGGCCTCGGCCTGATGGTGTCGTTCATCGGGCTGGACCCGCGGACGGCCGCGGCCCGCTTCACCTTCGGCACCCTTTACCTGCAGGACGGCCTCAGCGTCGTGCCGGTCTTTCTGGGCATGTTCGCGCTGGCGGAGGTCATCGATCTCGGCGCGAGCGGGCGCGTGACGATCTCGGGGAAGACCCGGGTCGAACAATTGGGCGGCAGCATGATCGACGGCGTCCTGGCGGTCTTTCGTCATGGCGGCCTGTTCGTGCGCAGCGCCTTGATCGGCACGGTGGTCGGCATGATCCCGGGGCTCGGCGGAACCGTCGCGGCGTTTCTGGCCTACGGCGAGGCGGCACGCACGGATCGGCAGGGCACGATGGGCAGCGGCGACATTCGCGGCGTCATCGCGCCGGAAGCGGCCAACGACGCGAAGGATGGCGGCTCCCTGCTGCCGACCCTGGCGCTCGGTATTCCCGCGAGCTCGGGCACGGCCGTCCTGCTGGGCGTGATGGCGATTCACGGGATCCGGCCCGGCCAGGAACTGATGGGCGAGGGATTGCCCCTGACGTTCGCGTTGATCTGGGCGCTGTTCCTCGCCAACTGGATCACGTCCGTGGTGGGGCTGGCGGTGGTCCGCCCCCTGTCGCGGCTGACCCTCGTCCGTACGCGGCGGCTGATCCCGCCCATCGTCATCCTGGCGGCGCTGGGAGCGCTCGCCTTTCACGGCCGCGTCGCGGATGTCTGGGTCGCGATGGCGTTCGGTGTGATCGGCTACCTGATGAAGAAGCACCACTGGTCGCGGGTGGCGTTCGTGATGGCGCTCGTGCTGGGGCCATTGTTCGAACAGAACCTGCAGCTCACGCTGGATTTGCAGCGGCTCGACCGGATTGATTTCTGGGCCCGGCCATCGGTCGTCGTCATCCTCGTGCTGATCGCGCTCACGACGATTCCGACCTGGTTGCGCAAGAGGCCGTCATGACGGAGACCCGCCGGCCGGCGCGTGCGACGGGGTCGAGCGAGTCGATCGCGTTGACCGCGACGCTGGGCGCGATGACGCTGATGTTCCTGGCGGCCACGAGCGCGCTGCCGGCGTCGGCGGCGCTCGTGCCGCGTGCCGTCGGCGTGCCCCTCGTCGTGCTCCTCGGTTACCTACTGATCCGGGAACTCCGCGAGCGGCGCCGGCGCCGGGCGGCCGGTTCGGCCGACGCGGCCCCCCGGACGCCCGGCGAGATCGGCGCGGTGCTCTGGATCCTGGCGCTGCCGGCGATCTCGACACTGCTCGGCTTCGTGGCGGGGCCGGCCCTCTACGTATTCGGCTGGGCCCGCATTCGGGCGGGCGAACGGACGGCCGTTGCCCTCGCCGCGGGGGTGTTGACCGCCGTCGCAATCGTCATCGTGTTCTCGGGGCTGCTCGGCGTGCGTCTGCCGCACGGCGTCCTGGACGCCGTGCTCTGATGCCCCTCTGGCAGCCGCTTCGACCGTGAAGGCCCGCGCGAGCCAGTCCGCCGCCGGTCAGCCGTCCGTGCGCGGCGGGGCAACCGTTGTCGTGCTGGCTGTCTCACTGAGCCGCATCGCAGGTCTTCTCCGTGAACGATGCTTCGCGCAGTACCTCGGCACCTCGGCGGCGGCTGATGCATTCGGCGCCGCGTTGCGGATCCCGCTGCTTCTGGACGGCGTCCTCGGCGAGCGCGTGTTCTCGTCGGCGTTCATCCCGCGGTACAGCCGCCTGCTCGCGGAGAACTCGCCGGCCGAGGCCTCGCGTCTCGCCCTGGCCGTCGCGTCGGTTCACGCGGTGGTCGTTGCCGGTATCGTGTGGGCGGGCGTCCTGCTGGCCCCGTACCTGGTGTCCTGGATCGCGCCCGGATTCGATGCGGCGACTGCCGCCCTCACCATTCACCTCGTCCGCATCCTGTTTCCTGCGGTGGGTCTCCTGGTGCTCGGGGCGTGGTGCCTCGCCATCCTCAACAGTCATCGCCAGTTCTTCCTGCCCTACATCGTGCCCGTCCTGTCCGCCGTCTCGATCAGCGCGGCCTTGATCTGGGCCGGCTCCAGCCGGGACCCGTCGGACGTGGCCGTGGCAGCGGCCTGGGGCGCGCTGGTCGGCGCGCTGCTGCAGCTGCTGGTGCAACTGCCGTTCGTCATCCGGTCGATGGGCCGCGCCGCGGCTCGCTCGGCGACGAGCCGAGGGCATTTCCGCGATGTGGCGCGCAACGCGCTGCCGGCCGCCGGACGCGGCCTGATCGGACGCGCCGGCACCTGGCTGGAAGTGGCGATCGCCGGCTTCGTGGCCACCGGCGCCATCGCCGGCCTCGGCTACGCGCAGTTGCTGTATTCCCTGCCCGTGGGTCTCTTCACGGTTGCGATTTCGGCGGCCCTGCTGCCGCAGCTGTCGGCGGCGGCCGCGGACCATGACACGCTCGTGTCCCGCCTGGTCGGTGCGCTGGACTCGGCGCTCCGCCACACCGCCTATCTGCTGGTGGCCTGTGCGGTGGCATTCATCGGCCTCGGGGATGTCGTGGTGGCGGCCGCGTACTTGGGCGGTCAGTTCGGCCCCGACGACGTCGTGTTTGTCTGGGTCATCCTCGGGGCACTCTCGATCGGTCTGGTGGGCGTTTCGATGGGTGGGCTGTACGCGACGGCCTTCTACGCGATCGGCGATACGCGAACGCCGCTCAAGGCGTCGATCGTCCGACTGGCGGCACGCGGGGCGCTCGGCGTCCTGCTCGCCATCCCGGTCGTACGCCTCCTGGGACTGGACCCGAAATGGGGCGCGGCCGGGCTCGGCGCGGCCATCGGCGCCAGCGGCTGGATCGAGTTCGTCCTCCTGCGCGGCTGGCTCGACGATCGGCTTGGCCGCGTGCGGTCCGGGCATCTGGGGCCCTTCCTGCTCCGGCTCTGGGCCGCCGCGGCCGCGGCCGCCGCGGTGGCGTGGATGGTGAAGCTGGCGATTCCCGCGCAGCATCCGATCGGACGGGCGGCGGGGACCCTCGGGACCTATGGCCTCGTCTACGTCGGGATCACGCTGGCAGCAGGGATGCGCGAACCGTTCAACTTTCTGGCCCAGATGCGGTCGTGGACGAAGCGCTGACCCGTTCGGCGTCCCCGGCCAGGCGGCGGGAACGGGTGTCCAATAGGGCAATCCGTCGCAGAGAAGGGAGCCTCCATGATCCGCCCGATGCGTTGGTTCGTCGCCGCCACGGCGGTGTGGCTCGTCGCCTCCGCCGTTGCCTCCGCGCTGCAGCTTGCCGCGGTGCCGCCCCAGGAGCAGATTCGCCGGCTGGAAGCGCCCGGCCGGGTGAAGGGGCAGAGTGTCGAGGCCATTCTGGCGCGGCTCGACCTCCAGCCCGGTCTCGTCGTGGCGGACATCGGCGCCGGCACGGGCGTATTCTCGCGCCCGTTCGCACGGGCCGTGGGGCCGACCGGGAAGGTCTATGCGGTGGACATCGAGCCGATGTTGATTGGTTATCTGCTGGGCCGCGCGGCCGGCGAGCAGATTCCGAACATCGAACCGGTGCTCGGGCTCCCCGAGAGCCCGCAACTGCCTGCGGCTGACGTCGATCTCGCCTTCATGAACGACGTGCTGCACCACATCGAGCACAAGGCCCTGTACATCAAGAACCTGGCAAAGTACATGAAGCCCGCAGGTCGCATCGCGATTGTGGAGTTCGATCGGGAGGTGCTCAAGCGCGATACGTTCGAAGGCGTCCCGCTGCCGTCGAAGGCGGAGGTCGCCCAGTGGATGCGCGACGCGGGCTTCGACCAGACGCAGGAAATCACCGGGATCTTCCCGAAACGGAACAAGTGGGTGATGGTGTACAGCAGGAAATAAGAACTCGAAGCCGAGTGGGGATTCGGCGCGCGGGTGCCCGGAGGCGGCGGCCGGGCGCCGCGAGGGACGACAACTCTGTCCGGCCGGACAGAGTTCGACAGGCCGGGCATCGACCAAAAGCCCAGATCGCCCTTGAACCCTCGTCGTCGCGGCTCCGCCGCAAGACCGCGCGAGCGCCGCCGGCCACTCCCGTGGCCGTCGATGTCTTCAGCGTCGAAGTGCTGGCGGTGCGCGCCCCTCGAATGCGCTGCGGTCTGCCGCAACCACGTCCGCGTCGAGCAATTCGGCGATGGCGACGGGCCACGCGTCGTTTTCGCCTAGCCATCGATGTGGTGGCCGCACTCGTCGCATCAACGTTCGCGTCCGATCCGGCGCGGCCCGGGATGCCGGCCCGGCCCACGCGATCGGCACCCACCCGCGAGGGTGTCGTCAGACGTGAAATCCGGCTGGCGCGATCGCGGCGACCAGTTGGCGGATGGCGGCTTCAGGCACGGCGCCGCCCGGCCGCTCAGGCTGGTACTCGAACCCGGTCAGGTACAGGCCCGGAGAGTCGGGAACCGATTGGGTGTGCACCGCGGCCGCGGTCACGTGCACGGATGGCCCGCCGATTCCGGTCAACCGGAACTCCCACCGTTCTCCCGACCGGAATCTCGCCTCGCTCAGGACCGCCAACCCTGTTCTGTTGAGATTGAAAATTCTGATCGGATGGCGGAGCGGCACCAGCTCACCTTTGACGCGCAGCAGCGCGTCCACACGACACGAGCGCCGCTGATTACGGGACTGCAGGCCGAATGCCATGCGGATCACGCCGCAACTCGTATGCCAGCCTACGAGGGCCGGCTCGGACCTTCGCGAGACCCGGGCGCACACGGAGAAGCGTCCGAGCGATGACAGAAGGGTACCGCAAGGCAGACGACCTCTGATCACGGCCATGATGTCCCGCCACTGCCGATCGGGAGACCTCGCCATCGGTGATTCGAAAGCTCTCGATGTCGGTGGCCGGACGCGCGAAGCGCGACGAGCAGCGTGCCATGCGAGAATGAAAACAATGCGGCCCTGCGCGCCCTGTAGAGGCTCTCACCCGCCGACGACCTGAGCGGCGATCAGTGTGGCCGCGCCAGGATCATCGACAGCGTCGATGTAGCCCTCGCGGGCGCGGCCGCCAGCTTTACACTGGGGCCATGCCGCGCGAACTAGTGAAGCACTATCGGAACGGCGACGTCGTTGTGACCTGGAAGCCGGCGCTCTGCCGCCATTCTGGGATCTGCGTGCGCGGTCTCCCACGCGTCTTCGATCGCGGACGTCGCCCGTGGATCGATCTGTCGCTGTCCGACACGGCCACCATCGTCGCGCAGGTGGAACGCTGCTCCTCGGGCACGCTCTCGTGGTCGAGGGACGAGTGAGGCGCCGCTAGCCGTCGCCCCTCAACTCGACCACGTAGTAGCGCGCCGGGACCCTGCCGACGTTGCGCAGGGTGTGCAGCTGGTTCGAGCCGTGGAAGATCAGCGAGCCGGCGTCAACCCTTTCCGTGGTCCCTTCGCGGTAAACCTCCACGGTGCCCTCGACGACTATGAGGATCTCCTCGTGGAGATGCCGGTGTGGCGCATGAGTTTCCACGCCCGGGCCGAGAATGGTTTCGTGCGCTTCAAGGGCGAAGCCGCCGTGTGTCGCGCCCATGAAGAAGCGCCGGCTCTTCCTCGTGTCGTTTCCGTTGTACGGAAGCTGGCTGTGGTGATAGTTCTTCGAGCCGAGCGTGGGCCGGGCCGGCCTCGGGGCCGCCGCCTGGCCGGCCGGCGCCGTCTGCGCGTGAGCGGGCCGGAGCGACGCTGCCGCCAGCGCGGGCAGTAGAATCGCGAGATCTCTGCGCGACACCTTCATAGGTCACCTCTCCCGCTGTGGCTCACGCTCGCAGCTGAACCGGGAACCGAGAACCGAGAACGCTACGATCCCGCCACCATCCCCGTCCTGATCTTTCGCACGACCTCCGCCTCCGGCCGCGCCAGGTAGAACGGATCGAGCGGATAGCAGCCGGAGACGAAGCCCATCCGCGGGCCCGTCGTACAGTCGCTGAACGTGCGGCACAGGGACGTCCGGCGGACCGGCACGCCGCTCAGCACGTCGGCTGGCAGATCCGGATACGACAACGCCAGCCGGCCGAGGCCCACCAGGTCTGTCAGTCCTTCGCGGACGTTGTACTGGGCCACGTGCGGCAGCCACTCCTGCAGGTAGCTGTAGGCCGAACCGACGAAGACCAGATCGGGGAACGCGGCCTTCAGGCGGGCCGTCGCCTCAATCTGGCGCGCGACGCCGCGGAGTGGATCCTCGGGCGGCTGATAGCCGTCCATCGGCGGAAAGAACGCCGGCCGCTGCGCGTGCGGGCAGTAGTACGGACTGCCGGCCGTCACGCAGATCCACCGCACGCCGAGATCCCGCAGCCGGCCGATCAGAACGCGACTGTCCGCGAGCGCATCGTCCAGCGGCTGATCGCCCAGCAGGCCGAACCCGTCGAGCGCCTCCGCGTCGGCCGGATTGGCCAGGTCGGGCACGCCGGCGCCGTCCGGCCCCTTCCGATACGGCACCAGATCGAACACGGACAGGCGGACGCCAATTTTCAGCCGCGGCGCCGCCGCGCGGATGCCATTGATGATTCCCTCCACGAAACGCAGACGATGCTCGATCGGCCCGCCGTAGCGGCCGGACCGCGATCGGGCTCCGAGGAGTTCGTGCCCGAGGTAGCCGTGGCACTGCTTGACGTCCACGAACTGGAAGCCCGCCGATTCGGCGAGGCGCGCTGCGCTGACGAAGTCGTCAACGAGCCGATCGAGGTCATCGTCCGTCAACTGGCGCAGCCCGCCCGGGAACCGGCGGTCGAGCACGGGATGCGTCGAGGCCGTGAGCGGCGCCGGACGGTCGGGCGCGTCAGGCTTGGCAAACCGGCCCGAGTGGGTGAGCTGCAGGCCGATGACGAGATCACCGTCCGCGCCGGCGCCGAAACGCTCGCGGTGCGCCGCCACGAGGTCGTCGCGCAGCGAGGTGATGGCGCCGGCCGTGCGCGGCCGGAGCACGAGCTGATTCGGGCTCGCGCGCCCGTCGTGGCGGACGGCCACGGCCTCGCCGCCCCAGATGAGCTTCGCACCGCTCAGGCCACAGTTGCGCCAGCGGCGCCGCGTGAGCTCGCTGGGCTCCCCCTCGCGCGTGCCGTCCCAGCCTTCCATCGGCAGGATGCAGAACCGGTTGCCCACGCGCAGGCCGTCGGCCTCGATGGGTCGGCCGAGCGGCGACTCGGCAGCGGCCGTCAGCTGATCGTCGAAAGCCAGCGGGATATTGGAGGCCGACAGGTGCGTGCGGAGGGCGACAGCCGTCTTGAGCGACGCGACGCGCGGAAAGCGATCGCGGCTCACCTCAGTCGCCGCCTGCCATCGCCCGGTCGAGCCGGTCGCGGATGTCGGCAAGGAGCGCGATGTCGGCGTCGGGCCGCGTGCCCCCCTTCGGGTGCGGGCGGTCGCTCGCAATGACCCCGCGGAGTTTCAGGAACTGGGCCGCCGAGTGTTTGTAGGCCGGCACCGGCGCTCGGAACGCCAGCTGCCCGAGGTACTGCAGCAGATCGTTCAGCGCGAACGCGCGCCGATCGCCGGCTGCCCAGCACTGGTCGCGCCGCGCGAAGGCCTCCACGGCAAACGCGGACAGGCCCAGCAGGTAGTCGCTCCCGTAGAACACCATGTCAATCGCGAGGTCGTTCCCGGTGTAGACGCGGAAGTCCGGACGATGTGCGTCGCGAATCGCGAGGCGGTCCCACTCACACGCGCGATCGAGCGAGGAGTGTTTGAGTCCGGTGAACGCCTCGATGTCGAGGAGCCGGCGGAAACAGTCGATCGAATAGATGCGGCCGAACGGCGCGAACATCGTTCCCAGCTCGAACGCCAGGAGCGGACCGCCCATTTCGCCGATCCGCGCGTAGATCTCGAGCGTGGCCGCTTCACCGCCCCGGGTGAGCGGCGTCGACTGGAAGATGATCGGCAGGCCACCATGCGACCGGATCGCCTCGATTTCGCGCCGGTACAATGCCACCGGATCGCCGGCCTCGCCCTCGATGAACGCGCCAGCCACGAACCGTCGGCCGGCGGCGAGGCCCGCCGTCTCGGCCAGCACGCGGGCGCGCTCGGCGGTGGACAGCAGGTTCACATAGCCCGTGTCCATGTTCACGGCCGGCGTGAGGCCCGCGGCCCACGTGCGGTCGACGAGCGCGCTGAACCCCGCCCAGTCGATGCCGCCCGCGTCATCAAACGGCAGGAGCACGGCCGAGATGCCTTCGATGCGGCGGCGCGGCACGAGTGGCGGAATGGACATGCGCGGACGGACGAAGGATAGCAGTCTTTCCGGGTCCGGGCCTGCCGGCGATTCCGCCGCCGGGCGGTGCTGGTTTGCCGATCCCCGCCGGGCCGTGTACCCTCCCGCTGCATGACTGACGCGTCCGCCCTGAGCGCCGGCGCCGGAGGTCGGCCGATCAGCCGTCCCACGCGCGACACCAAGATCTGGCCCGTCATCTCGGCCTCCGCGGTGGGGACGATGATCGAGTGGTACGACTTCTATATTTTCGGAAGTCTCGCGACGGTGATCTCGCCGCTGTTCTATCCGGCGGGCAACAACACGCTCGCGCTCATCGCGTACCTCTCCACGTTTGCCGTCGGCTTCGTTGTCCGGCCGTTCGGTGCGCTGTTCTTCGGCCGCATTGGGGACCTTGTCGGGCGCAAGTACGCGTTCCTGATCACGCTGCTCGTGATGGGCGGCGCGACGGCGTTGATCGGCGTGCTGCCGACCTATGCCACGATCGGCTACGCCGCGCCCATCCTGCTGCTGGTGATCCGGATTCTGCAGGGCCTCGCGCTCGGCGGGGAGTACGGCGGCGCCGCGGTCTATGTCGCCGAGCACGTGCCCGACGGCAAGCGGGGCTTCTACACGAGCTTCATCCAGATCACGGCGACGCTCGGCCTGTTCATGTCGCTCGCGGTCATCCTGATTGTCCAGAATGCGATGAGCACGGAGGCGTTTCGCGCCTGGGGCTGGCGCATCCCGTTCCTCATCTCGATCCTGCTCGTTGGCGTGTCGCTCTACATGCGGCTCCGCATGAAGGAGTCGCCGATCTTCCAGCACATCAAATCGTCGGGGATGACGTCGGCGCAGCCGCTCAAGGATGCCTTCACGCAGTGGCGGCACCTCAAGATCGTCCTGATCTCGCTCTTCGGCGCGACGGCCGGGCAGGGCGTCGTCTGGTACACCGGCCAGTTCTATGCGCTGTTTCACCTGCAGGCCATCCTGAAGGTCAACACCACATCGTCGAACTACATTGTTGCCGCGGCGCTGCTGCTGGGCATGCCGCTCTTCGTGGTGTTCGGCGCACTGTCGGACCGGATCGGCCGGAAGAAGATCATGATGGCCGGCTGCCTGCTCGCGGCCGTGGCCTACCTTCCCATCTACCACGCGATGCAGCGCGCGGCCGGGTCGGGCGTCGTCACGGCCATCTCGCAGCGCAACACCGTCACGGGCGCCATCAGCCTGACGCCGCAGGCCATGGTCGACGGCGCGCTGCAGCCGGCGCGGGAGGTCCTGCCGTACACGAGTCTGGCCGCCCTGCTCAGCGAGCCCTCCGCCTGGCAGCTCATCGGCCTGGTCTTCGTCCAGTTGATCTTCGTCACGATGGTGTACGGGCCGATTGCCGCCTATCTGGTCGAGGCGTTCCCGGCGCGCATCCGCTACACGGCTCTGTCCCTGCCGTACCACATCGGCAACGGCGTGTTCGGCGGCCTGCTCCCGCTGATCGGGCTGTCCGTCATCGCGCAGACCGGCAACATCTACGCCGGGCTCTACTATCCGATCGTCGTCGCCTTCCTCACCTTCATCGTCGGCTCGTTTCTGCTGCGCGAGACGCACAGCGTGCTCATCTGGAACGAGTGGGATCGCCCGTCCTCGGCGCTGGGCACCGACATCGACGGGCCGGCATAAGGAAGTGGTAGCGTAGGACCGCGCGCAGCGGGTGAGGAGGGGCCATGACGGGACGCTCGGGTTCGACGGCACGTTGGACGACGGCTGTGTCGGCGGCGGCGGTGCTGGCGGTCGCGGCCCCCGGTCTCGGGCGGATGGCGGTGGCCTCGCCGCCGGCTGAGGATTCGAAGCTCCAGGCGGCGGCTCCCGGTGCGCGGCAGGGCGGCGTGGGACGTCGCGGTGGTCGCGGCGGTGGCATCGGCGCCGCGTTCTTCACGGCCGCGGACGCGAACAAGGACGGCAGCCTCACACGCGCCGAACTCCGCGCCACGTTCGACGGCTGGGCAAGCGCCTGGGAGCGTGGCCGCGCCGGGTCGCTGGCGGCCGATCAGGTTCGCGCGGGCGTCCTGTCGGTCTTTCCGCCGCCGGCGCAGAACCAGACTCCGAATCCCGCACACGTCGAGGCGATGATCGCGGCGCTGCCGGAT